>CAMDUR010000014.1 GCA_945879115.1 Polynucleobacter meluiroseus
GTTGATCAAATCACCGATTTACAAAATAAAGTCGATGAGATCGAAGCCACTGTTGATTCTGCCCTGAAACTTCTTTCCCTGCCTGGTGCGCCAAGGCCAATAGTTCTTTGAACCGATGCGCAAGCATCTGGTGTGGGCCATATGGTGTGGGCGTGAGCGCCTCGTAATTCATAGGGCATGACTTCGGGTCATGTTCTCCCTGAAAAGCTTGGTGCACCCGAAGCACTATTGCCATGCCGCCTTGAATCTTTTGGGTTCAGGATGACGGCCTAGCGGCCAAGGTGGGGAATCTATCAAATCTAAGGAGATACTTGTGCTAGTTAAATACTTTTTTAAAGCTCAAACAGTTCTCGCCATTCTTTTAATTAGCTCTTCAGTAAATTCTGCGGATTTACTGAATGGAAAAACCTTGCATCAAGCTAAATGCTATCAATGTCATGCTGAAAAATCAGGACTTGGTAACGGTGATGTTATTTATACGCGTCTGGATCGAAAAGCTAAAGATTTGGTGGGTGTGAAAAGAATGATCTCGATGTGCAATACTGAACTTCGACTAGATCTTTTCCCTGAAGATGAAGTAGACCTTCTCGCATACATTAATCAACAATTTTATAAATATCAATAAATAGACCTCTTAATGACCCTCATACAAATATTTGCCCTTATTGCCCTTGGAAGTTTTACAGGTTTTAGCGCCGGCTTACTAGGGATTGGTGGTGGCATGATGATGGTCCCATTTTTAACATTCTTATTTTCAATCTATGGCTTCCCTGCGGAAAGCATTGTTCATATCGCCATTGCGACATCGATGTCGACGATTCTATTTACCTCCTTATCATCTGTAAGGGCTCACCATAAACGTGGCGCAGTTCGCTGGGATATTGTGATGGTTCTTGCCCCAGGAATACTACTGGGCGGATTAATTGGGGGAGGTAAATTATTTGCACTACTTAAAACCTCTTGGCTTTCTTTAATTTTTGCTAGTTTTGTCGGCTTCTCCGCCTACCAAATGCTACTCAATAAAAAGCCTCTACCAAGCAGAACCCTTCCTAGTAAACCAGGCATGTTTGGTTTTGGGGCAGTGATTGGATTTTTATCGAGCCTTGTAGGTGCTGGTGGGGGCTTTGTTTCAGTGCCTTTCATGCTGTGGTGTAACGTCGCTATGCATAACGCAGTAGCAACATCTGCAGCACTTGGCTTTCCAATTGCTGTTGCTAGCGTCCTTGGCTATGTTTATAGCGGATACGGTAATCCTTTATTGCCAACTGGATCATTCGGATACATTTATCTGCCAGCACTTGCTTGCCTAGCAATTGCAAGTGTCATCACCGCACCATTAGGAGCAAAAGTTGCGCATCAACTGAATGTTGGACAACTCAAGAAAGTATTTGCTGGTGTTTTAATCTGTTTGTCAGGCTATATGTTTTATAAAGGTTTAACTAGTTAGATAAGTAGTGCTTAAGAAAAGAAAAAAGCCCTATGTCAACATAGGGCTTTTTTTCGAGTGGCTCAATGAGTCAGGCACCACAGATTATTTGAATGCTAGGTGCAATAGGTTTCTCGCAAAATATTCTTTTGTACCTTACCCATGGCATTTCTTGGTAGTTCAGAAACAATCACAATAAGCTTTGGTACTTTAAAGTTAGCGATCTTACCTTTTAAGTTAGCGATCATTGAGTCAGCATTGAGTGAATGCCCTGATTTAGCAACTACAACCGCCATGACAGCTTCACCAAAGTCAGGATGAGGAATACCAATAACAGCACTCTCATCAACTCCAGGCATATCATCAATAAAACTTTCAATTTCTTTTGGATAAACGTTATATCCACCAGAAATAATTAAATCTTTACTTCTTCCTACGATACATAGGTACTCTTTTGGTACCTTACCACCGCTTGTTTCGCCTCCCCAGCGACCTACATCACCCGTTTTAAACCAACCATCCTTGGTGAACTCTTCTTTGGTCTTCTCTGGCATGCGCCAGTAACCTTGAAAAATATTAGGTCCTTTAACTTCAACATTACCAATTTCATTAACGCCACAAAGTTTTCCATTTTCTTTGATGACACGAACTTTTGTCTTAGGAAGTGGTAAACCGACTGATCCTCCGATACGGCGACCCTCATAAGGGTTGGATGTCAACATGGCAGTCTCACTCATGCCATAGCGCTCTAGAATTGTGTACCCAGTGCGCTCTTTGAATGAATTAAATGTTTCTGTGAGGAGTGGCGCAGACCCTGAGATAAATAAACGCATGTTCTTAACCGTGTTTTTCGTAAAGCTTGAATCCAATAATAGACGCACATAAAAAGTTGGGACACCCATCATGATGGTTGAGCGCGGCATATGTTTGATAAGCTCTTTGGTATCCAAACGCGGCAACCAAATCATCTTGCTACCATTAAGAAGTGCTCCGTGCGAAGCAACGAATAAACCATGCACATGGAAAATAGGCAAAGCATGTAAAAGAACATCTCCCTTTTTCCAGGCCCAGAATTTTTTCAGTACCTTGGCATTGCTACCCAAGTTAGCGTGACTCAACATCGCACCCTTGCTACGACCAGTAGTACCAGATGTATAGAGTATTGCAGCCAAGTCATCATCTGAACGCTTGACTGTTTTTCCTTTGCTAAGATGCGGGACCGCTTTCTCAAGCAAAGTACCAGATCTGTCATCACCCAAGGTGAAAACATGTTTTGTTCCCGATTTCTTAGCAACTTGAGAAACCCAAGAATAATTTTTAGGGCTACAAACAACAACCGCAGGCTCTGCATTACCAACAAAATATTCCATCTCAGCGGCTTGATAAGCCGTGTTAAGAGGCAGATATACCAAACCCGCTTTAAGTGTTGCTAAATATAAAAATAATGCTTCCGGGGACTTTTCAACTTGAACCGCCACTCTTGACCCCTGAGGTAAATCAAGTGCTAACAATAAGTTAGCCATTTTAGAAGTAGCTCCTTCTAAATCTTCCCAGCTGTAATACAACCCATCATGTGTTTCGATGGCACAAGCGGACTTATCTTTTGGAAAGCCACTTTCTAATAATGCATATAAATTCATATCAACCTCAAATATTAACTAGGGGCGCACCCCTAGTTAACTTATACATTCAAAAACTCATTCAATGTCTCAATAAGTCGATTAAAAAGTTTTTAGCTCATTAATCCATTTTGGCGCCGGAGGCTTTTGCTACTTCTGCCCAACGCTTGATCTCAGCAGTTACAAACTTACCGTATGCATCACCTGTTAAGTTTGGCGTCTCAGAGCCATTGTTTGTCCATGTCTGTCTTAATTCTGGACTATTCAATGCCTTGGTAACTTCTGCAATCATCTTGTCAACTACTGGCTTTGGTGTTCCTTTAGGAGCCCATAAACCATACCAAGTACTGACGTTATATCCTGGCACACCAGCTTCAGCAGCAGTTGGTACATCAGGGAAAGCTGCAGAACGTTTGTTTGATGCCACTGCCAAGGCTTTAATACGTCCGCCTTTGATATGTTGCGCTGATGAACCCAATCCATCAAACATTAAATCCACTTGACCAGCAATCAGATCAGACAAAGCAGGACCTGCGCCACGGTAAGGAATATGCGTAATAAATGTTTTAGTTTGCATCTTGAAAAGTTCACCAGCTAAGTGATGAGAACTTCCATTACCAGCACTGCCGTAGTTCAATTTTGCTGGATTCTTTTTAGCATAATCTATCAAACCTTTTAAATCAGTAACGGGTACTTTTTGAGGATTAATAACGATTACCTGAGGTGGCGATGCCACCAACATCACTGGCTCAAAACTTTTTTCAATATCGTAATCAAGTTTTGGATACATTGTTGGGGCAATTGCATGGTGTGCACCACCCATCAAAAATGTGTAACCATCTGGCGCAGCTTTAGAAGCGACACCGGCACCCAATGTTCCACCTGCACCACCGCGGTTATCAATAATAATTTGCTTGCCCATCTGCTTGGTCATGTGGGCTGATAGCGGTCTTGCAAAAGCATCCGTTCCACCACCCGCAGGGAATGGCACGACTAGCGTAATCGGCTTACTTGGCCAATTTGGGTCAGCTAAGCTTGCTCCCGAATGAGCTGCTAAGCCCAAAGTCATAGTTACTGCGCTGATCATACTCACTACATTGACTGGTTTTTTCATTTCTTATCTCCTCGAACTCCAGTTAAATTAATTTAAAAAAATTTAATCTTTAAACCAGTTGAGAAACTGATCTTGAATAAATAATTTCACCATTCACAAAACGTTCGTGGTTATCTTCCACGTTATCTAAGTCATATAGGTAATTCACCATCAAACCTGCTGATTGTTTGATACCTTTTTTTGACAAGTCTCCCGCCCAGTTAATTCTGTGTAACTTAGCGCCATTACCTAAATGGAATTTAGCAACAGAATTACCCCCTCTTTTTGATGACTGCGTCATCAAATAAAAAGCACATAAGCTCATAAGTGCTTCTTTTTCTTTCAGCGAAGCAGCATCGGGATGCCACCCAGCTTGCAATCGGTCATGCCATGACTTTTCTTGCAAATTAAACACTTTAATTGAATCTTGATATTTCTCAAACATTCCAGGCTTGATATCGTCAGGACTAAGATCCTGATTATTTGCCAACCATTCTGTAAATCCAGATATGGGAGAAATAGTACAAAATGTTTTTAATGATGGGAATTCTTTTTTTAAGCTTTCCGCAACACGTTTGATTAAGAAGTTACCCAACGACACGCCACGAAGGCCAGGCTGGCAATTACTGATGGAATAAAAAATGGCACATTTGTAATGGCTTGGATCAATCACAGCCGATTTTTTATCTACTAGTGGTGCAATTGTCGCTGGAATCTCTGGCAATAGAGCGACTTCCACAAAGATCAATGGCTCGTCAGAGAGTTGTGGATGAAAGAAAGAGAAACAGCGACGATCAGGCTGTAAGCGACGTCGCAAATCATCCCATCCATCAATTTCATGAACGGCTTCGTGTTGGATAATCTTTTCTAAAATATGAGCCGGGGACTTCCAGTCAACCTGATGCATTTTTAAGAAGCCTGGATTGAACCAAGATGTCAGTAGATGCTGTATATCTGCATCTACTGCTTTTAGTTCTGGCTTTTTAATCAACAGTTTTAGTAGATGATGTCGCATATTGATAATCATGCTTGTGCCGCTAGGTGCACGGTTCAAGCGACGCAATAGCTCCTGACGTGGTGATTCAGCAACCTTCATTAACCAAATTAAATTATCAGCATTTGGTTTTCCGGCATACATTTGAGCCGCACTCAGTACATCGGGTCCACTAGGATTTAATTTTTCAGATAAGTAATGGAAATATTGAGCTATTTGATCCTCTTCAAGCGTATTAAAGTTCTCAATTAAATCACTTGCCATACTTGCAGAATTGGATTCACCGCGCTCAGAAAGCAATCGTTTGGTAGCGTTGACGGTTTTAGTGTAATGCCTAGTCTTGAGTAATTTATCTAAAATCATGCTGCTAGCATTTCTGACGTCTGAAGAAGTTTTAATACTTCACGCTGCCTTAAAATATGTGTTTTCATCAATCTCTCGGCCTCGACAGCATCTCTAGACTTCAATGCCTCAAAAATAGATAGATGCTCTTGGCAAGACTCTTCGATACGGCCTTTGTGATGCAGACTACGATGCCTTGAAAGGTTAAGGATTCGACGCAAATCAGTAACCATATTGGTTAACCACTCATTACCAGCCAAGCTTTGTATAGCCTCATGTATTTTTCGGTTGGTCATGAAGTAGTCATCTATATTTTTCTCAGCTGCATGCTTTTTTAAGTTTTCATGCATTGATTCAAGTGACTTGATTTCTTTAAGATTCGCTTTTTGTGCAGCCTCATAGGCACAACGCCCCTCTAAGATAGCCATTAGAGGAAAGATATCATTGAGATCGTTGTCAGTTAATTCAGTGACGTAGCATCCCTTGCGTGGCTCAATTCTGAGAATTCCCTCTGAAGCCAAAATACGGATGGCCTCCCTAAAAGGAGTTCTTGATACGCCTAACTCTTCAGAAAGTTTTTGTTCATCAATCCATGAGCCTGGCTTTAAAACTCCGCCCGCCACCATTGAACGTAAACGCTCAGTGACTTCTACATAAAGGGCTGTTTTAACTATCTTGGGTATCATTCCACCAATGTATTTTGTATACATTTTTGAATACATAGGTGCTAACCCTTAAAAAGGGAAAGTACCTAGCAATCTGGTTGTTAATTAGGATTGTTTATCGAGGGTTACTAAGATGTATTACTTAGTTCTTCTAAAAATAAGATAAGTGCCCAAAAATATCATTGGCAAAGATAACCATTGACCCATAGACAAACCAAGACTCAATAATCCCAAGAAACTATCTGGTTCTCGAGCAAACTCAGCTAAAAATCTAAATAAGCCATAGCCTAATAAGAAAATGCCTGAGATTTGACCCAAGCTTCTTTTCTTGGAGGCATACCACCAAAGAATGATGCCTAAACAAACACCCTCACCCATCAGTTGATACAACTGAGAAGGGTGTCTTGCTAATAAATCACCGGCTTGAGGAAAAATCATGGCCCAAGGTAAATCCGTTGGACGACCCCATAGCTCACCATTGATAAAGTTACCAAAACGCCCAAATGCCAAACCAAAAGGCACTAAGGGAGCAATCAAGTCAGTGACTTCAAAAAAAGTTCTTTTATTTTTTTTACCAAACCAAAGCATGGCTACTAGAACACCTATAAAGCCACCATGGAAAGACATACCACCCTCCCACACTCTTAAAACGTCGAGAGGATTAGCTAGGTAATGTCCTGGCATATAAAAAACGATATAACCAAGGCGGCCGCCAAGAATGACGCCAACAACACCTGCAAATAACAAATCCTCGATATCTTTAAAGCTCCATCCCTCTTGCTGAATTGATACCTGCTTTAAACGCAAGTGACCCAATAAAAGAAACTGACCAAAAGCCATCAAATACATCAGGCCATACCAATGAATGTCTAAAGGTCCTAGGCTAATTGCGATCGGATCAAATTGTGGATGGTTAATAGCCATTAATCGTTCATTTATTTTTTAATTGATGAGTTGTTATTAACTACTGACCAGCTTGATCAAAGTTATGTAAATCGTGCCCTTGCTCCCGATAAGCTTTATAGCGATCTCGTCCAGCTTGGCGATCCGCCTCATCTGTTGAGACAATTTCTACAATCCTTGGAAATCTTGCAGCTAAATTTTCAACTGATTGAGGTAAGTCCCTACCCACATGAATCAGTACGTCACCATGCGGTAAGTAATCTAATTCATTAGCCTCAAAACTTTCAACAAAGATAACTGGCGTCTCAGATGCAAAGTCATCGGCGCCCCAAGCGTGAGGCAAAAAGTCCACAGCTGTAAAAGTCCATAACTGTTCATCTAGTTGCTTAAGAAACTCTTTAGGGCCCACCACCACAATATTTCTGATGGGCAAGTCCTCGCGATGACTGGCCATGATTTTTCTAATCAAGCGGCAACTATAAAGTGGCTTATTGTTCACTTGACTGTGGAAATCAATTCTGGCCATGTACGTTAGATTCCTTTGTTATTGAAAAAGTAACTAAGTTCAGCTCGTTAAGCTAACAAGTAATTAACTAACAAAGGCACAGGTCGACCAGTAGCGCCTTTGGCGGCACCACTCTTCCAAGCAGTTCCAGCGATATCTAGATGCGCCCAAGTATATTTCTCGGTATATCTCGCTAAAAAACATGCTGCGGTGACGCTTCCAGCAGGGCGCCCACCAATATTAGCCATATCGGCAAAATTAGATTTCAACTGCTCTTGATAAGCGCTATCTAAAGGCATGCGCCAAACTGTATCTAAGGAATACTTACCAGCGGTTAATAGTTTTTCAGCCAACTCATCATTATCAGAGAATAAGCCGGTGTGAACTCCACCAAGAGCAATGACACAGGCGCCTGTCAATGTAGCCACATCAATCACAGCAGCAGGCTTAAAGCGCTCCACATAAGTCAGCGCATCACAAAGAATCAAACGACCCTCGGCATCTGTATTAAGAATCTCAATGGTTTGACCAGACATACTGGTAACAATATCTCCAGGACGAGTTGCTTCGCCAGATGGCATGTTTTCGCAAGTTGGAATAACTGCAATCACATTCTTCTTAAGCTTTAATTCACCAATGGCACGCATCGTGCCAATAACTGATGCAGCACCACACATGTCGTACTTCATCTCATCCATACCTTCGCCAGGTTTTAATGAAATACCACCAGTATCAAAAGTAATGCCTTTGCCAACTAAAACAGTTGGTGCTTCTTTGGCAGTGGCGCCCTGATGTTGAATGACAATGAACTGGGGTGGAGTAATTGCACCTTGAGTGACCGCTAAAAAAGCACCCATTTTGAGTGACTCAATTTCTTTACGACCCAGAACTTGTACTTTAAATCCAAAATCTTTAGCTAGTTTTTTAGCAGTCTGTCCAAGGTAAGTGGGTGTACAAATGTTAGGAGGTAAGTTACCAAGGTCTTTAGTTAGATCCATACCATTGGCAATAGCAAGCCCTTCAGCAAGAGCTTTTTGTAAATCTTTAGTATTTTTGGCATGGCTAGCAACAAAAAGCTTTTTAAGCTTTGATGCTTTTTCTGCTGGCTTAGTTTTAAATTGAGGGTGCCTTGCCCCAAATTTATAAAGTTGTTCTCTGGCTAACTGAACCAATAAGCGAGCCTGTGACAATCCATCTTTAGGTGGTAGCTGTGTAAAGACCCATAAGGCATCTTTTGCCGGGCTCGCAACAAGTGCTTTTATGCCGGCAGTTAACCATTTAGAAAACTGCTGGCCTGTTTTTGTGGAGGCTAATGTTTTCAACTCTGCACTAGTACAAACTAACAATAAACGTTCGGCTTTTAAACCTAATTTAGACCATGCATCAGTGGCGTTAAGCATGAGCGTACTGCCAGCCTGGGGCTCTAGATCCCCCTGTTCAATAGCTCTTGCAATGGCACCATGAGTGGCCGCATTCAAGGCTCCCAAATGGCCTGTTAGCTTTTTAGCATTCTTCATATCGTCAGCTTGAACAGTGACGACTAAGCAGCCAACTGCCTGGCTCATATGCGCCTTCACACCTAAAGCGCCCTCAATAAATACTTTCGTGCTACATTCCATATGCTTATCCTTTACACAAGGGAAGTTACTAATACCCTTGATTATCGCCCAGCTTAGCTTTTTATGATCTTTAAAAGAGCACTACGACAAGAACTGAATTTCACCATAGGTGTGGTGTTCATGGTTTTGGTCACTCTTGTTTTGACAAATCTGATGATTAGAGTGCTGGGTAATGCCGCCGGCGGCACCGTTAACCCTAAAGATGCGATTGTTCTTATTGGTCTTGGGATGATCAATTACTTACCCATTTTGCTAACCGCCTCTATTTTTGTGGCAGTTTTGATGGTCCTCACTCGTTGGTACAAAGACTCAGAAATGGTCATTTGGCAAACGGCTGGCTTAAGCTTATTCACAATTCTTAAACCCCTCGTTTCATATACGATTCCATTAAGTATCGTCATCGGAATTTTGTCGACTTTCGTCTCGCCATGGGCCAACGAACAATCAGCCACTATCAAACAGCGTTTTCAGCAACGCGATGATATTTCTATGTTGGCTCCCGGCCAATTCAAAGAGTCCTCTGGCAATAATCGCGTTTTCTTTATTGAAAGCATGAATCTAGAAAGCAATACTTTTCAGAATATTTTTGTGACTGATTTTGGTAAAGATCGCCAGCTAGTCGCTGTATCCAAAGAAGGCTATATAGAAAACAAGCCTACCGGCGAAAAGTTCCTCACTCTTGAAGCTGGTCGAAGATACGAAGGTATCCCGGGCAATACTGATTTTAGAATTACTGAATTTAATCGTTACACGGTTAAGATTGATACTAAAGCTATTGATCCAATCATCAATAGCCCCACACTTATACCTATTTGGGATTTAATTAAAGACCCCAATAGGATCTATTTAGGTGAAATACTCTGGCGCTTTGGTTTACCTCTCATGGCTCTGGTATTCGTCATTATTGCCATTCCCCTATCTTATATAGACCCTCGCCGAGGCCGTTATACAGCCTTAATCATGGCGGTACTCATTTATTTCACTTACTCCAATTTACTCAAACTCATGCAAGCTTGGGTTGGCTCTGGAAAAATTGATTTCGTGATTGGCTCTTGGATATTGCACGTCATAGGGGCATTGCTTGGATTAGCTTTTATCTTCTATCGCCAAAATAGATCCATCACGATCTATGGTCTATACAAGCGCTTTTTGAATAAACGAACATCTGGAGGCTCATCAGATGTGGCATAAGTTATTCCCTTTAATCTATGAGCGCTACCTAGCAAAACAAATTTATCTATCATTTGCATTTATTTTGTTTGCATTGATGTCATTGTTTATTTTCTTTGACTTCATTGCAGAGATCAGCGATGTCAGCGGTAGCTACACCATACTCTGGGCGCTTCTGACTGTCTTGCTAAGGGTTCCTAGTCGCTTAGTTGAAATCATGCCTATTGCAGGTCTTATAGGTGGCATCTACGTCATGGCTAGTATGGCTGCTCAGTCTGAATATACGATTCTTCGAGTTGCTGGTCTAGATACCAGAAAAGCTTTAGTCACATTAATGAAAATCGCTTTCCCCATCGCTCTATTAATTTTATTCATGAGTGAAGTTGTTGGTCCATTTACTGAAAGTCTCTCTAAGAATGTTCGTCTTGCAGCTGTCAATCAAGGTAAAGAAGTTTTAGAGTTCCGATCGGGTGCTTGGATCAAAGATAAATTACGTGGCAACGATGGTAAGGGTGCAATCAAAGATGGTATCCGTTATATCAACGTAGGTTCCTTGGAAAAGAATGAAACTATTAAAGGTTTCAGAATGTATGAATTCGACATTAATCATCGACTTCTCCTGAGTAGAACAGCTGAAACAGTTAAATTTATTGGTAATGGTCAATGGCAACTGAATAAAGTGACTGAAACTAGATTCACAGAAATACCTGGTGGTGACCGTCTTGATCCGAGCTTCACCACGCAAATTAAAAGGTCAGATCAATTAGAGATTGAAACCGATGTTAGCCCCCAGCTTTTAGGCTCACTACTTATCAAACCGGATCGACTGTCCATTTTTGATTTATTTGGTTATATCAATCATTTAAGAGATAACAAACAAGATTACCAACGGTATGCGATTTCTTTTTGGAAAAAAGTGATCTACCCATTTACTATTTTGGTGATGTTAGCTTTGGCTCTGCCATTTGCCTATTTGCAAACCAGATCAGGTGGCATTGGATACAAAGTGTTTGGCGGCATCATGTTGGGTATCAGCTTCCAGCTATTTAATAGCTTGTTTTCACATGCAGGGCTATTGGGTGAATGGCCCGCGGTTCTCAGTGCCTCCATACCTGCTTTGCTTTACTTTATTTTGGCAGTTTTGGGCATACGTTGGGTGTCCAAAGTTTAATAAGAAGTTATCTCAGAATCTCATATAGAATGAATTCTTTATATTAATTTCAATATATAGAATTCATCTCATATGAACTTACACCAATTTAAATTTGTTCGAGAAGCCGTTCGACAGAACTTCAATCTGACTGAGGCTGCCAAAATGCTTTTCACCTCACAGCCGGGAGTGTCAAAAGCCATCCTAGAGTTGGAAGATGAACTGGGTGTTGATATTTTCCGACGTCACGGGAAACGAATCAGAAATCTGACCGAGCCAGGTAAGCGAATACTAACTTCTATCGAGAGAATATTGATAGAAGTGGAGACCTTGAAGCGCGTTGGCAAGGATTTTGCTGCACAAGATCAAGGTAGTTTTGTCATTGCCACCACACACACGCAAGCGCGTTACGCCTTGCCTAAAGTTTTAACCGAGTTCACCAAGCTTTTTCCAAAAGTAAGAGTTAGCATTCAACAGGGCAGTCCCCAACAAATTGCAGAAATGTTGATCCATGACAGAGCCGACATAGCCATAGCAACCGAAGGAATCTCTGGGGTCGATGGCTTGTTAGCCTTGCCAGGCTATCAGTGGCAACATGTGATTGCAGTTCAACCAGACCACCCACTGCTCAGTAAAAAAAATATCTCCCTAGAAGACTTGGCCGAATATCCCATCATTACTTATGATGCGGCTTTTGCTGGTCGAAGCAAAATTGATAAGGCATTTAATAGTAAAAACCTTAAACCAGACGTTGTATTAGAAGCGATCGATGCTGATGTCATTAAAACCTACGTCGAAACGGGCATGGGAGTTGGTATCGTGGCAGGAGTTGCTTATGACGCTGATCGTGATCGTAATTTAAGAGTGATTCCAGCAGGTCACTTATTTGGAAATAACGTCACAAAATTAGCTGTTAAACAGAACGCTTACTTACGTTCCTTTGTTTACACTTTTATTGAATTGTTCTCACCCACATTAACTCGTAAATTAGTAGATCAAGCGATGTCTGGTGAAAACGTTGATTACCAAATTTAACTGGAGCTGATTTCAAAATCAGCGCCATTAAATTGGGCTAACTTTTCCGTGAGGTAAGGCATCACTTCTTGCATTTTTTCTGCTAGTGTCCACGGTGGATTAATGATGAATAAACCGCTACCTAGCATGCCGAAACCCTGGGCATCTGGCTCTTGGACCACCATTGAAATATTAAGTGTCTTATCGGATAGCTCACGCATTTGATCAACCAGATATACGTGATCACCACGAGTGAGTATGGGATACCAAACAATGTAGACGCCCTCAGCAAATTTTTTTAAGCCTTCGCTAATAGCCTCAATCACCTTCGAATAATCAGACTTGATCTCATAAGGTGGATCCATAAAAACTACAGCTCTTCTTGTGGGTGTTGGTAATAAGGCTTTAAGAGAAGCAAAGCCATCGCCCTTAAATACCTTAGCTTGGCGATCACGTAAAAAGTGCTCCTCTAAAATATCAAAATCAGTTGGATGCAATTCATACAACCGCATCCGATCATCAGCTCGAATCGAACGACGAATCACTTCAGGTGAACCTGGATATAGACTCCAATCACCTTTGGCATTGCAACGCTCAACTAAATCAATGTAGTCTTGCAAAACTTTTGGTAAATCCTGGCAATCCCATAAACGTGCAATACCTTGTAAGTACTCAGATTTTTTATTGGCGTAATCGGATGCCAATGAATACATCCCAGCACCCGCATGAGTATCAATGACCCAATACGGTTTATCTTTTTGATTCATGTAAGTCAACACTTGCTGAAGAACGCAATGCTTCAAAACATCGGCGTGATTGCCAGCATGGAAAGCGTGGCGGTATGCAAGCATGGAGTTTGTGGACTTTTAGTCTTTAAGAGTTGTTTGGTGCCGCGGGACGGACTCGAACCGTCACACCTTTTGGGCGGGAGATTTTGAGTCTCCTGTGTCTACCAATTTCACCACCACGGCGCACTTTGCATATGTTTATGAATACCTATCCAAGATCTTCAGAAACCCAGCAAGCTTTCCATTATGCCTCAAGTACCCTTAGAAGTGAAGAAGTGTCATCGTGACCCCAGCCAGACTCCATCAACTTCTCTAGCTGAATGGCCACTATTTGCAAAGCTGGCATGTCAATACCCGATTCTTTAGCAACATCTTTCACTAAGAAAAAATCCTTGGCGTGAAGACGGGCTTCGATACCCGCTTTGAAGTCTCTGGCAACCATCTTTGGGCCCATTAAATCCAACATACGGCTTCCCGCCATACCTCCAGAAATTGCTTCAAATACTTTTTGCAAGTCAGCGCCATTAGCTGCTGCAAATCTTAAAGATTCAGCAACGCCTTGAATATTAATCACTTGGGCAATTTGGTTACATAACTTGGCCACTTGACCATGGCCAACGCCACCGATATGAGTCATCGTTTTGGCATAGTTTTTTACAATTTCTTTTACTTTTGCCACATCAGCATCGGCGCCACCTAGCATCATGACTAATGTACCTTCATTGGCTGCTTTAACACCACCACTGACAGGCGCATCAACAAATCTGATACCTTTAGCTGCCATCACCGCAGCAATATCTTTAGTGCTTTGTGGATCGATCGTACTGTGATCAATACAAATGGCGCCAGGCTTAGCTGTATGAATCGCTGACTCAGGAGTTAGGTGTAACACTTGCGCCACATCATTCGGACCCATGACATTCGTGATGATGTAGTCCGCTCCCTGCGTTGCTTCTGCAGGCGATGCACAAGCTACGGCACCTGCATCAACTAGTGCTTTAGCTTCTTGTTGAAATACTTCCGGGCGCCTTGCATAAATACGTAACTGATGTCCGGCTTTTAATAAGAATCCAGCCATGGGGCGACCCATATTACCCAAGCCAATAAACGCAATCGTGCTCATCTGAAAACTCCGCTCTTCTTTACCAAGGTAATAAAACTGTAGAGCCAGTTGTCTTACGCGCTTCTAAATCACGATGAGCTTGCGCAACATTTTCTAGTTGATAAGTTTGATTGACTTCAATCTTAATTTTTCCGCTAAGGACTTTTTCAAATAAATCTGCTGCCATCGGCTCTAACAAACTCCTGTCATGAACATAAGTCATCACAGTTGGTCTTGTTAATTTAAGAGACCCTTTACCACCTAGGATGCCGACATCAACTGGCGCAACAGGCCCAGAAGCATTACCGTATGTCACCATCGTGCCACGAGGGCGCAAGCAATCTAGGGATTGCATGAAAGTATCTTGGCCAATAGAGTCATAAACAACATGAACGCCTTTACCACCAGTTAACTCGCGAGTTCGTTTAACAAAATCTTCTGTCTTGTAAAGGATGGTGTGGTCACAACCATGTGCTTTCGCTAAAGCTGCTTTTTCTTCTGAACCAACCGTACCAATCACAGTTGCTCCAAGTAACTTGAGCCATTGGCATGCAATTAAACCTACCCCACCAGCTGCCGCATGGAATAAAACTGTGTCGCCGGCCTTGACTTGGTAGCTATCTGTTACTAGATATTGAACTGTTAAACCTTGCAACATCATGGCTGCAGCTTGTTCAAAAGAAATGCCATCAGGTAATTTAACAATCGTTTCAGCAGGCATCACACGGATTTGGGAATAGGCGCCAGCTGGTTTACCAGCGTAAGCTACACGATCGCCTACTTTGACATGTTTGACTTCAGATCCCACGGCTTCGATCACACCAGCACCCTCCATACCGAGAGGTCCAGGAAGTGGCTGTGGATAAACACCCTTACGGAAATAAACATCAATGTAATTTAAGCCAACAGCATGATGTTTGATACGAACCTCTTGTGGCCCTGGCTCACCTACTTCAACATCAACCCATTGCATGACTTCTGGGCCACCAACCTCGACCATTTTGATAGCTTTAGCTTTAATAACACTCATTTTGTCTCCTATAGCTTTAATTCTTGTTAATTAGGGCTCATTACCCAAGTTTTTATTCAATTTTTTTGTGTTTTTAGGTATTTCAGCTTCATTTTGCCTAAAATTACGGACTTAGCTAAATATATAGCAATTCTTTTAAAAAAGTTATCCACGGGAGTACATATGGCTGGTCATTCAAAATGGGCCAATATTCAACATCGCAAAGGTCGTCAAGACGAAAAGCGAGGAAAAATCTGGACCAAGTTGATCAGAGAAATTACTGTGGCTGCAAAGATAGGCGGTGGCGATATACAGACCAACCCTCGTTTGCGATTAGCGATTGATAAAGCTAAAGACTCTAATATGCCGAACGATAACGTTCAGCGCGCGATTCAACGTGGTACTGGTTCACTAGAGAATGTGAACTATGAAGAGATCCGCTACGAAGGTTACGGTTTAAATGGTGCCGCTGTGATTGTGGATGCTTTAACTGATAACCGTACGCGCACAGTCGCGGAAGTTCGCCATGCTTTTACAAAACATGGCGGTAATCTTGGCACTGATGGTTCGGTTGCTTTCTTATTCAAGCATTGCGGTCGCATGTTCTTTGCCCCTGGTACTTCTGAAGACGCTCTCATGGAAGCAGCATTAGAAGCAGGTGCTGATGATGTAGCCCCTCAGGAAGATGGATCGATTGAAGTGATCACTCCCGCTTATGAATTTACTACCATCAAAGATATTTTGGTTGCCAAGGGTTTTACGCCTGAGCTTGGTGAGGTCACCATGCGTCCAGATGCGGAATCAGAACTGAGTGGCGATGATGCTGAGAAAATGCAAAAGCTGTTGGATGCACTAGAGTCTTTAGATGATGTTCAAGAAGTTTTTACCAATGCATCGATGGAATAGTAAAAAAAGATGATGAAGTTATCTTTTAAAAATAAACTAAAAATAGATTTAAGTTCAAATAAGCGAAAAATTTTATGAATATCTTAGTTATTGGCTCAGGCGGTCGTGAACATGCGATGGCATGGAAACTTTCTCAATCACCAAAAGTACAAAAAGTATTTTTAGCTCCTGGCAATGGTGGTACAGCATCTGCCGCAGCTAAAAACATGGGTATTGAAAACCTAGCAATGACAGACTTACATGAGTTGGCTCAGTTTGCTGAAGAACAAAAAATTTATATGACTGTTGTTGGTCCAGAAACACCGCTAGCAGGCGGTATCGTTGACATCTTCAGAGCAAAGAATTTACGTATCTTTGGCCCCTCACAAAAAGCAGCTCAATTGGAGTCCTCTAAGGACTTTGCTAAATCTTTTATGAAGCGTCACAACATACCAACCGCGGAATATCAAACATTTTCAGATATCAAAGAAGCACATGCTTATATTGATCTCAAGGGTGCACCTATTGTTATTAAGGCCGATGGGCTGGCGGCAGGTAAAGGAGTTGTTGTTGCTATGAGTTTAGAAGAGGCTCATGGCGCTATTGACATGATGCTATCGGATAACAAATTGGGTGATGCAGGCGCGCGAGTTGTAATCGAAGAATTTTTGAGCGGTGAGGAAGCTAGTTTCATCGTGATGGTGGATGGTCAAAATGTTTTAGTGCTAGCCACCAGTCAAGATCATAAGCGCTTACTTGATGCCGATCTGGGTCCCAATACAGGCGGTATGGGTGCTTACTCACCAGCGCCGGTAGTCACACCAGAGATTCATGCTCGCGCTTTAAGAGAAATTATCATGCCGACTGTTAAAGGGATGGCAGCTGATGGTATTCCGTTTACAGGTTTCTTATACGCTGGCCTCATGATTGATGACTCTGGCAAAGCCAAGACTTTAGAATTCAATTGCCGAATGGGTGACCCTGAAACTCAACCAATCATGTCACGTTTACGCAGTGATTTTTTAGTAGCACTTGATGCTGCTATCGATGGAAAATTAAATGAAGTGGAATTGGATTGGGATCCGCGGATTGCATTAGGTGTTGTCATGGCTGCCCATAACTACCCTGAGACTCCTCGCAAGGGCGATGTTATTTCCGGTATTCCTGCAGATGGTTTTGATCATGTCACCTTTCATGCAGGTACCTCTATGGATGGTGATCAATTGAAAACTTCTGGTGGTCGCGTTCTTTGTGTCGTTGGCTTAGATCACACAACCAGAGGGGCACAACAAAAAGCTTACGCTATCGTGGATCAAATTAAATTTGATGGCGCGCAATACCGTCGCGATATCGGCTATAGAGCACTCTAATATGGCAAAAACTATCAATACTCAAGTCGTTCGTGATTACCTAATTGGCTTACAAGACCGTATTACCTCAGCAATGGGTGTTCTAGATGGTAAAGCTTTTATTGAGGATTCTTGGGTCAAGCCTTCTGATGCCAAATTAAAAGGTGATGGTCGCTCACGTATCCTAGAGAACGGCAACATCCTAGAACGCGGTGGCGTTGGGTTTTCTCATGTGCTGGGGGACTCTATGCCACCCTCAGCTACTGTTCACCGTCCAGAATTAGCCGGTCGTTCATTTGAAGCGATGGGCGTATCTTTGGTATTCCATCCTCGTAACCCACACATCCCTACCGTGCATATGAATGTACGTTGCTTTATTGCACAAGCAGATGGTCAAGATCCTGTTTGGTGGTTTGGAGGCGGCATGGACTTAACCCCTTACTATGGTAATGCTGCTGATTGCCAACATTTTCACCAGACTTGCAAAGACTCTCTTGATCGATTTGATGCCTCACTGCACCCTCGATTTAAAAAGTGGTGTGATGAGTATTTTTATTTAAAGCATCGAGATGAACCGCGCGGAATTGGTGGTATTTTTTATGATGACTTTAGTGACTTAGGTTTTGACAAGAGTTTCGAGATGACGCGCTCCGTGGGCGATGCATTTTTAGATGCTTACCTACCGATTGTGAAGAAGCACCAAAACGATTCATACACAGAAGCGCAGAGAGAGTTTCAAGCTTATCGCCGTGGTCGTTATGTTGAATTTAATTTGGTGTTCGACCGGGGCACCTTATTTGGTTTGCAATCAGGCGGTCGAACTGAATCGATCTTAATGTCGATGCCACCGATTGTTCGTTGGGGTTACGACTGGAAGCCAGAAGCCGATAGTCCTGAAGCACTGTTTTACAGTGACTTCTTAAAACCAAAAGATTGGATTAATTCGTGAGTGATATTAAAAAACGAAAATCGATTGGTATCTTAGGTGGCACATTTGATCCACCTCACTGGGGTCATTTACATTTGGCAGAGCACTTCTCTCGCATATTACAACTCGATCACATCATCTGGATGCCCGCTGGGCAACCATGGCAAAAAGGATCTGACATAACACCTGCTAAAGATCGTTTAGCCATGAGTGAATATGCCATTGAAACTTTGCATGATTTATTTGTTGATCATCATATTTATACAAAAATTGAAATCAGCACCCTAGAAATATCTCGAGAAGGCCCCAGTTATTCAATTGATACGGCAAAAGAAATCAGGGCCCTGTATGGTCCAGATGCCTCAATCACCTGGTTGATGGGGCAAGATAGCTGGACCAATCTCAAAACTTGGCACCAATGGACAGAATTACCAAAATATGTTCATTTGGCTGTAGCAAGCCGTCCACCTGAGGATGTCTCCTCATTTGAGGTGAATGCAGCAGGGCTAAAAGAGGGGCTTTTTGCAGATATAAGGACAGGTGAGCCTCAATTGTTACAATTGAACCCATACGGACATGTTTTGTTTGATCAAAGCTTGCAGATTAATCTTGCATCTAGCACCCTGCGTGATGGTTTTTATAACCATGCTTCATGGGATGAACTAGCAGATGCAATACCCCCTTTAGTACTCGAATATATCGAAGCTAAAGGTCTTTATAGAAATACATAATGGATCTTCGCAAATTACAACGCACGATAGTTGATGCTCTTGAGGATGTTAAAGCTCAGGATATTCGTGTTTATGACACAACTAAATTAAGTGATCTATTTGATCGCGTCATTATTGCAACGGGTAGCAGTAACCGCCAAACAAAGTCTTTAGCGATGTCTGTTAAAGAGTCTGTTAAAGAAAAAGGTGGTGACGTTATTTCTGTTGAAGGTATGGAAACGGGTGAATGGGTTCTGGTCGACTGCGGTGATATCGTGGTTCACATTCTTCAGCCCATGCTGCGCTCTTATTACCAATTAGAAGGTATTTGGGGTAGTAAGCCTGTGCGTGTTGCTCTCAATGGCGGCGCTAAGACATCTAAGCGTTTTGCAAGTGAGCCTGAGGATGACGAAGAATAATAGTTTTCATTATTTTTTAAATTTATGAAACTCTGGGTCATCGCTGTTGGTCATAAAATGCCTACCTGGGCTGAAACTGCAATCCAAGATTACGTCAAGCGCATGCCTGCTGACTGCGCCATCCATATTAAAGAACTTAAGCCAGATCTTAGTCCTTCCAAAGAAGCTGTGAAGATCCGTGAAGCGATTCCAAAGGGTTGTCACATCATTGCACTTGATGAACGCGGCAAGGATATCTCTACGCAAGATCTAGCCAATCAAATGAGTGATTGGCGTCAAAATGGTAAAGATATTGTTTTACTGATTGGTGGAGCCGATGGTCTCGATCCAGAACTCAAGAAAGAAGCTCAGTCGATGATGCGTCTTTCCAGTATGACTTTGCCGCATGCTATGGCTCGCGTCATCTTAGTGGAGCAGCTCTATAGAGCCTGGACGGTAATCCAAGGCCACCCCTACCACCGAGTTTAAGTGAGTAATGAAGCAAATGCACCCCTACATTTATCTGGCCTCACAAAGTCCTAGACGCCAAGAACTTCTGCAGCAAATCGGGGTTCGGTTTGAGCTATTGCTTGCTGGCTCAGATGAGGATGCAGAATCACTTGAGGCCGAAATCGATAATGAAAGTGCTCTTAATTATGTCAAAAGAGTGACTTTAGCCAAACTTCAAGCTGCCCAAAAAAGACTGAGCAAACGTGATTTGGAGTGGGCACCTATTTTGTGTGCTGATACAACTGTAGCTATCAGTATGAATGGTCAAGAAATTATTTTAGGTAAACCTAAAGATCATGAAGATGCGAAACGCATTCTTCATCTCTTAAGTGGTAAAACACATCAAGTTCATACAGCTGTTGCTCTACTCAATCAAAGGTCTGTCACAGACTTGGGAGTAGGTAATGGCAGAGAAGGTGGTGGCAGTCCTCCCCTTTTATTGGTCTCGAGTTCAGAGGTGACATTCAAAAAATTGGATGATCGGTTGATATCGACATATATAACTAGTGAAGAACCAATGGGTAAAGCTGGTGCTTATGGCATCCAAGGCCTAGCAGCCTGTTTCATTGAAAACATTCAAGGTAGCTTCAGCGGTATCATGGGATTACCTTTATTTGAAACAGCACAATTGCTTCAAGCATCTGATGTACAGTTTGACTTAAATACCCCCGATTGATCGACCATTAAATTTAGATATGACTGAAGAAATCCTCGTTAACATCACTCCTCAAGAAACAAGAGTGGCACTCATTCAGCAAGGGATGGTCCAAGAGCTTCATATCGAGCGGAGTCAAAGTCGAGGCATTGTTGGTAATGTTTATTTAGGCAAAGTCACACGCGTACTACCAGGTATGCAGTCAGCTTTTATAGATATTGGTTTAGATAAAGCAGCTTTTTTGCACGTAGCTGATCTTTGGATGCCAAGAAATTCTAAATCTGACAATACCCCAATTGAAAAACTGGTATTTGATGGCCAAACAATTTTGGTGCAGGTCTTAAAAGATCCTCTAGGAACAAAAGGTGCGCGCTTAAGTACGCACATCAGTATTGCGGGTCGTAATTTGGTCTATCTCCCCCAAGAAGATAATGGTAATCAAATTGGCATCTCACAAAAAATTGAGAGCCAAGAGGATCGAGACTCTCTGAAGCAGCGCTTCCAAGCTCTTCTTCCAACCGGCGAGCAAGGCAGCTACATTTTAAGAACCAGTGCTGAGGATGCTGAGGATCAAGAGCTATCCAATGATCTTAGATACCTTGGCGCCACTTGGAAAAAAATTAAAGACCATAGCGCTCGCCTTCCTGCGCCTAGTCTGCTTCATCAAGATCTGAGCTTATCTGAACGTGTATTAAGAGATTTAGCAACCGATACTACTGGCCAAATCAGAATTGATTCTTTTGAGAATTTAGAAAAGTTAAAAGAGTTTGCTGCAAACTTTATGCCCAATCAATTAGATAAATTGATTTTGTATCGTGGCGAGAGACCATTATTTGATTTGTATGACACCGAATCAGAAATCAATCGTGCTTTAGGGCGTCGTGTTGATCTCAAATCAGGTGGCTATTTAATGATTGATCAAACGGAGTCGATGACAGCCATTGATGTCAATACGGGCAGTTATGTGGGTGCCAAGACATTTGATGACACAATTTACAAAACAAATTTAGAGGCAGCTCAAAATATTGCTCGTCAACTGCGTTTACGTAATCTAGGTGGCATCATCATCATTGATTTTATTGATATGCACAGCCAAGAACATCAGCAGGCTGTTCTAGATGAGCTGAGCAAAAATTTAAGTCGAGATAGAACTAAAACTTCAATCAATCCTTTTTCATCTTTAGGCTTGGTTGAAATGACTCGCAAGCGAACAAGAGAGTCTTTGGCTCACTTATTATGCGAACCATGTGATATCTGCCAAGGTAAGGGGCAAGTTAAAACAGCACAAAGTATTTGTTATGAGATCCTACGAGAAGTCCTCAGAGAGCATCGTCAGTTTAACCCTAAAGAATTCCGAATCATTGCTAGCGCTGATGTGATTGATCGCTTCCTGGAAGAGGAAAGCGGTCATATCGCACAGTTAATTGACTTCATTGCAAAGCCTATTAGGCTTCAAGCAGAATCGAGCTTTAACCAAGAACAATACGATATTGTTTTGAGTTAAATAGTTAAGCTTGCGAAAACTGTAGCCGATGCAAGCTAGCGTAAAGACCATTCTGAGCCATCAGTTCTGTATGGGAGCCATTCTCAACAATCTTGCCATGATCAAGTACGACGATGCGATTAGCGTTCTCAATGGTTGATAAACGGTGAGCAATCATTAAAGTTGTACGACCTTGCATCAAGGTCTCAAGAGCTTCTTGTACTTGACGCTCAGACTCAGAATCTAACGCAGAGGTAGCCTCATCTAAGATCAAAATAGGGGCATTTTTATAAATAGCTCGAGCAATCGCCAAGCGTTGACGCTGTCCACCTGATAAGCGATTACCGTTATCACCTACCTGAGTATCAATACCTTCTGGCAACTCTTTTACTAATTCTGTGAGATTGGCTGCTTGTAAAGCTTCGTGAACCAATCCACGATCTATCTCTTCAGGACTTTTCACACCATAAGCAACGTTAGCTGCAATTGTGTCGTTGAATAAGACAACATCTTGACTGACAAAAGCCATTTGCTGGCGCAAATCCTTAAGGTCTATATCTTGTATATCAACTCCATCCAGACTAATGGAGCCTGATGTTGGTATAAAGAATCGAGGTAATAAATTAACTAAGGTAGATTTGCCGCCACCTGAAGGCCCTACAAAAGCAACTACCTCGCCTGCAGGGATTTTTAAATCGATATTCTTCAGTATGTCTTTTGTGATTAAGCCATCGCTTGGATTTAAGCTAGCCAATCCTTGATAAGAGAACTGTACATTTTTAAACTCAAGATCACCTTTAGATTTACTAATTCTGATAGCACCCGATTGACGAGCCTGATCTTCCTCAATCGGCTGATCCATCAATTTAAAAATCATATCTGCAGCAGCAATACCTCTTTGAAGGGGTTGATTAAGATCGGCCAAGTGCTTGAGTGGGGAAATAATCAAAATCAAAGCAGTAACAAAAGCCACAAAACCACCCACGGTTGTTTCTGCCATCGATGACTGGAATAAAGCCACCAAGAGAACACCAGACAAAGCAATCGAAGCTACAAATTGAGTAATCGGTTGATTAAGACCCCCTGCTACTGCAATCTTCATTGAGTAACGACGTAGTTTGTTAGCAATTAATGAGAAACGTTGCTTTTCATAAGTCTCACCACCATGAAGCTTGACCACCTTATAACCACCCACACTTTCTTCAACGATGTAAGAAAGTTCATTGGTCATATCTTGGCTGACCTTATGGAGTTTACGTAAACGCGTGTTGATCAACTTCACCATAAAACCAATGATTGGGAAAATGATCAATATTAATGAAGTCAAACGCCAATTAAGATAAAAAAGATAAGCCATTAAACCTATCACGGTTAGGCTATCTCTCACCAAGTTCATAGCAATACTAGTAATGACTTGTAAAACTGCATTGACCTCAAATACCACGGCGTTGATGAGAGAGGCTGCAGAGCGATTCTGAAATAGATCTGCTGGAGCCTGAAGCAAACGATTAAACATTTGCTCACGTAATTTAAATAAGACAGAGTTGGTGATGTGACTGAGTGCGTAATTGGAGCCAAATTGGGCTAAACCACGAATAAACGCCAAACCTACTAAAAAGGCAGGAACATGCCATAGCTTGTTATCCAGTTGACCGGTAAAGCCTCGATCTAATAAGGGCTTTAAAAGGGCAGGAATAGCTGTCTCTGACGCTGCCACGATAGTTAGACCGAACAAGGCAAGGGCTACCGCCACCTTATGAGGAATCGCATATCTTAGGATGCGCTTAAGAGCTGTTTGAGTACTAATATTGATACTATTTGAGTCCATAACCTGAATCGTAACCTACACCGGTGCTAACATCCCATCATGGGCTTATCTGTTATCTTAATTACTAAAAATGAAGAGACAAATCTCAAGGGCTGTCTTGAGAGTGTTTCCTTCGCTAATGAGATCATTATCGTTGATAGTCAGAGTACTGATCAAACGATTTCAATCGCCCAATCTTTTGGCGCAAGAGTTGAAATTACCACGGATTGGCCCGGTTTTGGCCCTCAAAAGAACCGAGCCTTAAATCTAGCCACCCAAGATTGGGTCCTATCGATTGATGCTGATGAAAGAGTGACTCCAGAACTCAAAACTGAGATCCTAGAAGTAATTCAGTCAAATTCTAGTCAAGCTTGCTACGCTATCCCTAGATCATCTTGGTATTGCGGTCGTTTTATGAAGCACTCTGGATGGTACCCAGACTACGTTGATCGCCTTTTCAAAAGAGGAACGGCCAAATTTTCTGATCATTTAGTGCATGAGAGACTTTTACCCAATGGCGATGTAGGTCATTTGAAAAATCATTTTTTGCATTACAGCTACAGAAACTTTGAGCAAGTATTAAAAAAAGTGGATATCTATTCAAGTGCTGCGGCACTTCAAGCATTCCAAAAAGGTCAAACGGGATGTCTTGCAAAAGCACTGCTCCATGGATTTTGGGCTTTCTTTAGAACTTATGTTCTTAGAAAAGGGTTCTTGGATGGCCAGTATGGTTTTGCTCTAGCTCTATCCAATGGCGCCACCTCATATTACAAGTACGTCAAACTTTGGCAGCTTGGTAACGCAGATCATAAAAAAAATTAATTAAAAAGAAATGCTGTGATTCAAAATCAATTAGAAATTGTTCAGATAGTCAGAAACTGGGGTCCTGTTGGCGGTATGGAGGCCTATGTCTGGCATCTCAGCCATGAGCTCGCTAAACAAAATTGCAAAGTCACTGTCATTTGTGAAAAATCACATCAAAAAATATCCAACCCTGATATTCGAGTGATTGAGATAGGTCAGTTAAAACAAAAACCAAGATGGTTGCTCTACTGGCGCTTTGCCAATCATGTAGAAAATATAATTCAATCATTGCGCTTAAATAAATTGATCGTAGTCCACAGCCACGAGAGAAGCATCACACATGATGTGACAACATTCCACTCCATGCCGTTTGCGACAATCAAAGATAAATCTTGGTTGAGATTAATTTCCATAAGAGTTTGGGCCTACTTGAAACTAGAAAAACAAGAGCTAGGTGGTTTTAGTCATCAAAATGTACGCATCATTCCAGTCTCTGGAGTTATCGCAACTGCTATTCAAAAGTACTACCCAGACGTGGCGAAAAGCATCCAGCCTGCCATCACGCCGGGTGTCATATCGATGCCCGCTCGATCAGATCGACAAACTCCAGGAGATGGTGGCACCATCGGCTTTATTGGAAAAGAATGGCGTCGAAAGGGATTTGCTCTTTTCATCAAAATTGCTGAACAGCTAAAAATACAAAGACCTCATTTAAAAGTAATAGTTTTAGGTCCTGAGAAAGAGCAAGTGGCCGATCTATGTAAAAACTTTCAAGGGGGAATTTCGTTTAAGGGTTGGCAGCCCAGCGATCGCTTTTATCAAGAGCTAGATTTACTGATTCATCCAGCATCTAGCGAAGCTTATGGGATGATCATTGCAGAAGCCATGTCTTGCAAAGTTCCGGTGTTGGTGTCCGATACTTGTGGTGCTGCTGCAGATGTCTCTTCTATTCATGGCAGCGTCTTATCTTTGAATGATTCACTAGATACTTGGGTTAAAGAAAGCGATCATTGGCTTAATCACAGTCAAATACCCAGCGCCTATCAAAGAACTTGGGAACAAGTGGCAGAAGAATACCTGGAGCATTACCAAAAAATTTACCAAGCTAAATAAATTTAATTAGCTGTGGCAAGAGTGAACTATGCGTACTTCACTTCAACCGTACCTTGGCCACCGGCACCGTTCAAAGCGTGACTTAAACCTCTGATATTGTCATCATCTGGATAAATTTTCCAAGAATCTGGAAACTGCACCAAACAAACTGAGCCATTTGAAATGACGTCAGCTGTCATTAAAAGACCCTGGCCTTGTTTGCCCATGTAAGACCCTACTTTTTCTTTAAACCCCTGAATGTCCATTCCAGACTGCAATTGCAGATGCAGACTTCTAGCGAATTTGAGTCGGGCGCTGGTGACATCCATAATAGAATCTGCCACCACACGCATACCACCTGAGAATTTATCTGGTGTCACACTCACTTTTGCGATGATCAGCTCATCTTCTTTTAACCAATGGCGATTGGGCTCAAAAATTTCACTATATATAGTCATCTCAATTTGAGACGTACCATCATCAATCGTTGCAATCATCAACTTCCCGCGAGGACCCATCATGCTTCTGGTTGAAGTCATGATTCCTGAAATCAAACGATCCTTACCCTCACTTAATTGATTTAAGTTCGTTCTCACAAAATGACTGACTTCATCTTTATAAGCATCAAAGAGATGGCCAGTTAAATAAAGACCCAAGGCTGTTTTTTCTTCTTGTAAACGCCGTTTTTCAAACCAGGCGGTTTCTTTAACTAACTCAGGTTTGTGCTCATCACCAGAACCTGCCATATCAAACAAACTCACTTGCTGAGCAGAAGCTTCTGCTTGATCTGCTGCCTCCATTGCAATTGGCAAAGATGCTAAAAGTGTCGAGCGAGAATCATATCCCTCATAAAGCGAATCAAAAGCACCAGAACGAATCAGAGCTTCCATCGTGCGGCGATTAACAACACGGCGATCTAATCTGGAACAAAAATCAAATAGGTCTTTAAAAGGCTCATTGGTTCGTGCCTGAATGATTTGTTCAATTGCTGCCTCACCTGTTCCTCTAATAGCTCCCAGGCCATAACGAATCTTAGTAGCAGCTTGTGTTAAGTCTTTAGGATTTTCACGCAAGGGCATGAAACGATAAACACTGGTGTTCACATCAGGCGGCAAAATTTTGATGTTGTTTGCTTTTGCATCTTCATAAAGAATCTTGATCTTGTCAGTGTCATCCATCGCCAAGGACATATTAGCTGCCATAAATTCAGCGGGGTAATGCGCCTTTAACCAGGCTGTGTGATAAGCCAATAATGCGTAAGCCGCAGCGTGTGATTTATTAAAACCATAGCCAGCGAACTTTTCCATCAAGTCAAAGATTTCGTCAGCCTTATCGGTTTTCATGCCGCTCTTAGCAGATCCATCTCTAAATAACTGGCGATGCTCAGCCATCTCTTCTGGCTTTTTCTTACCCATTGCACGACGCAACAAGTCAGCACCACCAAGTGAGTAACCTCCGATGATCTGAGCCATCTGCATCACCTGCTCTTGATACACCATGATGCCGTAGGTTTCTTGTAAAACAGGCTCAACTCGAACATCTGGGTAATGCACTTGCTCTTTACCATGCTTACGAGCAATAAATGAAGGGATCAAATCCATCGGACCCGGTCGATATAAAGCGACTAAGGCAATAATGTCTTCAAATCTATCCGGCTTAGCCTCGCGAAGCATGCCTTGCATGCCGCGGCTTTCTAACTGAAATACAGCAACCGTGTTAGCTGTTTTTAAAATATCAAAAGCTATCGGATCATCTAAAGGCGCTTGACCCACTCGCCAATCTTTTTTATCTGGGTAAAGCTCACGAATATATCGCTCCGCCCAATCTAAAATCGTGAGTGTGGTTAGACCTAGAAAGTCGAACTTAACAAGGCCAATTGCCTCAACATCATCTTTGTCAAACTGGCTAATGACACCCGTATCATTGCCATCTTTAGAATCTTTACCATCCTTGCTACCTTGGGTATAGAGAGGACAGAAGTCAGTCAACTTACCTGGAGCAATTAAAACACCTCCAGCATGCATACCCACGTTACGAGTCATGCCCTCTAATTGCTGAGCCAATCCGAGAAGTTGCTTAACTTCCTCTTCGCGTGATTCGCGTTCAGCTAATAATTTTTCTTCTTTTTTAGCTTGTTCAATAGTGACTTGTTGTCCTGGTTTATTAGGAATCAGCTTTGAAATACTATCCACAAAACCATAGGGCTGCTCTAGTACTCTGCCCACATCTCGGATAGCAGCGCGCGCCGCCATTGTGCCGAAGGTGGCAATTTGACTAACAGCATCCTTGCCATATTTGTCTTTAACGTATGCAATCACGCGGTCGCGTCCATGCTGACAAAAGTCGATGTCAAAGTCAGGCATAGAAACACGCTCTGGATTTAAGAAACGTTCGAACAACAAGTTGTAACGTAATGGATCTAGATCAGTAATACCCAATGAATAGGCCACCAAAGAACCAGCACCCGATCCACGCCCCGGACCTACAGGCACGCCATTGTTCTTAGCCCAGTTAATAAAGTCCGCAACGATTAAGAAGTAGCCTGGGAAACCCATTTGAGCAATCGTGCTGACCTCAAACTTCAATCGGGCTTCATAAATAGGTCGCTGTTCTTCACGAACAGCTTCATCAGTGTAAAGATGTAATAAGTGCTTAGATAAACCGTCCATCGCTTTATCTAGCAAGAACTCATCTAAAGTCATACCATCAGGAACTGGAAAATCTGGTAATCGAGGTTTACCCAAAGTGAGACTTAAGTTACAACGTTTTGCAATCTCAACACTATGCGTAATTGCTGCAGGTAAATCAGAAAAAAGCTTCTGCATTTCTTCTTGAGTTTTGAAATATTGCTCGGCTGAAAATTTACGAACGCGCTTAGGATTACCCAAAATCTCACCCTCAGCAATACAGACTCTAGCTTCGTGGGCGTTGTAGTCGCTACCCTTCATAAACTGAATCGAATGCGTAGCCACAACGGGTAATTTCATTTGATGAGCCAGTTGGACAGCTGCATGAACATGCGTCTCGTCCTGTGGATGGCCTGCTCTTTGAATCTCGATATAAAAAGATTCAGGGAAATACTTAGCCCAAACTTTAGCCCGCGACTCGGCTTCTTGTAATTGATCAGCTAGTAATGCAACACCAATATCTCCAAAACGTGCACCTGATAATGCGATCAAGCCATCGGAATGTTCTTTAAACCAAATTGGGTCAACCTCAGCGCGTCCTCTATGCTGGTTACTTAACGATGCTTTAGTGAGTAACGTACATAGGTTTAAGTAACCTTGATGGTTTTTCACGAGGAGTTGTAAACGATAAGGTTTTTCGCGGTCTTCTGGATTGGTAATCCAAACATCACTACCCACAATTGGCTTAACTCCTTCTTTGCGTGCAGCTTGATAAAACTTCACTAAACCAAAGACATTACCTAAATCTGTGAGAGCTAAAGCTCCCATTCCATCCTTTACCGCTGCAGAAATGGCATCATCTATCCGTACAGCCCCATCCACAATGGAATATTCCGAATGGAGGCGCAAATGAACAAAGTTAGTATTTAAAGACATGAGATCATTTTAGCTATGTTGACTTGCAATTACCTTGGTCGCTTCGCACCTTCGCCCACAGGCGCTCTGCACGCAGGGTCGCTCGCAACCGCCCTAGGTAGCTGGCTCCACGCCCGAGCTCATGATGGGAAATGGCTTTTACGGATTGAAGACCTTGATTTACCAAGATGCATCCCTGAATCTGATAAAACAATCATTCAACAGCTATCAGATTGTGGCTTAAGCTGGGATGGAGAAGTTGAATACCAATCAAAAAGAAGCCATTTTTATCAAACTTCGCTGAGTCAACTGATTGAGTCTCGCAAAGCTTATGCTTGTCGCTGCACTCGTAAACAAATTGAAGATGCCTGGCTAGCAAAGGGCTTCAAGAAACAGCGCCATCAAGAATTAATCTATCCCGGCAGTTGCCGAGATAGACAAGATGTGGTTCCACCAAGCGCTTGGCGGTTACGTGTTGAAGATGCAACTCTGCGAGAAAGTGTTGGTGATTTTGTTTTAAAACGTGCAGATGGTATTTTTACCTATCAACTGGCTGTCGTAGTTGATGATGCTTTGCAAGGCATCACTCATGTGGTTAGAGGCGCTGATTTACTGGATAACACCCCAAGACAAATTTATTTACAACAATGTTTGGCCTACCCCACACCGCAGTATTTACATTTACCCATAGTGCTTGATGAAAACCAAGAAAAGCTTAGTAAGCAAACTTTGGCTCTCGCAATACAAACCAATAGCTCGGAAAACGTTTTAAAGGCTCTCAGAGGTGCAGGTTTGCATCTGGGCTTAACCAACTCAACGCTTTTCAATCAAAGCGATCTCAGCGTCTCTCAATGGCTTGAGAGAGCTATACAGAATTACAAAGGGATGATTTTTTAAGGCTTATTGAGTCTAATTAACGCTTGCCAATGCTTTTTGGCTTCTCAGCTAACTCTTTTTAGCGAAGGCACCTAGTAAGGCATCCACAGATTTTGTAGCTGGCTTAATAGACGAATTGCCTGGCTTAGGCGTTACAGCAGGAGAACTCTGAGGCAGTACGTCTTTAGAAACTTCGTTAGAATCTTTGGCGCGATAAGGCATGTAAAAGAAAGGATCTGCACCGGCGCCACCAGCAAGAGTAGGCAGAGGCATACGAACCAATTTACGATTCATGAGTTTTTCAATATCAACAAGCAAGCGTTCTTCTGAAGGATCTACTAATGCAATGGCATCACCCTGGGCACCCGCACGACCGGTACGGCCGATACGGTGCACATAGTCTTCAGCACTAAACGGTAATTCATGATTGATCACACAAGGCATATCGACAATATCAAGACCTCTAGCAGCAACATCCGTGGCTACCAATACATCCATCGTGCCTTTTTTGAAGGACTCCAAAATTTGCATGCGTTCAATTTGACTCTTGTCACCGTGTATAGCCCCAGCCTTGATGCCGCCACGCTCTAGAGCGCTTGCCAACTTACTGCAACCAATACGACTGTTAGTAAACACGATTGCTTGACGCGATAAGCCTTTTTGAAATCGCGCATTAAGTACTTTAATTACAGCATCCTTCTTTTGATCTGAAGGAACCATATGAATAATTTGCTGAACTGTATCTGCAGCAGCATTTTGGCGCGCCACTTCAATTGTCACTGGATCACGTAAATAACTTTGAGCCAATTTTTTAATCTCTGTAGAAAAAGTCGCAGAGAACAATAATGTTTGTCTTTGAACGGGTATCAAGCTGATGATGCGCTGAAGATCCGGCAAAAAGCCCATATCTAACATGCGATCAGCCTCGTCCAAAATTAAAAACTGTACTTGTGACAAGTTGGCATTTTTTTGTGTGATGTGATCAAGCAATCGCCCAGGTGTTGCAATCAGTAACTCAATGCCGGATCTCAACAAGGCAGTCTGTGCTGACATATCAACGCCACCAAACACAACGGCGGTTCTGATGTCGGTATATTTGGCGTATTTAAATGCGTTGTCAGCAACTTGATCAGCCAACTCACGTGTTGGTGTTAAAACCAAAGCACGAATGGGATGCCGCGCTGGTGATGCACTGCTGCTCGCTAAAGGCAAAATATTTTGCAGAATCGGTAAAACAAATGCTGCTGTTTTACCAGTACCTGTTTGTGCAGCCCCCATCACATCGCGGCCCTGCATAACATGCGGCATAGCTTGCGCTTGGATTGGCGTTGGCTTGGTATAACCCTGCTCAAGGATGGCTCGCAGAATAGGTTCCGCGAAGCCAAAGTTGGCAAATGTTAGCTCTTCTTCTATTGGGGGTATGTTTTGTTCTGTACTCACTGGGCCCTATTATGCCGTTCTATGGCCACAGATGCATGCTTTTCTGAATGGTGGTGTATCTCTAGCATCTCGATTAACAAGCTCACAGATACACCGCCATATTGATTAAAGAGCAGCAATACCTGCTTTGGCAATCTCAGCATCTTCTGTTGATTTAACACCAGAGACACCCACAGCACCGATCGTGTGACCATCAACAACAATATTCACACCACCTTCTAAAGTGCCGCTCAACATCGGAGTTGCGTTCATAAATGATTGACGACCACCATTGATGATGTCTTCGTAGATTTTGCTCTCACGACGCCCTAATGATGAAGCTTTGGCCTTTTCTTGAGAAATGTAAGCAGAAATCGTTGGGCAACCATCGCGACGAATAAAACCTAATAAATGAGCACCGTCATCCACAACAGAAATACTGACTGCCCAGTTATTTTTTTCTGCATGAGCATTAGCTGCAACTAAGATTTTCTGAACATCCGCTTGATTTAAAAAAGGTTTTTGGCCTGGCATGCTTAACTCCTCGATGATTTATACATTTTTTATGACGCTAACAGGACTATTCTACAGAAGTAAGCTGCTCCATTAGCTCTTTGCGGTCAAGGTAAAGTCCTTAGTTAATGGCAATATACTTAAATTAAATATATAATGTATTAATTGTATTAATTAAAGGTCTGTTCATTATGGATATGAGTACCAGCAAACGAATGGTTGAGCTTCCAGCTACCGATATGTCTCTAATGCGACAAAACGCGGACGACGCATGTCGCATGATGAAAACATTAGCCAATCGCGATCGTTTGATGCTTTTGTGCCAACTGAGTCAGGGCGAAAAATGTGTCAGTGAACTAGAAGAGTTAACTGACATCCAACAGCCCACCTTATCTCAACAGCTGGCCATATTGCGTAAGGAAGAAGTGGTATCAACGCGTCGCAGTGGCAAACAAATTTATTACAAACTTTCTAGCCCCATTGCTATTTCGGTGATGGAGCTCTTGTATGCCACTTATTGTGGGAAGTAGGTAAATTTTTAAAGGAATTAATATGCAAGCAAATGTAGGCGGTCTTGACCGCATTCTCAGAGTTTCTATTGGGGCATTGTTAGTTATCTTGGCTCTAACAAATGTCATCAGCATGTGGGGCTTACTGGGTTTAATCCCGATGGCAACTGGTATTTTTCGTTTTTGTCCTGCCTATCCATTACTAGGCATTAAGACTTGTAAGAAGAATTAATTCTTCTGGGAGCTTAATTAATCAAAAGTGGTTAATCCAAAAACCATAAAGTACTAAACCGATGGTGCCTGTGAGTAAAGCAGGCACCATTCTTTTTTCCTTTTTCGAAATCATCACAAGAACTGCCAAAATAGTCACAACAATCCGAACATGTATTGGTACTGTTGCTAGAAGTCCAACTGGTAGAAGAATGATTCTGAGTGTTAGTGCAGCGACCATGGCATAAGTGACAGCTGACAACCAATTAAATAATTCGCTATCCTGACTGATCTTGCCCGATAAAAAAACGCCCAGACCACGCCATAAATACGTACCAATACAAGCTGCAATGAGCGCAGCCCACATACCAGCATCATTGAACATCGTTGAGAGATCAGATGTTTCAGGCAAGATTCTTTCCTCTCAAATAGCGATCAAAAATATATGCGATCGTGCCCCCTGCTAAACCTGCAATTAACAAAGAATAATCGGGGGACCAAAGATAAGAAACAGGCCCCATCACAGCACCTAAAAGAATGGCGATGCGATTGGCTCTTGCTCTTACTTCAGTGAAGGTTAAAAGAAAAAATAGCGGGTTAATAAAAATCATGCCCAAGCTTAAATAAGTAGGAACTTGCCCGGCAATCAAATAACCCAAAGCTGTTGCAGGCGTGGACACTCCCCAACAAACCAAAGCAAAGCCTGTGAAATAAGCTAACCTTTTATCAGGTTCAATTTTAGGAAATTCTTTCATGGAAATTGCCCATGAGGTCATGGCCATGAAATGCACTAATAAATAATAAAAAGAGCTGCGCTGTTTTTCTGGGAATTGCGGGAACAAGGTCAAACACATTGTAAAAAAACGTGTTGCCGTCAAAGTCACCGCAAAAGCTATAGCAACACCTGAAGAACCCAAGACAATCATCTCAATCAAGACAACTTGTCCTGGTAGAGCAAACATAAAAAAGCTTGTAGCACTGGTTAACCAAATATCTAAATTATTGGCTTGACCCATCGCACCAAAACCCACCATGCCGGCAAATAGAACGGCGGCAGGTGCCCCAAATGCATCTTTAGCGCCTTTTAGTAAAACTTGTTTATCTAAATACATTTATATTTTCTTTTCTTTTATTCTTTTTTATTCTTTTTTATTCTTTTTTATTCTTTTTTATTTTTTACTTATTGACTTAAATTGTACTCAAGCGCCCATTCAATATGCTCAAGCACTAAAGGGGATGATGACTCAAGTCTACCTTGCAAAGCATCAGTAATCAGTTGCCTCTCTTCCTCACTCACAGATTTTGAGCGCAAAGCATTGCCCATGCCTACCGCTAAATTCCTCTGCCAAGCATCGTAGCCTATTCGTCTGATGGGGCTTCCCTCATGCCGAATTAAGAATTGTTCTTCAGACCAAGACCACAAGTCTAATAAGGAAACATGATCTAAATGATGGCGAGGTAAAAAATCAGGCACTTTGCTCAGTTGCGCAAACTTATTCCAAGGACACGCCAACTGACAATCATCACAACCGTAAACACGATTACCCATTAAAGGTCGCAATTCCACAGGTATGGCTGCTTTGCTTTCAATCGTCAAATAAGAAATACAACGCCTAGCATCTAGCTGGTATGGTCCAGTAATAGCTTTGGTGGGGCAAATATCAATGCAAGCTGAGCATTCACCGCAGTGAGTAGTTACCGGCGGATCGACTGGAAAAGGCACATCCACCAGAATCTCTCCCAAGAAAAACATTGAACCAGCCTCACGATTAAGCAAAAGAGTGTGCTTACCTCGCCAACCTAAACCTGATTTCTGAGCCAACTCCACTTCCATGACAGGGCCAGAATCAACAAAAACCCTATATCCAAAAGAACCAATCTTAGATTCAATACGATCTGCTAATGTTTGGAGACGATTTCGAAGTACCTTATGGTAATCACGCCCTCTCGCATACGTAGCAATGACAGCCTCTGAGCCATCATCTAACTTTTGCATTTCTTTTTGACGCCAATCGACTGCTGTTCTCATCTCTGGGTTATCGGGCAAGTAGTCCATCCGGACTGTTAGCACTCTGATAGTTCCAGCATAAAGTTCTGCAGGATCTTCTCGCAAATGAGCGTGCTCGCTCATATAATTCATATCACCGTGACAACCTGCATCCAACCACTCTCGCAATTTTGGCCCAGCCTGACTCAAATCCGTGTCAGAAACTCTAATATCGCCAAAATCAAGCGCACGAGCTTCCTCCCTCAACCAATCAATTTGATTGATCCAATCCATATTGGATCCTGGATGAGAGTTCATAGGGTTTTTGCTTTCATGATGAGATTGTAGGTTGCCATGACAGAAAAATCACAAGTACTTCATTCAGAATCAGAGACAGAAGACCTGGCCGCTGATTTAAGCTTCAAAATTAAAGCTTTATTTTTAAAGCAAGATCCTCTTTCACTGCGTATTGCACTAATTGGTGATCTTGGTGCAGGTAAAACAACCTTCACACGATATTTACTCAAGTCATTGGGACATACGGGTAAAGTTAAAAGCCCCACTTATGCTCTTTGTGAGCCGTATGAGATTGCACTATCTTTAACGAGCGAGACCCATCAATTTTCTCAAAAAAAATTACATATTCATCACTTTGATCTTTATCGCATGAACCAAGCTAATGAGTGGATTGATGCTGGATTTAAAGAAACACTGACTAATCCTGGTGTTTGCATAGTGGAATGGCCAGAAAAAGCGGAAGGTACTCTGCCGCCATTTGATCTCACCATCCACCTGGAAACTAATGATGATCAAACACGTTTTGCTAAGTTATTAGGTCATACAAAAATCGGACAAAATTTAGTTTCATGAAATTACTTCTCAGAAACCATCAACGCAGAGATCTGCTAAAACGAATAGCACAAACCAGTGCACTTGTTTTTTTAGGGCCTGCACAAATTGCTTGGGGGGCTAAGTTATTAGCCGTTCGAATGTGGCCTGCCGAGGATTACACACGAGTTACCTTGGAATCTGATGAGCGCTTAAAAGTTAGCCATCAACTACTAACAAAGCCCAACCGCTTAGTGGTGGATGTAGAGGGTATTGAATTAACCAACACCCTTAAAGAACTGGTAGCTAAAGTTAAAAGCAACGATCCTTATGTATCTCAGGTTCGCGTGGGGCAATTCCAGCCTAAAGTAGTTCGATTGGTATTTGATTTAAAAGAAAGTGTTCAGCCGCAGTTATTCACACTCGACCCTGTTGGTAATTATCAAAATCGTTTGGTATTCGATTTGTACCCAACTGTGGCAAATGATCCATTGATGGAGTTGGTTAAAAATAGTGCAAAAAAATCTGCGGCACTCGAAGCTGAAGATCCTATTGCTGCTTTTGCCAATAAAAATAAGGAAATAGAAAAGCAAATTCCAAACCCAAAAGCCCCGACTCTCTCAGAAAAATCTCAAAGTCGTCGGCTTTTAACAATTGCGATTGATCCAGGGCATGGCGGCGAAGATCCAGGGGCCATTGGTAAAAGAGGGTCCAGAGAAAAAGATATTGTTTTGTCGATATCTAGAAAACTAAAAGCAAAAATTGAGCAAGAGCCTGATATGCGCTCCTACTTAACGCGGGATGGAGACTACTTTGTTCCACTTCACACTCGAGTAAATAAAGCTCGACGCGTCAAAGCAGATCTATTTGTATCTGTTCACGCTGACGCTTTTGTAAGACCCAATGCAAAAGGTGCCTCTGTGTTTGCACTATCGCAGCAAGGTGCTTCAAGCACTGCTGCACGCTGGTTAGCCAATAAAGAGAATAGCGCCGATATGATTGGCGGTCTCAATATTAAGACACAAGACTATCAAGTTGCTCAATTACTGCTAGATATGTCCACAAGCGCTCAAATCAAAGATAGCCTGAAGCTTGGAGATGCTGTTCTTAAACAAATTGGTAGCTTTGCAAAACTTCATAAACCTCATGTTGAGCAAGCTGGCTTTGCTGTTTTAAAAGCTCCTGATGTGCCATCTATTCTTATAGAGACAGCATTCATCAGTAATCCGGAAGAAGAGGCTAGACTCAACGACCAAGACTACCAAGAACAGATTGCCGCCAGCATTCTAAAAGGAATAAAAAATTACTTTGCTAATAATCCACCCGTAGCTAAATCTAGACAAATCTAGCTCTAATCCCAAAAGTCCGCTATACTCTTTTTTTTCAATATGGGTCGGTAGCTCAGCCGGTAGAGCAGCGGACTTTTAATCCGTTGGTCGCGAGTTCGAATCTCGCCCGACCCACCAGTAATTTGAGTTACTTACAGTAATCATAGATTTAAATCTAAACCACCCTAGTGAAAACTTCGGTGGTTTTTTGCCTTTGGCATCAATTAAGCCTCTTGATTACTGCAACTAGGTAATAGATTATTTATTTTGAAAAAAGCTTTGCGTTAAGATTAGTCAAAGGTCTATCAAATATCGCTTAATATAGATAAGAGATATAAATATTAATAAAGTAAGGAAATCACATGAAAGTTTTAGTATCTATTGACGGTTCAAAGCACAGTGTAAAAGCTATTGACTATTTAATTAAACATGCAAACATGTTTACATCCAAAGGTTCTAGTTTGTTGGTACTCCACGTAGAAGCAGACGCCATTCCACCAGAGGTCACTCAATACATCCCCAAGAAGACTATTAATGAGTGGTACGCAGATCAAGGCAAAAAAGCTGTTAAAGCATCTGTTGCTAAATTAGACGCGGCCGGCATCAAATACAAACTTACTCAAAAGGTGGGTCATGTAGCCGACACGATTCTAGAAGAAGCTAAAGCTTCAAAGTCTGACATGATTGTCATGGGTTCACATGGTCACAGCTCTTTAGTGAGTTTAGTTATGGGATCAATCACAACGCAGGTTTTATCTCAAGCCAAACAACCTGTATTAATTATTAAATAATCATTAATAATTTTTTTATTAAAAAGCCGCTCTCTGAAATTTCATTGAGCGGCTTTTTTATTTAGATATTTTTATTTTTATTCTCTTTATGTAACCTTTTTTATTTCTTCCTACCCAATCTACCCTCAGTACCATTCAATAATTTTTTAATATTCCCATGATGACGCCAAATTAAAAGTGCGCTCATCACAGTAATTCCCATCGCCATAGGCTGAAAGCCATACAAAAATATAAAATAGACTGGTGCAAATAGTGCAGTCATCAAGGCAGCTAATGATGAGTAACGGAAAAAGAAGGCCACAATCAACCAAGTTGATAATGCGGCCAGCCCCAACCAAGCGCTGATACCCAATAGGATGCCAAAGGCAGTTGCAACTCCTTTGCCGCCCTTAAAGCCATGGAAAACTGGGAATAAATGCCCCAAGAATGCTGCTACTGCAACAGCTGGCAATATCCAAGAATCAGTGTCGACACCTACCAATGCCCTCGCTAAAAATATAGCAAAGTAACCTTTTAGAGCATCCCCCAATAGAGTCAGTACTGCAGCCAACTTATTGCCAGTTCGTAAAACATTGGTGGCACCTGGGTTACCAGAGCCATAAGAATGAGGGTCAGGCAATTGCATCGCCTTACTAACCACTACCGCAAAAGAAATAGACCCAATAAAGTAAGCGGCTAATATTAATAAAGAATTGAAAACTGACAAGGTCATAGTTACGCTCTAGGGTGATGTTGTTGGTGAATATTTTTTAAACGCTCTCGTGCAACGTGCGTGTAAATTTGTGTCGTGGATATATCCGCGTGCCCCAATAATAATTGAACTACTCTTAGATCAGCGCCATGGTTGAGTAAATGGGTCGCAAAAGCATGGCGCAAGGTATGTGGTGATAGAGGTACTAAGATGTTAGCTAAAGTGGCATAGCGCTTAATGATGTGCCAAAAAGCTTGCCGCGTCATGCCTTCGCCAGTGTGTCTAGCCAAAAATAGAGCTTGGCTGCTCTTTGGCTGACCTTTGATATCTAATAACTGAGGGCGTGCTTCCTTGAGGTATCTTTGGATCCAATCTGCCGCCTCCCCTCCAAAAGGCACTAAGCGCTCCTTACCGCCCTTACCACTAACAATCCTCACAACTCCCTCATTCAAACCCACTTCAATGGTTTTAAGACTGACGATCTCAGAAACCCGTAAGCCACTGGCATACATTAACTCCAGCATCGTTCGGTCTCTAAGGCCAAGAGGCGTCTTTACATCAGGAGCTGCTAATAAATCCTCAATCTGAGCTTCACTCAAAGTTTTTGGAAACCGAGGTGCTTGTTTGGCAGCTCTTAAATTGAGGCAAGGATCATTTTTAATCAGGTGTTTTCTGATACCTAAACGATAAAATCGTTTTAATACCGTTAAACGTCGGTTAGCTGTCGTTGCCTTATCAGCACGTCGATGCGCCATATAAGACATGACATCTGCAGCATCAACGCTATAAATGCCTTTACCCACTTCAAGGTCCAGCCAGCGAGCGAATAATATTAAATCTCGTCGATAAGCAGATAAGCTATTTTTAGAAAGCCCATCCTCAAGCCAACAAGTGTCACAAAATGAGTCAATAGCTTCCTGACTAGCAATCATGATATTGCTAACTTGTTGCGCAACTTGCTCAACATTATTTGCACCAGGAATTGTTTTTTTGACTACCATTAAGCTTTCATTCTAAAAGAGACTCTAGTGAACCCCGCATTTTTATTACTTCCTGATTTTCTACTGATTTTTCTGGGATTTCTATTAGTTCGTTATTCAGCCCTTAATAAAGATATTTGGACTGCTGCTGAAAAGTTGGTTTACTTCCTTCTATTCCCCGCCCTCCTGTTTCATTCTATTAATAAAACAAATTTTGACTGGGCTGGCACTTCTGACATGCTACTGGTTGCTGGCATTGCCTTTATATCAGCCATGGCTCTTGGCTTTGCATCAAAATGGCTTTTTAAGCCAAATGACCTTAGCTTCTCCTCTGGGGTTCAAACATCATTTCGCTTTAACTCCTACATTGCTTTTGCAGCAGCGGGACGTTTAGCCGGGGAAGAGGGTGTAGCTCTAATGGCCCTCATTACTGGCTGTTTAGTACCTGTAGCGAACGCGATAGCTGTATGGACTTTGGCAAAACATTCAGAAAGTCATATCTTTAAAGAAATTATTAAAAATCCTTTAATCATTGCTACGGTTTTAGGTTTAACGACCAATCTTCTTGGGTTAACTATGCCAGAGTACGTAGCAATGAGCCTTCAACGCCTGGGGTCAGCATCGATTGCTTTAGGTCTTCTCAGTGTTGGCGCAGGATTGATGTGGGTAAAGAGCAAGAAAGATGGCGCTTTGATCACTTATTGGACAGCTGTCAAACTGATCGCGTGCCCTGCTATCGCATTAACTGTTGGCCGTTATTTTGAATTACCGCCTGCTCAACTAACAAATGTAGTTTTATTTGCGGCTCTCCCAACAGCCACCAGCGCTTATGTTCTTGTTAATCGCATGAAAGGTGATGGCGCATTGGTTGCGGTTTGTATTTCAGTGATGACGCTACTAGCAGCTATAACGCTGCCATTTTGGCTCAGCATGATTTAAGAATAAATCACTGGCTCAATGGAGAGCTTGACCCCAAAAGTATCAAAAACTTTATTTTGGATTTGTTGAGCTAAATCCAGTAGTTCTGTACCTGTTCCACCACCATGATTAACAAGCACCAATGCTTGCTTATCGTAAACGCCAACATACCCGCTTCGACACCCTTTAAAACCACATTGCTCAATTAACCAACCAGCGGCTAGCTTCCAATCACTTTCAGCAGGATAGGCAACTACATTTGGAAAGCGTTCTTTTATTTTTTGATACTGAACGGTTGAAATGATAGGGTTGTGAAAGAAGCTTCCGGAGTTTCCCAAAATTTTAGGGTCTGGTAATTTGGCAGAACGTATTTCGCATACCTTATTAAATATATCTTTTGGAGTAATTTCTTGTTTTTTCTCGATCTTCTCAGCAAAGGCTTTTGCTAGTTCTGCATAAGTGAGATTAGGCTGCCAAAGCTTCGGTAATTTAAAACATACTGAACTCACGATATAACGCTTGGTATCATTTTTAAAAATACTGTACCGATAAGAAAATTGACAATCTGCAGCTGTTAATTGCACCCACTTTTTTGTTTGTGTATCAAAAGCTTCTAAGCTATCCATCACTTGAGATAATTCCAATCCATAGGCACCAATATTTTGTATAGGTGTTGCCCCCACAGTCCCCGGAATTAAAGCCAGATTTTCTAAACCGCCATAACCTTGTTCTAATGTCCAAGTAACGAACTCATGCCAATCTTCTCCTGCCATGGCTTCAATGAAGACATGCGTATCGGTCTGATCAAGCAGGTGGCGCCCTTTAATTTGCATTAAACCGGTATACCCCTGCAAATCTGCCGCTAACACCAAGTTGCTACCACCCCCTAATATTTGCCACTGCGCCTGCTGTTCTTCGGCTTTTTGAATGAATAAGGGAATATCGCTCACCTCGGTTAAATAGGCTAAATAATCTGCAGAAACATCAAATCCAAAGGTATTGTGTGCGCGCAATGTAGCGTGTAAGTCGATCTTCATGCCACAATCTTAACTGTGATTAACTTTACTTTAGATTTTTAGGTGAAATATGCCCTCATTTGACGTTGTATGTGAACCAGACATGATTGAAGTAAAAAATGCTCTGGAACAATCGAATAAAGAAATTTCGACTCGTTTCGACTTTAAAGGTTCTGATGCTCGCATCGAACATAAAGGAGAAGAGTTGATGTTATTTGGCGATGATGACTTTAAGCTCCGACAAGTTAAAGATGTTCTCCTCAACAAACTTGCCAAGCGTGGTGTAGATGTCCGCTTCTTAAAGGATTGCAAGCTAGAGAAAATTTCTGGGGACAAATTAAAACAAATCGTCGAAGTTCAAAAAGGTATTAACACTGAACTAGCTAAAAAAATTGTTCGCATTATTAAAGATAGCAAGATTAAAGTTCAAGCCAGTATCCAAGGTGATGCTGTTCGTGTAACTGGCAGTAAGCGCGATGACCTTCAAGAGGTCATGTCAATGCTTCGTAAAGACGTTGAAGAAGCGCCACTAGGCTTTAACAACTTTAGGGATTGATGCAATCAATTTAATAGTTCATTTTGGTAGTTAATTAAATAATTAATTGATGCCAAAAGAAAAAGGCCTTTCAATGAAAGGCCTTTTTTGTTTCAGAGGACTAGTTAAGCAAAGTTCTTTGCTACAAATTCCCAGTTCACTAAATTCCAGAATGCCTCGACATACTTAGGACGCGCATTGCGGTAGTCAACGTAATAGGCGTGCTCCCACACATCACAAGTTAGTAATGGCTTAGCATCTGTCGTTAAAGGTGTTGCCGCATTACTAGTGGAAACCAAATCTAATGAGCCATCAGCTTTTTTAACTAACCAAGCCCAGCCTGAACCAAATGTACCAACGGCGCATTTTGTGAACTCTTCTTTGAATTTATCAAAAGAACCAAACTTAGCGTTGATAGCATCAGCCAATGCACCAGTTGGAGCGCCACCACCGTTTGGCTTTAAACCCATCCAGTAAAAAGTGTGGTTCCATACTTGAGCGGAATTATTAAAAACACCAGCTGATGATTTTTTAACAATATCTTCTAAGCCCATGTTTTCAAACTCTGTACCCTTGATCAAATTGTTCAAGTTGGTTGCATAAGTTTGATGATGCTTACCGTAGTGAAACTCTAAAGTCTCTTTTGAAATATGTGGCGCTAACGCGTCTAGGGCGTAAGGCAATTGTGGCAGGGTATGTTCCATAGATATCTCCTAATTGAGCTCGATCATTAATTACAAAAATTGCGTAATGGGTCATTCTATTCGTTTGAAGGGTTTTTTGCCAAAGTGCTTACTTTTGCCAATTCAACTTGACTGGCTCCTTTAGCCAGGTGAATGCTGAAGAGCTCTCCAGCTTTTAATGCTGCAGGGTCTCTCAAAGCCTGTTCATTTGCATCCAGAATCACGGCATAACCGCGATCAAGAGTTCGCTGAGGATTTAATAACTCTAAGTGAGAGCTCCAATTTAAATGCTGTTGGTAATAAAAGTTCTTCCTGACTTGCCAAGATTGATCTAAGCGCGCCTTGAGCTGAGCTGCTTTGTCTCTCATGCGGTCCGGGTTCGGTAAGGCATGGGATAAGCGAAGTGACAATTGATCTAAGCGCTGCGCCTCACGATCTAAGCGTTGAGTGACACGAACAGTCATACGTTGTGCCAAGACCTCTAAATCTTGCAATAGGGCCTGACGATCGGGCGTTGCTAATTCTGCAGCACCCGTTGGCGTTGGGGCCCTTAAGTCCGCAACAAAATCAGCAATTGTGAAATCAGTCTCATGACCGACACCAGACACTATGGGAACGGGAGACTTGGCAATCAATCTTGCAAGAGATTCATCATTGAAAGCCCATAAGTCCTCGATGCTACCTCCGCCTCTCACCAACAAGATAACTTCTATATCCCCTTGGCGGGCATCCTCATAAGCAGCCTCTAGGGCCTTTTTTATAGAAGGGGGTGCATCAACCCCTTGGACTAATGTTGGATAGATCGTCACGGGGATGTGAGGGGCTCTACGAGCCAAAGTGCTTAGAACATCCTTGAGCGCTGCAGCCTGAGCTGATGTGACCACCGCGATTGCTTTTGGGTGTTTGGGTATTACTCGTTTATTGGATTCATCAAAAAGACCCTCTGCGCTCAGCTTCTCTTTCAACTTTAAAAAAGCTTCATACAAACCACCCTGGCCTGCACGTCTCAACATGCTGACGTTCAGTTGAATATCACCTCTGGGAACGTACATGCCGACGTTAGCGGCCACTTCCACTAAGTCGCCCTCTTTGGGTAAAAACCCAACCTGAGCGTTCCGACCACGGAACATGACGCAGCGAATTTGACCCTCAGCATCCTTCAAAGAGAAATACCAATGCCCGCTATCGTAGGCTTTAAAGTTAGAAATCTCCCCTCGAACCCATACATCACCGATATACCTGTCCAAGACATCAGCAATGGTGCGGTTAAGATCGCCAACCCCGATAATTTCTCTTGTAATTTCAGTCATTTTTAAGGGTTAATTTTGTATTTATAAGGGTCTTAGGTTAATAACTATCCACAGGCTCAATCAAGATCAAGAAAAACTAATCTCAACTTGCTTTAAAGCCAATTAGCAATTTACAACTACATGATTTTAATGGCTATTTTTCAAATTAGAGATTCTTTGCCTACGAAGAATCAATGATTTAGAACACATGTTAAATAAAGTTTTTCACATAGTTATCCACAAGCTTGATGAGCGTTTTACAGTTGTGCTTAGAGCTTCGTTTACAGTATAGGTTATGTATAACATTTTAATCGCCGCCGGATGGCCTGTTTGGCCCCTTTTGATCACCTCTATTGTGGGTTTAGCCATTCTGATTGAGCGAGCTTGGTTTTTACAGGCAAAACGGATCACACCCTCACACTTGCTTGATGGGGCCATCCAATTAGCCAATTCCAAGGCATTGACTTCGACCAACGCCACTCAGACAACTCAAGCTCTTGCTGATGCGGCTCCTTTGGGGCAAATATTGGCAGCAGCTTTGGTGGAAAAGGCCAAGGGCTCCGGTGAGGAAAAAATATTTGAATCCATGCAGGAGTCAGCAAATAACGTCAGTTTATTGCTAGACCGCTATATGGGAGCCTTAGCAACAATCGCCACCATTGCTCCGCTATTGGGTTTGTTTGGCACAGTAGTTGGAATGATAGAAATCTTTGGCAGCCAGCAAGGTGGCAGCACTAATCCTCAACAGCTAGCCCACGGAATTTCGATTGCCTTGTACAACACAGCTTTTGGCCTCCTCATTGCAATACCAGCCTACACCGGTTGGAGAGCTCTGAAATCCATGGCTGAAAGACGCCAATATGAGTGCGAAGTTGCAGCCAAAAAATTACTGCGCCACTTAAACGCCTTATTACGTGACATCTAGAACTTCTAAAAGTCCAATCAATGCTATTTAAAAGTATCTCTAGCAAAAGCTTATTTGCACAATCTTCAACGGGCGCTCAAACAAGTGCTCCAGAGATCAACCTTATTCCATTTATTGATGTGCTTTTAGTGATTTTGATTTTTTTAATGATCTCAACAACATTCACTCGCTATCAAGAGCTCTCTATCACTCTGCCCAATGCAGAGGGCGCTATTTCTAAAGGTCAGGCTAAGGATATTTCTGTAGCGATTACCTCAGATAGTCGAATAGCAGTTAATGGCAAAAGAGTAAAAAATGATGAATTAACTCGGGTTCTGAGTAACCTCAATCCCAACTTTGGTATCAAAGATGTAAGCGATAGTGGCAATTTAAATAATATGAATGAGAAAACTCCAACTGTCACAATAGCTGCAGATGGCAAAGCAAGTCATCAATCCGTGATGCTCGTGATGGAAGCCGCAAGAAATGCAGGTCTTCCTCAAGTAGTATTTGCCACTCAATCAACAAGCAAATAATAAAATAAGAGAGTCAATCAAAAACAATGCGCCAAGCACCTCAGTTCTGGGAAAAACGTGGAGTCATAGCAAAATTGCTGTGGCCTTTTTCCTTGATTTTTGCTTGGCTTAGTTCAGTCAGAAGATATCTTTACGAATTAAATATCTTAAAAAGTGCTGCTCTGTCAGTGCCTGTCATTATTGTTGGCAACTTGCGCGCAGGTGGTACCGGTAAAACGCCAACTGTTTTGGCTCTTGCCAAAGCGCTATATGCCACGGGATTTAAAGCTGGCATTATTTCAAGAGGTTATAAGGGGCAGCATCATGTAGTTCAAGAGGTGAGTTCTGCATCATCACCCAAGGACTTGGGTGATGAGCCTTGTTATATGGCTCAACAGTTAGATCATCTGAACATTCCTATTTTTGTTCATAGCGACCGTACGAAAACAGCAAAAGCACTGCTAGAGGCTTACCCACAAGTTAATGTCATCATCAGCGATGATGGTCTACAGCACTACGCTTTAAAGCGATGGCCCGCCAGAGAGGGTGGTCGTGATATTGAATTAGTCGTGAGAGATGCTAGGTCTGAAGGTAATGGCTATTTACTTCCAGCTGGGCCACTGAGAGAGTCGGCTAATCGAGCTCGTGATTACACCTTAAGCATTGGCTCATTCAACACAGAAGGCTTAAATACTAGTTTTGATCAAGATATAAAAGCACCTTATATTGCTGACGCGCCTAACTTTTCAGTAACAATTAAAGTCAAGGCAGCTTATCAGCTGAATCACCCGAGTAACACGATGACTTTGTCAGAGTTACAAGAAAAAGATCATCAACTCATAGCAGCAGCCGGCTTAGGTCATCCACAAAAATTCTTTGATTTGCTCAGTTTTCACGCTCTGACATTCGAATCTCTTCCACTTCCAGACCACTATGATTTTTTAGTCAACCCTTTTGAATCAAAGGTTGCTGACATCATTCTCATCACGGAAAAGGATGCCGTAAAATGCTCTCAACTAGATGAGTACAAAGATGATTCGCGCATTTGGGTGTTGCCCATTGAAATTGAGTTACCAAAAGATTTGGTTAATATGATGATTGAAGTTATTCAAAGACCTCAACCATTGTAATTTGAATGAATTCAGCGTCTTCTTTACAAGCATGAACTTCGAACACCAGTAAAGGTATAAAAATGGATAAACGCTTACTTGATATTTTGGTCTGCCCTATTTGCAAATCACCTTTGCAGCATGATTCAGAAACTAACGAACTGATCTGCAAAGCAGATCAGTTAGCCTTTCCTATTAAAGATGATATTCCTGTGATGTTAGTTGTTGAAGCAAGAAATCTAAACGCTTAATGTCAGTCTCATTCATCGCCATCATTCCAGCTAGACTTGCGTCGACGCGCCTGCCTAATAAACCTTTAGCTGACATTGCCGGCAAACCTATGGTGGTTCGAGTTGCTGAGAGAGCACTGTTATCAGGAGCTTCTAAAGTTATCGTAGCTGTTGATGATCAGAGCATTTTTGACGCTTGCCAAAGTCACGGCCTAGAGGTAATGCTCACGAATCATCAACACCCAACCGGCACTGATCGATTAAGCGAAGTTGCTACTCGCTTGAATTTAAGTGACAACGACATTGTCGTCAATGTTCAGGGTGATGAACCTTTAATCCCCGCAGAATTGATTACTCAGGTTGCTCAAAC
>CAMDUR010000015.1 GCA_945879115.1 Polynucleobacter meluiroseus
AATACTATCCACTGCCTCTTGCAAATCTTGCTCCCCAATTCTTTCATGGAAATTAATTCCAGAACATTTTGTAAAGAAGGGATTAATCATCCATGGATCTATATCAATTACTTTTGCAAATTTTTTCGCCACATCATCATAAGCATCAAAGTGATTTGACTTACGACGAACACCCCATCCTGAGTGAAGTGGCGGTAATACATATTGCTCATGTAAGTTCTCTAAGATAGCAGGAACGCCACTTGAAAGATCATTGTTTAAAAGAATCGTGCATGGATCAAAATCTTTTAAACCTAAACGGCGACCTTTATTACCAAGCCTTACTAAAGGCTCCAAAATAAGTCGCTGTCCATCTGGTAAATCAATAGGTGTTGGCTTAGTGATATCTTCTGATAACGAACCTAAACGAACATTTAATCCTGACTGTCTCATAATAGATGAGAGGCGTGCAATATTTTGCAAATAAAAAACATTTCGCGTATGACGCTCAGGTATCAATAGTAAATTTTTAGCATCAGGGCAGATTTTCTCGATTGCAGCCATTGCAGCCTGAACGGCTAACGGGAGCATTTCTGGGGATAAATTATTAAATCCCCCAGGAAATAGATTGGTATCTACCGGAGCCAGCTTAAAACCCGAATTGCGTAAATCAACCGAACAGTAAAAAGGTGGCGTATGTTCCTGCCACTCCATCCTGAACCATCTTTCGATGGTGGGTGTGGCTTCTAAAACCTTACGCTCTAGTTCAAGCAAAGGGCCATTAAGGGCTGTTATCAAATGAGGTACCATGCCCCATTTTAAGACAGATAAAAAAAGAGCGGGCTCTTATTCAGAATCCGCTCCTCAAACCCCCTAAACCTCTCAGTATTAGGGGTTATTCCACATTACTTTTCACACAGATTTACAAAGAATCCTTTATTAACCCTCGTACGCAGTTTCACCATGAGATGAGATGTCTAATCCCTCACGCTCTTCGTCTTCTGGTACACGTAAGCCAATCACCAAATCTACCAATTTATAAGCGATGAATGAAACAACGCCTGACCAAACAATAGTAGTAAGTACCGCTTTAGCTTGGATCCAAACTTGTCCTACGATTGAATAATCAGCTGCTACGGCATTAGCTACATAGTCATAAATGCCGGTTCCACCTAATGCTGGGGCAGCGAACACACCAGTTAATAAGGCACCAACAATACCGCCAACACCGTGAACACCAAACACGTCCAAGCTGTCATCTGCACCAAGCATGCGCTTCAAACCAGTAACACCCCATAAGCACAAGAAACCAGAGATCAAACCAATCACTATGGCACCCATTGGGCCTACAAAACCTGCTGCTGGAGTAATCGCTACCAAGCCGGCTACTGCGCCCGAAGCTGCGCCCAACATAGAAGGCTTACCTTTACCAATCCATTCACCCAAACTCCAAGTAAGAACAGCGGCGGAAGTTGCTAAGAATGTATTAGCAAAACCCATTGCTGCGCCGCCTGATGCCTCAAGTGCTGAACCAGCATTAAAGCCAAACCAACCAAACCACAAGAGTGAAGCGCCAACCATAGTCAAAGTTAAGCTATGTGGTTTCATCGCCTCTTTACCAAAACCAATACGCTTACCAATAACATAGGCACCAACTAAACCAGCCACCGCAGCGTTAATGTGAACCACTGTACCGCCAGCAAAGTCTAATGCACCCATTTGGAACAACCAACCTGAAGCTGCAGTTGCTGCTTCTGCTGCTGCTGCATCTGTATAAGCATCAGGACCAGGCCAGAACCACACCATGTGAGCAATTGGAAGATAACTAAATGTGAACCAAAGAACAATAAACAATAATATTGCGGAGAACTTAGCGCGCTCAGCGAAGGCGCCAATAATCAAACAGCAAGTAATTGTTGCAAATGCGCCTTGGAATGAGAAGAATGCAAATTCCGGAATCACAACACCTTTACTGAAAGTGGCACCCATTGATTCAGGTGTTAATCCAGCTAAGAAGAGGCGATCAAATCCACCAAAAAAGTCGTTGCCTGGTGTGAAAGCAATACTGTAGCCATAAACTGCCCACAATACTGAGATCAATGAAAAGATCACCATACATTGCATCAACACTGACAACATGTTTTTGCTACGTACTAAACCGCCATAAAAAAGACCTAAGCCTGGAAGTGTCATGATGATAACTAAAGCAGTACAAATCATGATCCAAGCTGTGTCACCTTTGTTTGCAACGGGTGCAGAAGCTGCGGGAGCTACTGGTGCAGCACTTGCTGCAGCTGCTGCGGGAGCAGTTACTGCTGGCTTGGCTTCTTCAGCAGCAAAAGCTGTTGAAGAAACGGCCATAGTAAATGAACCCAAAGCTAAAGCTGCGGCGCTTGCTGCGAGTAGACGTTTAATCCAATGTGTCATTTTCAACCTCGCTTAAAGGGCAGACTGACCGGTTTCACCGGTACGAATGCGTATTACTTGTTCAATTGACGAAACAAAAATCTTTCCGTCACCGATCTTGCCAGTCTTAGCAGATTTCTCAATCGCTTCAACAGCACGTTCAACGATGCTGTCATCCACTGCTGCTTCAACTTTTACCTTAGGCAAGAAATCAACTACATACTCAGCACCGCGATATAACTCGGTGTGACCCTTTTGTCGTCCAAAGCCTTTTACTTCAGTAACGGTAATGCCTGAAACGCCTACTTCTGATAGCGCCTCACGCACCTCGTCAAGCTTGAAGGGCTTGATGATTGCTGTGATTAATTTCATACGTTTCTCCGTGAGATCGCTAATTAAAATGCTTTAGTTATAGATACTGCTACGCCGTCTTTGTAGAGGTTTGATTTTTCACCAAGGCCTGATGCATCAGCATAAAACTTGGTACCTACTTTTGCATCATTCCAAAAGTACTTAACTCCTAAAATAAATCCTTCATAGTCATATGCAAGACCTACGTTGTAATCAGAGTAGGAAAACTTACCTACAGTAGGAATATCTGTTTTTTTATAGTCGGTGTAGCCCGCATGAATTGAAGCAGTTAATTTTGGTGCAATTTCTTTTGCAAGAGTTAAATCGTAGTACATAGTTCCTTTGTTATCTAAACCAGAAGATGCAAAGTAGTTATCACTGATGACATAAGATGTTTTGAAGGAAGCAATGCCATAAGCCAAGCCAAGGTAGACTTCTTGGGTATTAGCTTCGTAACTTGTGCCACCAGTTGTGCCTTTAGTGGAACCAGGGTAATAGTAGGCAATAGCTCCAATATCAAGCCCGACACCAGAGACTTCTGTTTTATATCCACCGTAAAAGTCGACTTCTAGATTGTCACCTTTAGGACCCGCAGCCCAATCAGAAACTTGAGATGCCCAAGTACCCAAGTACAAACCAGATGAGTGAGCTAGATCAGCACCAATTGAAATGGCTGGTTTCAAGTTATTTTGTGACAAGCCACGAAAACGATAGTCACTGACTGCACCAATATTGCCAGTTAGAGCAAATTCAGGCGCTGGAGCTGGGGCTTGTGCCAAAGCTGTGCCTGACGATAAAGTCGCTGCTGCTGCTAAAGCGATTGCAGAGAGAGTTAAGTAAGTTTTCATATAGTGCACTCCTAATAAACAATCCAAGGGAAATTCCTTGTTGTTATATAAGCAAAAGCTGTGCCAGTTATTATTTTCTATATAAATCATTTAGTTATTAAGGTTAAATACTAAAATCTGTGTATTTCATTGATTTGCACTAAGGTAGAGAGTCATTCATGCACCAAAATAATGCACATAGTTGGTGCATGCCTTATTGATAACTTTGGTACAAACTAGGTATTAAAGATTTATCTGGAGAAAATATGAACCCGCAAGACATCATGCAAAAAGTACAAAGCATTGCTAATGACATGCAAAGCAAAGTGGAAGAAGCGATTCGCCAATCTCCTGCCAAAGACTTAGAAAAAAATGTGCGTAGTCTGATGACTCAGGGATTCCAGAAAATGGATCTGGTAACTCGTGAGGAATTCGATTTACAAACTCAGGTACTTTCAAAAACAAGGGCTAAATTAGAAGAATTAGAAATAAAGGTTACAGCTCTAGAAAAGAAATAACTATTCTTAGATTTAAGGAGAGTGGTTTGCAGACGCGGGGTTTAAGTCATTAAGCTTCGCGTTTTGCTTTATAGACTAGCTAAGTGATGCTTGAGTGGTTTTGGGTAAAACAAAAACCATACATATGCAATTAATTGGATGCATAAGAAAATTAAAAATACTTGTTTAAATGCGTTTACTTTTTCAATACCTAACGAAACTGATAGATCGATCCCCCAACCAATCCCCCATTGAAAAATAAAAGCCCCTATAAATATTAATAAGTTGTAACTCGTAGCAGCAACACCTGCATTACGAGAGGGGAATGCTGTAATAACTGAGCTCTGACCTAAAATATGACCTGTTGCAGTTATTGCAACAATGATCCATAAGATCCAACTGACTGTTGAATCAATCACAATAGCTAATAATTGACTAAGCAAACCAATCGCTAATAACCACTTTACATAGTTGAGTGTTTTGAAACCTTTAGCATTGGCTCGAGGTAATAACCAGGCATTGAGCGCGTAACCCAATAGCATCACTCCATTAAACAAAAATAATATTTGAGCTGTAAAAATAGAATTAAAGCCCAAGACTTCGATCATCCATGGTCCAAGCCATAAAGTCTGTAAAGCTAAAAAGCCGCCATGATTAACAATGCCAATAGGCAACATTCTTAAAAAGAATGGATGAAAAATAATTTCTTTTAAACCAAAAGACTCTTCTCCCTCTTTAACTTTTTGAGCCTGTGGATGATCATCAAACTTTGGTATACCTAATCTGATGCCGATAAAAGCAATCGCTACCAAAATAGCCATGATCCAAAAAGATCCTCGCCAGCCAATGATTGGAAGAGCTAGTTGAATAGGAATCGTTGTTAGCAAAGCTCCTGCAGTTCCAAAAACTAACATCCCTGAAGCAAGTCGGCTTTGCTGCTCGACACTAAACCAACGGCGATACGCAGTGAATGAGGCCATTAGGCAAGCTGATACACCAATACCAATTAATAAGCGGCCTAAGGTAAGTCCCCATAAGCTATCAGCATAAGCAAATATGGATGCCCCGCACAAAGCAAATAATAATAAAAAACTTTCTGTTCTTCGCGCGCCATAGCGATCTAAAGCGATACCAAGAGGAATTTGCATGACTGCGAATCCAACAAAATATGCTGAAGATAAAAGACCCAATTCTGAATGACTAATATTAAGGTCCGCCATCAACTCAGGAGCTATGACTGCATTAACTGCCCTAAATGCATATGACAATAGATAAGCAAACGCAAAGCATAAGAAAACTCTAATAGCCCAAGTTCCACGCATGGGGATAGTTGGAACGTGATTTTTGATCATATCAGTAGGGTTTAAATCCAGTTAAAAACATATTGTGTTCATCAGAATTCAATATCTTCTCAATAGACTGATCATTATTGAGGGTGTACAAAATACTCTGCTGGTAAATTTGCACCAAACCATCAGGAAAAGTTCTTTGCAAAAGACGAACCCGCATCAAACGTCGTTGTTGATCTGGGCCAACACCATCAATCACCCATTCACTCGCTGATAGCAATTCACCCTGATAAGTTTTGATCTTTATGGGTTTAGGAGAGGTTACTTCGCTGGTTTTTAAGTTGCCCAATATGCCATTTTGCACAAATGACATTAAGCTATTGGTTGAGTCAAGAGATCTTAGCTCTGACGGGACTTGAATAACCCCAACTGCATATAAGCCATCTTTAACTTTTACGGCTTCCATTGTCATTGTTAATTTTTGCCCCTGGTAAGACATTACTTTTTCAGCTCGACTGGGCTTGCCCGGGTATAAAGCCTCGTATAACAAGTCATCTGAACGTACCGTACGCCAATCATAAATAGGTGTACATCCAGAAATACTGATGAATAAGGTGACAGTAATAAAAAGGCGTTTTATTAACATAAAGATAATATTTTGCATAAAATACGATTATGCCTATTCAAACAACATTGAGTTTATTTAATAGCTCCAAGCGCTTCTTTTTTCTTGGCTGCTTAGTTTTTCTAACTGGCTTAACAGCTTGCTCGTCTGATACGCAGCAATCTATGCCAAACTTCAAGCTTTCAGAAATCTCTGGAAAAGTATTAACCCAAGATGACTTTAAAAATAAAGTTACGATTATCAATTTTTGGGCTACTAGTTGCGTAACTTGCATTAAAGAAATGCCGCAACTAATCGAAACCTATGAGAAGTTTAAAGACGATGGTGCCGACTTAATGGCTGTGGCAATGTCTTATGACCCACCTATGTATGTTGTTAACTATGCACAAACAAGAAAACTACCTTTTAAAGTAGCTCTTGATTCTGATGGAAGCGTTGCAAAAGCATTCGGTAAAATTCAGTTAACGCCAACAACATTGGTCATTAATAAAAAAGGCAAAATTATTAAACGTTATGTTGGCGAGCCAGACTGGGATGCTTTCCATCAACTAATTCAAAAATCTTTAGCTGAATGAAAATTCAAAACTAAAGACTTTTATATTTTATTCAAGCGCTTATTTAAACTACTCCTGCTTTTTGTGCTTGCTCATCAGCGTGATAGCTAGACCGTACCATTGCTCCAACTGCCGCATGTGTAAAGCCCATTGAATTGGCTTCTCTTTCAAACATTGCAAAAGTATCAGGGTGTACGTAACGACGAACAGGTAAGTGATGTCCCGAAGGTGCTAAGTACTGCCCAATCGTCAGCATATCGATGTTGTGCTCGCGCATATCACGCATGACCTCTAAGATTTCTTCATCAGTTTCACCTAAACCCACCATCAAGCCACTTTTGGTTGAGACATTAGGATATAGCGCCTTAAAATCTTTTAATAACTTGAGAGAGTGCATGTAATCAGAACCTGGACGGGCTTCTTTGTACAAACGAGGCACCGTTTCTAAATTGTGATTCATAACGTGTGGCAAACCTGCTGCGAAAATATCTAAAGCCTTTTCTAATCGCCCACGGAAGTCTGGGACCAATACTTCAATACTTGTATTGGGTGAAAGCTCAATAGTCTTAGTAATGCAATCTACAAAATGTTGTGCGCCACCATCACGCAAGTCATCACGATCTACGCTAGTAATAACTACGTAAGATAATTTAAGTGCTGCAATTGTTTTAGCCAAATTCATCGGCTCATCAAGATCCAATGGGTCTGGTCTACCGTGACCCACATCGCAAAATGGACAGCGACGCGTACATTTATCACCCATGATCATGAAGGTCGCAGTACCCTTTCCAAAGCACTCGCCAATATTCGGGCAGCTTGCCTCCTCACAGACTGTTACAAGCTGATTCTCGCGTAATATTTTTTTAATCTCATGAAAACGAGAATTACCAGATGCGGCTTTAACTCGAATCCAATCAGGTTTTTTTAGAACCTCTCCAATCGGCACGATCTTGATAGGTATACGTGAAGTTTTTTCAGCAGATTTTTGTTTCTGACTTGGATCGTAGGTCTTGGTCATCCCTGCACCTCTAATTGTTGAGATAAATGACTCAATAAGTATTGAGTCACGGTGTCGCTATTGTCGCTTACTCCCAAGGAATTCAGGTCAACCGTCTTTAAACCCTCGTAACCACAGGGGTTGATTGCTGAAAAAGGGCTTAAGTCCATATTCACATTGAGCGCTAATCCATGATAGCTAGATTGTTTGGCAATCTTTAGTCCTAATGCTGCAATTTTCGCACCAACATATTCCTGAGGAATCGAGTTTTGTTCAGATAGGTAGATTCCTGGTGCCCCCAAGCGGCGCTCGCCATTCAAACCCAAATCAAATAAAGTATTAATGATAGCTTGCTCTATTCGAACCACTAGATCTCTTACAAATAAATGCCGCCGACGTAAGTCTAATAGCAGATACACAATTATTTGACCAGGTCCGTGGTAGGTAATTTGACCGCCTCGATCAGTAGCTATCAAAGGAATTTCTTCGTTTGGCTTAAGTAAATGAGAAGGATCGCCAGCTTGTCCCAAGGTATAAATTGGAGGATGCTCCAAGACCCAAATTTCATCGGGTGTCTCATTGGTGCGCTCAGCTGAAAATTTTTTCATCGCCTCATAAGTTGGCAAATAATCTTGCCTACCCAAATGTCGAAAAATAATATCCGTCATTTATAAAACAACACTCACCATAGGGTGCGTGGATAGTGTTCGATATAGCTCATCCAATTGATCCCTACTAATTACTCTGACAGTGACAGTTAGACCTAAATAGTTTCCATTTTTAGATGGCCTGCGCTCAACGGTTTTGACATCAAATTGAGGATCAAAGTTTAAGATGACTCGCTCAATTGCCGCTTGGTAACCCTCTACAGATTTACCCATTACTTTAATTGGAAAATCGCACGGGTACTTAATCAACGATTCTTCTTTTGAGATGTCCAAACTACTCTCCTTGGCTTGGGGCAGGTTGACCATGCCATGCACTCAAAATTAAATCTCTGATGCAATGAAGCTTACGATGAAAAAAATGATCAGCCCCTGGTATGACTTGAACTGTTAATTCTTGCGGTCTAGCCCAGTCTATGACGCTAGTTAAAGGGATAACATCATCCACTTCACCATGAATCACAATTGTATTTTTTGGAACAGGTACAACATCCCACTTAGATGTTGCAGAACCAACCATGATCAATCGTTCTGGAGCAGAACCTACATCGGTTAAATGTTTAACCACATGACTGCTAACGTAACTACCAAAAGAAAATCCTGCAATAGCCAAGGGTAACTCATCAACTAGTGTGGGCCAGGCATGACCTTCTAGTTCGGGGACATTTTCCCAATTAAATGCATCACGCATCCAAGCAATTACTGCAATTAAATCTTGAGTTTCACCCTGTCCATCATCATGAACACCTTCACTAGATCCAACACCTCTAAAATTTGGTCTTAAGGTGATGTAGCCTAATTGGGCAAACGTTCTAGCTAGCGTTTGAGCTACCTTATTATCCATTGTGCCGCCAAGTAAAGGGTGAGGGTGGGCTACTAAAGCAATGCCTCTTGGACGGTAGCTTGCTGGCTGATGTTTAGTTTCTGCTGGCAGATCTAGGGAAGCCTCAATTAAACCTGCGGGTCCTTGAAGAAGTAGCTTGATCGTACGGTTCACTTACTCAATTTTCAAACGATCAACCGCTTGACCTTTAATAAAGTGCTCATTAATGATTTCATCAATATCGCTCTTGTCTATTGCGGTATACCAAATAGCCTCTGGATAAACCACCATCGCAGGTCCATGCGCGCATCGATCTAAGCATCCCGCCTTATTAATTCGAACTTGGCCCTCACCAGATAAGCCTAACTCTTTACACCGAGCCTTAGCGTATTCAAATAGATCGTTAGCACCATGTTGCGCGCAACAATCTTTACCGTTTTCGCGTTGGTTTAAACAAAAGAATAAATGGTATTTAAAGTGGCTCATAAACAAAATTATATAGGTTTAGGCCGCTTTAAACCCTTGATCATTGATAGGGCTGCCCCAATTGGCCAAATCCAAGCAAGCCATGCCATTAAATGGTTGAAATGGATCAAGCGTCCATGCCGCCATTCTTGAATAGTGGCTGTGTAATATGGGTTTTTAGGAAAAATATTAAGCAAGATAATCATTCCTACCAAACTTAAAACAGCAACTAAATATAACCATTGAACTCTTAATTGTAAGCACACCATCAAAATCAAGCTTGAAAAAATCATCCCCCAAAGTGCTGAAGGCGTTAACCATAAGAAACTTTTATTAATTCCAAATTGCATTCCAGAAAACAATGCCTTTAAGGCGATTGTAAAAATTAATAGCGTTAATAAAATTCTTACTTTTGGCGCTTTTGAACGCATAGTGAGAGCTAAGGCACAACCGGCAGCAAGCCAAGCTAACATCGTTGTAGCAATTTCTAAGCCCGCAAAATTGAAAGTGCCCTTCCAAATAGATTGGTTAATAACTAATGCTCCCCAATCACCCATCGCTAACCAAGCAGATTGAGGGTAAATCTGAGCAAATGGAAAGGCTAACAACAAAATGATCCCACTAGTTCTTAAACCAAACCACTCAATTCGACGATGCTGAAATCCACTACCGGAAAGCCACTTTGGATCCAATGGTATCGCCAATAGCGCTCCCAAAGTAGCACCTCCCATATTGGCCCACCAGTCTATATTACTTGGGATACGCGTTGTTAACCAGGTTTGTAAAGACTCTAAAGATCCCGAAAGAATACCCCCTAACAAAAGCGCAAAAACCAGAGCTTTGTAGGCCTTTAAACGCGGATAAACTGCAAAAACAGTTAAAAATCCCAAAGGAAGATAGCCTAGGATATTTGTAAACACATCAAAAGAAGTGATGTACCTAGGAATCGGGGCATCCACCCAATCTAATGCTCCCGAACCGACCCCAAAATTAAAATTAAATGGGTAAAGGCTGGCATAAATAATTAACAACATATAGACCAGCAAGGCTATCCTAGCGGTTGGCATTGGTAAATCCGGCCAAGACAGTCGTTGCGGTCGTTGAAAATTATCAGACATGTGTACATAGTACCTACAATATTGAAATGGCTATAAATTGGATTCTTGAACGAGTTGAAGAGAGCACTTCTACCAACGAAGACTTAATGTCTCGTTGGAGGACCAATAAGCTTTGGGATCCTATTGCTCGTTTAGCTCAAAAACAAACTGCTGGCAAAGGCAGAATGGGAAGGTCTTGGATCAGCTATCCCAATCGAACATTAACTTTCTCAATAGCTTACCCATTTAAAAAATCCATTCAAGAGCTATCTGGATTAAGTTTAGCGATTGGGTTGGCTGTTATTAATGGTATTAGTAATGCAACCCATATTCCACTAGAAGAACTCCATCACAAAGGCTTGGGGCTCAAGTGGCCCAATGATGTTTTACTAAAAAATAATAAGCTTGCAGGCGTTCTAATTGAAGGTGGCCAATTAAAGCCAGGAGATCCCACTTGGCTTATTATTGGAGTGGGCATTAATTTAAGTAAGAGTCTTGATCTCGAACATCAAATCGGGGGAAAAGTATCCTGTTTAGATGATATTGTGGCCTCTCAAGTATTGAGTTCCGACATCATTTGGTTAGAAATACTAAAAGAATTAGGATTGGTTATTGAAGAGTTTGAAAAATCATCTTTTCAAGCATTTCAAAACCTATGGAATCACTGGGATACTTATCAAGACAAAGTATGTCAAATACGCCAAGAAGATACGCTCCTACTAGAGGGTATTGAAAAAGGTGTTGATAAGAATGGCGTTCTATTAATTGAAACTTCAGCAGGCCTTAAAAAAGTCATTAGTGGAGATGTATCTCTTAGGGTAATTTCATGAGTATTTTATTAATTGATATTGGTAATACACTCTTGAAATGGGCTTTAGTTGAAGGTCAAAAAAATATCGGCCAAGTAGCATTTACTTCTCAAGGTAGTTTTTCTGAGAATCTCTCTTCTTCTATGATTGAGCTATGTTTAAAAAATTCATGGGGGATTGAACAAATCATTTGCTCAAGCGTGATTTCTATAGAACAAACAAATTTAGTGCAAACAGCATTTAAAGAAACCTACCCCAATACTCCTTGGAAACAAATGAATGGCTTGGCTTTAATAGAGAAAATTAGTACCTCTTATCTTATTCCAGCGCAACTTGGAAGTGATCGAAGAGCCATGATTATTGCTGCTCAAAATCTTTTCCCTCAAAAAAATGCTTTGATTGTGAGCGCTGGTACCGCTACAACTTTAGACATGATCACCGCCCAAGCACATCACCTAGGTGGCTGGATTTTGCCAGGTATTTCTTTAATGAAGGATTCTCTAATGCATGGGACTGGTAGGTTGGCTATGGATAGTTCAGTTATTGAAAATGAGTATCCTATTGAAATTGGTATAGATACCCAATCCTCTATAAATCAAGGGGTTTTAGCCAGCCAACTCGGAGCAATAGAAATTGCTAAACGCTATGCTGAGAAAAAAAATATTCAATTAGATTTGATTCTCTTGAGTGGTGGTAATGGCAAACAACTCCTTAATCATCAAGATCATATTAACCAAAGTATCAAGTCTCATTATGAAGACAACCTAGTACTGAAAGGTTTAATGGTTTGGCACCAAAGTGATTAAAAGAATATGAATAAAAAAATTAACTTATTTTTAATTACATTGACAGGTATTGCAACCGTATTGGGCTTATTAATTTTTATCTCACCCATCGAGTCTCAAAAATTAATTAATTCTTGGCTTGAAAATAACTTAAGTAACTCAATGATTAGTCCTAATTCAACCTCACCAGATCTTAAGGTCACTGGACCAGCAAGCTCAAGATCTAATTTTTCTCAATAAAGCTGTAGTTGATCGATCATGTATGAATGGAATGGCGTAGGCTTTTCCACTCCAAGATTTGACTAATGCTGTTTCAGCAAGAGCATCAATCTCATAATCGCCACCCTTGACATAAATATCCGGCTTAATTTTAGCCATTAACTCAACCGGGGTTGGCTCAGTAAATAGCACAACCAAATCTACTGATTCAAGTGCTGCCAATAATGCCAAACGATCAGACTCAACATTAAGAGGTCGATCATCGCCTTTACCCAAAATTCGAACAGATGCATCTGTATTAACACCAACAACCAAGCTTTTACCTAAGCTTTTTGCTTGGGCAAGATAGCTAACATGCCCCCTATGCAATATGTCAAATACTCCATTTGTGAAAACAACAGGTTTAGGTAAAGCACTTAACTTTTCTTGTAGATTATTTGGCGTGCAAATTTTGTCCTCAAAATTTGGCGCTAGTAATTTTGGTAATTCTGTATTCGTCATATCCGAGATATTACCTGACTAGATAGCTTCGAGATCATTGAGGATTTTTTTAGCATGTTTGGCAATTAAAACTTGGCCTTCAGCTTCTATCTTTTTAAGATTAACAACCATGAGCTTTGTTCGTGGATTTTTTTCAAAAGATGCCTGATGCTTGAGCAAAAAGTTCCAGTAAAGTGTAGTCATAGGACAAGCGTCTTCACCATAACGAACATCGCTCTTATAGCTGCATGACTGGCAATAATTACTCATTCTTTTGACATACGCGCCACTTGCAACATAAGGTTTACTTGTAAACCTACCGCCATTGGCAAATAGAGCCATTCCTGCCGTGTTGGGTAAAGAAACCCATTCAATGGCATCAACATATACCGCCAAATACCAAGCACTCACCTCTTGCGGCTTTAATTCCGCTAACAAGGCAAAATTACCAGTAATCATTAATCTCTGAATATGGTGAGCATATCCATGCTCTAACGTTTGACCGATAGCGTCTCTCATACAAGCCATTTTGGTCTCGCCCGTCCAATACCAACTCGGTAAATTTCGTTGATGGTTGTAGTAGTTATCAGTAGCCATTTTTGGCATATCTAAATAATAAATGCCGCGAATAAACTCTCGCCAACCAAGAATCTGTCTAATAAATCCCTCTACAGAGCTTAATAGACTTGGATCTCTCTGCCATTTTTTGAGAGCCGCCTCTACAACTTCTCTAGGATTAATAAGCTTTAAGTTAAGTGCACAAGATATGATGGAGTGCCAACCAAATGGCGTATTTGTCCACATCGCATCTTGATGCACTCCAAAAAAATCTAATCTGTGCTCAATAAAGTGCTCTAAAGCTAACAAGGCATTATTTCGTGTAACAGGCCATTTAAAATGCTCTAGACTGCCCGGATGATCTGCATATTCGTTTTGAACAAACTTAATAACATCTTTAGTCATTGAATCTTGCTCAAACCAAAGTGGTTCAATAATTAAACCAGGTCCTTTTTTTGAATACGGTTTTCTGTTTTCTTGATCAAAGTTCCAACAGTCGCCTTCAGGCTCACCATTTTTCTGCATCAATACCTGATGCTTTTTTCTCATGTAGCGATAGAAATACTCGAGACGTAATTCTTTTTTATCACCAGCCCATTCTGCAAACTCTTGTGTTGTACTATAAAAATGAGTGTCTGTCCTCATCTCCAGGCCAATGCTTAACTCATGCGCTAAATCCATCAGCGTATCTCTTAAACGAACCTCTCCAGGTTCCACGCAAATTAATTGTGTAATTGAGTTTTTTTTAATGTGCCTAGTTAAGACCTCGATAATTGACTGCTTCTCTTCCTTGTAATAGGTAAGAGGAAAGCCTTTTTTCTTCAGGCTCTCTGCAAAATGTCTCATTGCAGATAAAAATAAAGCAATTCTAGCTTTATGTGACAAAACATAATTTGCTTCAGATGATGATTCAATCATGATTATTTCGTCATGATCAAAATTAAACCCGATTAAAGCAGAGCTATCTTCCTGAAGTTGATCTCCAAGAATTAGAATTAATTTTTTCAACTGATTATTTTATGTTTTTGTTGGGTTCGCCAAGCTTTTACACTCTCAGAGATATCATGAAGTGTATTTAAAATTTTTACATCTTCAGGCGGTCTTTTTCTTAGGGCTGAATTATCTCCACCCGCCCAGATCTCAACTTCCGGACCCAATTTTGATTGCAAGTCTTTCAACCCATCTATTACTTGGTTTTGGTTAATATGTGACGAAAATGATAAGGCAACAATATCTGCTTTATGCGCTCTTACTGCTTGAGTAATTTCTAAAATTGGAGTTTGGGTGCCAAGCGAAATACAAACGCAACCATCCATAGCCATAAGCGCTTCAGCCATCAGCAAACCAAGACTATGCTTTTCTTTGGGAAACGTTGTTAACAGGATCCTTGGTCGAGCCAAGTCTGCATTTTGATCCGCATGACTCGTTGGAACCGAGCTGATAGCAGTTCTTAGCAAATGTTTAATCTGCTCCGTGAATAAGTGCTCTTCATGGATCTCGATTTTCCCATCCACCCAATATTCACCAATATTTCTTATAAGAGGGGCTGCTATCTCAATAACAAAGCGATCCAAACCAATTTTGATCATGGTTGTTGAAAGTTCTAGGCGAAGCGCTTCAGTCTGATGGGATCTAAGTAAATTGACGTATCGCATCATTTCATCTTGTGAGATGGCAGAGCTCCTGGAGTGATTTTTTTCGTTTTCTAGAATTGGTTTTATATTTAGTTGACGAAGGTCTTCAATGGGGAGCTGGACAACGCCACCTGGGCGATGACCTTGATCTAATAAGCGCTTTAAAAGTCTTAATTTTTCAACCTGATCAATAGGATAGGCACGGTCATCATTCACATCTCGTAGGGGCTTTGGAAAGTTGTAACGTCGCTCCCAAACTCTAAGTGTGTCTTTAGCAATGCCAGTATCTTGCTCTACGGCAGCAATACTCAGCGTGTCATGCAAATCATCAATTATCACGGTCATAGTTGAGTCTAACCCCTATCGCCAAGTTAATACTTGGTATCGATAAATAAATTTTACTCTGTCCTAGACGTTATTTGCATTAATCATGAATATTGCTTAAGATTCGTTGAAATGTATTTTTTGCCCTAGACAAATACTTTTTTATCAAAGGGTTATTAATGCACAAAAATTGGGTGAGGAGACACCAAGACATGCAAGTCGTTGATTACCTACACAGACTCCCCCAATTACGAAAAAATAAGTCTTGGTCAGCTTTTTTTCTTACAAGCTTTTTCGTAACGATCGTATTCATGCTAATGTGGCTTTCGTGGCCAAAGGAATCATCAGCTATGTCGTGTCCTAAATTATTGTCGCAGCAATTTTTACGGCTTCAAGACGAAGTGCCTCAAGATTTATGCCAGTACAGCGGCAAAGTTATCCTTGTTGTTAATACAGCAAGCTACTGCGGATTTACTAGTCAATACGATGATCTAGAAAAGATTTATACCAAATATAAAGATCAAGGCTTTGTTGTCTTGGGCTTTCCTACGAATGATTTTGGTAAACAGGAACCAGGTAACAATAAAGAAATCGCTGAGTTTTGCCATAATACTTATGGCGTCAAATTCCCAATGTTTGCCAAAACAACGCTATCAGGTCCAGATTCAAATCCATTATTTAAAAACTTAATTGAGAAAACAGGCACTAAGCCGCGCTGGAATTTTTATAAATATATCATTGATAGACAGGGTAATCCTGTTGATTCATTTAATAGCATGACATCACCTAGCAACAAGAAAATTACAACTTTGATTGAAAAGTTACTTAAGGAGAAGCCATAATGAACGCCCCAGAAAATATTTGCTTACCTGACGTTCAATCTAGCCTTGATGAACGAAAAATTGTTATTCAAAAAGTTGGGGTGAAATCGATCAGACATCCTGTAACTTTAAAAACAAAAGGCGGCACTCAGGGTAGCGTAGCGATGATTGACATGACGGTCATGCTTCCAGCTCATCTGAAGGGTACTCACATGTCCCGATTTTTAGAAGTTTTACAATCAAATCATGAGCCCATCAGTTTTGATGGCATTCATGATTTACTAAAAAATATGCTTTTGCGTTTAGATGCAGATGAAGGGCATATTGATATGAGAATGCCACTCTTTATTAATAAAGTTGCTCCGATCTCTAAAGTTGAAAGTCTTCTTGACTATGATGTAACTATCAAAGCAAGCTCTGAAAAAGGAGTCGTCCGCTACATACTTGGAGTACAAGTGCCAGTAACAAGTCTTTGCCCCTGTTCAAAGAAAATTTCCGAATATGGAGCTCATAATCAACGCTCTCATATCATCATCTCTGCAGAGTTAACGAAGGATTTAGCCGTTGAAGATCTAATTAGAATTGCAGAACAAGCAGCATCTTGTGAGCTTTGGGGACTGCTCAAGCGCCCTGATGAAAAGTATGTCACTGAACGCGCTTATGACAACCCTAAATTTGTAGAGGATTTAGTCAGAGATATTGCTGTTGCACTTCATCAAGAAAAAAATATTATTGCTTATGAAGTATCTTCAGAAAATTTTGAATCAATTCATAACCATTCTGCATATGCTTGGCTTGCAATCGATAAAAGATTAACTCAATAACCTTTAAATCATAAGACACAAAATTTTGAGTAGTATTTATCTCTATTCCTTATTAATAATCAAGTTTGTCTTGTGGCTTCCTTACACGGCTCCTAAATGAAAATAGCAATTGTTGGTGCAGGTATTTCAGGACTTGGTTGTGCTCACGCTCTCAGTAAAATTCCTGAAATAGATTTGACTATTTATGAGGGTGGCTCTCATATAGGCGGTCATAGCAATACCGTAGATCTCACTATTGATACAGTAACTGGGCCCATTACTCACGGAATTGATACTGGTTTTTTAGTATTCAATGAGCGAACATATCCTCGATTAATTAGATTATTTGAGGAATTGGATGTACCAGTTTCAAATTCAGAAATGTCATTTTCGGCATCTATTCCACAAATAGGTAAAAAAAATATTGAGTGGGCAGGGACAAGTCTTGATTCACTATTTGCCCAACGAAAAAATCTACTGAAGCCCGCTTTCTTAAGAATGGTTGCAGATGTTATTCGCTTTAATAAATTATGTACAAAAGTAGCGATAGAAAATAAAGCTGATGGGCTAGAGCTCTCTGTTGGCGAGTTTATTCAGAAATATCAATTTAGCGAAGCATTTAGAGATTGGTATTTCTTGCCAATGGTAGGTGCAATTTGGTCATGCTCAGTATCTCAAATGCTATCTTTTCCAATCTCAACAATGATTAGGTTTTGCCATAATCATGGCCTTATTCAAATCACCGATAGGCCGCAATGGTTAACAGTGAATGGTGGATCAAGAGAATATGTAAATCGAATTGTTAAATCAATTAGCTCAAACGGCGGACAATTTATTAAGGAATCAGTAACAAATGTTTCTCGAAAAAATGACGGTATACAAATAAGTTCAAAAACCTCAACTAAAAATTTCGACCATGTTATTTTTGCAACACATAGCGATCAAGCTCTCAAGCTAATTAGTGACATTCATGAGCAAGAGCTTGGTATATTGGGTTCCATAAAATACCAAAGTAATACTGTTATTCTTCATACAGATGAAAAACTTCTACCTGAAAATAAAAAATGCTGGGCCGCCTGGAATTACACTTGTTCTTTAGCAAACGGTTCGAATGCTCAACAAGTTTGTGTTAACTACTTAATTAATAAACTTCAGCCACTGCCATTAGCGTTGAATGATCAAGCAATTATTGTGAGCTTAAATCCAGTCATGGAGCCTGCGAGAAATAAAATCCATACTGAAATTGAATACTCTCACCCAATTTTTGACCAAGCTGCAGTTGAGGCACAGGCAAATCTATCGTTGATACAAGGACATAGAAATACTTGGTTTTGTGGGGCATGGACAGGCTATGGCTTCCACGAAGATGGCCTACGCTCTGGAGAGCTAGTTGCAGAAGCTATTTCTGAAATCATTCACCGTCCCATGCATAACGATTTAAAGCCGTATGAGCTTAGCTAAGTTATGCTTTGGTGAGGTACGGCATACCCGCGTAAAACCAGCTAAAAACTCATTTAGCTACGCAGTATTTTCATTGCGCATTCCCATGCGTGCCCGCACTGAACTAAAAGAGGGTATTTCACAATGGGGCTTAGGTGACAACTCCGCTTCTCTACTATCTTTCTACGATAAGGATCATGGTGGAGGTAGCGAAGATTCACTAAGTTGGGCTAATGAAATTATTGAGAGTTTTGGTATTAAAGATGCAAATGGGGAAATATGGCTTCATACCTTCCCAAGAGTACTTGGTTATGTATTCAATCCAGTTAGTTTTTGGTTTTTTGAAAATAAGAATGGTGATTTAAGGGCTGTTCTTGCTGAAGTAAACAATACATTTGGTGAGAGGCATTGTTATCTTTTAAATAATGATGATGGCAGTCATCTCAATTGGGGCCAAACCCTTAAATCCACAAAAATATTCCATGTTTCACCTTTTTGCGACACCCAAGGCACCTACTTATTTAGGTTTTTTAGTCATAAATCAACACCATCGCAACACGTTGCTCGAATTGAATACCACCTTGATGGCCCGGTTTTAATTACTAGTATTAACGGAATTGAAAAAAACATTACACTAGGCACCATAATTTGGTCAGCCATTCGTTATCCAGCCATGAGTTTTGGAGTAATTTTCAGAATTCATTGGCAAGCAATTAGATTATGGTTAAAAGGCGTTCCATTTCATGCTAAACCGATACCACCTGCTTCAGAAGTGAGCAAATGAATACCCAAGCAAATACATTGAGTGCCCAAAATGAAAGTTACCCATGGCATGCTAAAGCCATTCTTCAACTTTTGAGTAAATTACAGGCAGGTCAATTAACACTCGTAACGCCATCTGGTAAAAAACTTATTTTTAATAGTAATAACGATGGGGTTGCTGCTGAAATAATTATTCATGATTGGGCAGTTTGTAAGGCTTGTCTTAAGTCTGGTGATATAGGTCTGGCAGAAACTTACATGAGCGGTTACTGGGACTCTCCTGACGTTGAGTCTTTATTGCGACTTTTTTTGATTAACCGCCAAGTTATTGAGAAAGCTATTTACGGTAGCTGGTTGGGAAGACTTGGTTATCGTATCAAGCATTGGCTACATAAAAACTCTAAAGAAGGTAGTAAAAAAAATATTCATGCCCACTATGACATAGGAAATTCTTTTTATTCTCTGTGGCTTGATCCCAGTATGACTTATTCTAGTGCTGTCTTTGAACATCAAAATTTATCCTTGCAAGATGCTCAAAAAGCTAAGTATGAAAAAATAATCTCTTCCACCGGCATTAAAACTGGAGAGCAATTACTTGAAATTGGTTGTGGTTGGGGTGGTCTCATGGAAACAGCCAAATCAAATAACATTGATATTGATTGTTTAACCATTTCCCAAGAGCAAGCCTCTTATGCTCAAGAGAGATCAAAAAATCTTGATGCCACTTGTTTGGGTAAATCAAATATCCTTCTAAAAGATTACCGAGATCACACCAAACAATATGATGGTATTGCCTCCATTGAGATGTTTGAAGCTGTTGGTCAATCATATTGGCCAAGTTACTTTGAAATGATCTATAGATGTCTTAAGCCTGGTAAAAAGGCTTGTATACAGAGTATTGTGATTGCAGAGGATCTATTTGATAAGTATCAAAGAAGTTCGGATTTTATTCAGCAATATGTGTTTCCAGGTGGAATGCTACCAACAACCTCACTATTTAAGGAATCTGCTGAAAAAGCTGGATTGATTGTTGAGTCTGTTTATTCATTTGGCGCAGACTATCAAAAAACCCTTCAGATGTGGCATGAAAAATTTAACGCCTCTCTTGATCAAATTAAATCACAAGGTTTTGATGATCGGTTCATCAGATTATGGGATCTTTATTTAATGTATTGTGCCGCAGGCTTTGCTGAAAAAAGCACCGACGTTATTCAGTTCACCTTAAGAAAGCCGTCTTGATATGTCACTAAATCAAAAAATCGACAGCTTCCTAGGTAAAAAAGTATGGGTTATTGGGGCCTCTAGCGGTATTGGTCAAGCAACCGCTCACGCACTTTTAAAGTTAGGCGCAAAAGTAGCTCTTAGCTCCAGGCGCACTTCGTCATTAGAGGAAATAAAGGCTACATACCCTCATGAAAAGTCATTAGTAGTTAGCTGTGATGTTTTGGATGAGACTTCTTTAAAGAATGCCTACAATACTATTAAAGATAGTTGGGGTGAGCTAGATCTTCTTCTCTACGTTGCTGGAGTTTATGAGCCACTGAGAGCTGATGAATTTAACTTAGATAAAGCTAAAACAATTATTGCTACTAATGTCATCGGGCCTATGTCAGCATGCTCTGTTGTTTTACCCGATTTAATTCGCCAAAAAAATGGTGGTATTGGTATTGTCGGAAGCGTCGCTGGATATAGCGGACTTCCTAAAGCTCTAGCTTATGGGCCTAGCAAAGCAGCAATGATTAATTTTTGTGAAAACCTCTATTATGATTTGGCGCCTTTAGGTATTAATGTTTACATGATTAATCCGGGGTTTGTAGCCACCGAAGCAACTGCTAAAAATGATTTTCATATGCCGGCTCTCATCACAAGTGATGTGGCTGCTAAACATATTATTGATGGTATGACTGCCGGTGATTTTGACATTCATTTTCCTAAGCAGTTTTCTTTATTTCTTAAATTCTTAAGAATACTGCCCTACTCTATTTACTTCTTTTTGTTAAAGAAATTTGTAAAAATATAAATGTCAGACAATCTACTCACTAAAGAAATTATCAAACGTTTTGAGGGTTTGAGTCTTGGTACAGTCGATCACTTGATCAATCTTTATTCTACGGATGCCTTTTTTAAAGATCCCTTTAATGAAGTAAGAGGACAGCACGACATCAAAAAAATATTTGTTCATATGTTTGAGCAGGTAGATCAACCTAAATTTATTGTTTTATCTGAGATCTCTAATTCAAATCAGGCATGTCTTACTTGGGAATTTCGCTTCAGATTCAAAGATGAATCTCATCAACAAGTTATTCGTGGTTGCTCTTGGCTAACCATCAGCCATAACTTAATTACGGAGCATAGAGATTACTGGGATGCGGCTGAAGAGCTATATGAAAAGCTTCCTTTAATAGGCTCACTCATGCGCTTCTTAAAAAAGAAACTCCGCGCTAATTAAATCAGAGCGGAGTTCTTGATACTTAGCGATTACAAGCCAAATACTAATTATTACTTTTCTTTTCGAGCCTTATTGACCAAATGATCCATCGCTTCAATTGCCCTAGCTTTTGAACCTGCAGTAATGGATGGTGAAGTTATATATTTACCTTGTACGGCAACTGTCGGAACACCATCTATTCTATAAGCTTGTGCAATCTGGTTAGCAGCTCTAGCTTTAGATGTTACTGTAAATGATTTAAATGCTTTCAAGAAGGTTTCTCTCTCAATACCCTGAGAAACAGCCCAATCAGCTATTTCGGGTTCCGTAAGGAGCTTTCTTTTACCAACATGCATAGTTTCCATGACCTTAGCATGCAGATTTGATTTACCTAAACTCTCTAATGCATAAAAAAGCTGACTATGAGGTAGTAAATCATCTCTAAAGGCTACTGGTACCTTTTTAACAGACACATCTTTTGCTTGGCGCTTAACCCAAGTATCTAACTGTGGCTCGAAGTCATGGCAATGAGGGCAGCCGTACCAAAAAAATTCAAGTACCTCAATTTTCCCCTTCGCCTCTATAGCTTGAGCGATAGGTAAAACACGGTAATCAAAACCCTCTTCTATAGGTCGTGTTTGCGCAGAAACTGCACCGATCAAGCTTAAAAAAAACAGACTGAAGCTTATCTTTTTTATCACGGCGTATAAATTTAAATTCATTTTAGTTGGCCTTATTAATACGAATAACAGTTGAAGTAATTCCTGCGCCTTGCAATCTTGCTCTAATTTCACGCACCTCTACCTGTCCTATGTAAGGTCCAACTCTTACTCTCCAAAGAGTTGCGCCCTCAACTTCACGTTCAGATATCAGCGCTTCTAAACCTTGCATAGCTAAATTTGCTTTTTGTCTTTGAGCCTCATCTTGATTTCTATAGGCTCCAGTTTGTAACCAATATTCAGGGCCTTGATTTGCTTCTGCAATATTTGCTATAGGATCTTTTCTAGCAGACTCGCCTGGTAGCGGTACTTTGCTTTGAATGGCTCTATTCAAATTAGGACGATCTTCAACTTGAATTTCACCTTCTTCAATAGCTTCAACGGCAACTGGCTTATTCGCTGACTCAGGAGCCCTTAAATTAAACTTGGGCTCAGGAGCTCCTTTTTTTAAAACTACGGCAACCCCCACCGCTATAGCTAATCCCAGTAGAAGACCAAGGACAAAGCCCATTAATGTGCTGCCAGAGCTTTTGCTATGAAATTGCATGTTTTGTCTGTTTTTTTCCATATTGCTTATATTACCTCTTACATCTTATTAGGTGCAGAAACTCCTAAAATACCTAAGCCATTAGCAATAACTTGTTTTGTTGCAAAAAGCAAAGCCAGCCTTGCCAAACGTATTTCTTCATCATCAACTAACACTCGATCTGCATTATAAAAAGTATGAAATTCGCTCGCTAAGTCCCGTAAATAGAATGCTAACGCATGTGGCGCCATATCTTTTGATGCATCAGTTAATAGGTCAGGATATTCAGCTAAACGGCGTAACAAAGAATCAGATGCCGTACTAGTTAAACAAGTTAATGAAGCTTTTACCAACGCTTTTTCATCACCTGCCCACTGTCTTAATATTGAACAAATTCTGGCATGCGCGTATTGCACATAAAAAACTGGATTTTCATCATTTTGTTTAAGCGCAAGATCGACATCAAATACAAACTCAGTATCTGCCTTGCGAGAAATCAAGAAAAACCGAACAGCGTCACGTCCTCTACGAATGGCATCAGCAAGCTCAGCCTCTGAAGTCGACTCAGTGACCCCGCCAGACCATTCAATTAAATCTCTTACGGTGACATAAGAGCCCGCGCGTTTTGAAATTTTGACCTCTTCACCACCCTTCATAACTGTAACCATTTTATGAAGTACATACTGCGGGTAATCCTTTGGAATAAACCATTGTCGTTTAGCCGCAACCCCTTGAATACCTGATCTCACGCGTGCAATAGTCCCATGATGATCACTTCCCTGAATATTAATGACGTGCGTAAACCCTCGAGCCCACTTACTTGCGTGATAAGCAACATCGGGGACAAAGTATGTATAGCTGCCGTCCGATTTACGCATCACCCGATCTTTATCATCCCCATCATCTGTCGTCCTAAGCCAGAGAGCACCTTCAGACTCATAGGTTTTACCAACATCTCTAAGGTCAGACACTACCGAGTCAACACTACCGTCAGTATATAAAGATGATTCTAGGTAATAACAATCAAACTTAACTCCAAAAGATTGCAAATCTATATCTTGTTCACGTCTTAAGTAAGCAACAGCAAAACGTTGAATGGCTTCCATATTTTCAACATCACCATCACCTACTACTGGCTGACCATCTGAAGCCCCAACTGTTAATTTTGATTGGTAATCTTTAGCAATTTCTGCAATGTACTCGCCGTTATATGCAAGTGCCGGCCATTCTGTATCACCAGGCTTAAATCCTTTAGCTCTAGCTTGAACAGAAATAGCTAAATTCTGAATCTGTACGCCAGCATCGTTGTAATAAAACTCCCGATGAACTTGCAAACCTTGAGTTTGGAGTAAGCTTGATAAAACGTCTCCCAAAGCAGCTTGACGTCCATGCCCAACATGTAATGGGCCCGTAGGGTTTGCAGATACAAACTCCACTAAAACTTTTTTATCAATTGCTGGCTGCCGACCAAAATTCTCTGCTTCTGTAAAAATTGAGATAATCACATTAGTCTTTGCAGCTTGCGTCAATCGAAGATTAATAAATCCAGGTCCAGCAACTTCAGCAGAAGCAAGTAAATTTGAATAGTGCTGTTGGGTAGCTAATTTAGCAACAAACTCTTGAGCCAAATCACGAGGATTAACCTTCCAAGCCTTAGCTAACTGCATGGCAATATTTGTTGCAATATCTCCGTGCTCTGCGACCTTAGGGCGCTCTAAATGCGGGATAGGTAAAGGTTCTGAAATGCCTCGCTCACTAGCAAGCTCGCTCAGTGCACTTTGCATTAAGTTGATAATTTGTTTTTTTATGGCGGGAAGCATGAATGATATCTATTTAGTTATTGTTTTAATGTTAATCTAGAAAAATGCTATATAAATTTCAATGTAAAAATTCTGCTGACGTTATGATGTTGAGCGATCTTACCCAACTGATATTTAACGCCATTGAGAGACCTTTAGAAAATAAAGGTGTTTTTTTAGTTGAGCAATTAGAACCGGCAATTAAAAAATTAGAAGCTGCTATTGCACGCGATCTTGAGCTTCGTAAAGCACTTACATCTGAAGATTTGAAAAATAATTCAGAAAATAATTCTTTAAAAGCAGATCGCTTAGGACAAAGAGCATTTCCATTTATCCAATTACTCAAAGCTGCACTCGCTCATGAAGAAATGGTTATTTGGGGCGTTTAGCAAAATCTTCCTTTTGATCATCACCAATACGACCAACATCAAAATATTGAGCATTTTTATTGGCTATATAGAACCCACTTACGCTTGAGGCTGGAAGCATAGCCATTGACTCGGTTAGGGTCATATTAATTTCACTTGCTCTCAAAATATCAAACATATCTTTCTTGACTAAATGATCAGGGCAGGCTGGATAACCTGGCGCTGGACGAATTCCTTGATAAGCCTCGTCTATCATTTCTAAATTAGTTAAAACTTCACCAGATGCATACCCCCAAAATTCTTTTCTCACTCGCTCATGCATTTTTTCAGCAAAAGCTTCTGCGAATCTATCTGCTAAAGCTTTAAGCATGATCGAACTATAGTCATCGTGCTTAGATTCAAATTCTTTTAATTTCTTTTCAATGGAGTGCCCTGCTGTCACAGCAAACATCCCCACATAATCAGTGACATTAGATGTTTTAGGGGCGACAAAATCTGCCAAACAACGGTTAGGTTTTTTTATACCGTCAACAACTGGACGCTCTGACTGCTGTCTGTAATTCTTCCAAGTCAGAATTACATCTTGACGTGATTCATCTCTATAAAGTTCAATGTCATCCTCAACGCTATTTGCCGGGTAAAAAGCAAGGACGGCATCAGCTTGTATCCAGCGGCCTTGGATGATTTTTAATAACATGTCTTGAGCATCTTGGTAGACTTTTGTAGCCGAATCGCCAACAACTTCATCATCTAATATTTGAGGAAACTTACCAGCCAAATCCCAAGTTTGAAAAAATGGAGTCCAGTCAATACACTTTGCAATTTCTGCTAAGTCGTAATTTTTAAAAACCCTACGCCCGATAAACATCGGCTTAGTAATATTTTCTTTTTCCCAGTCTATTACTTGCTTGTTTGCTCTGGCTAATTCAATGCTAAGCAATGGAATTTGTTTCTTATTGGCGTGCTGTTGACGAATTCTCTCGTAATCAATAACCAAATCATCAATAAACTTTTTAGAACCATCATCAGAAAGCAAGCTTGATGCAACAGATACAGCTCTTGAAGCATCTGGAACATAAACAACAGGCCCCTCATAAAAAGGAGCAATCTTAACGGCAGTATGGACTCGTGAGGTCGTTGCACCGCCAATCATGAGTGGTATTTTTTTATCTTTGAAATACTCGTCACGCTGCATCTCTTCTGCAACGTAAGCCATCTCTTCTAAAGAAGGCGTAATTAAACCTGACAATCCAATAATGTCTGCTTTTTCTTCTTTGGCTTTTTCTAGAATCTGATTGCAAGGCACCATGACACCCATATTTACAACGTCAAAGTTATTACATTGCAATACAACCGTAACAATATTTTTTCCAATATCGTGAACATCGCCCTTCACAGTGGCCATGATAATTTTTCCACGAGACTTAACATCCCCGCCACTCTCTAGAATCTGTCTTTTTTCTTCTTCAATAAACGGAATTAAATGTGCTACGGCCTGCTTCATTACCCGAGCACTTTTGACAACTTGAGGTAAAAACATTTTGCCATCACCAAACAAATCGCCGACTACATTCATACCATCCATCAATGGACCCTCGATTACTTCGATAGGTCGACCATTAGCATTAGAAATTTCTAAACGCATTTCCTCAGTATCTTCAACGATATGAGAAGTGATGCCATGAACTAAGGCGTGCGTTAATCGATCTCGCACAGTGTTTTCTCGCCAAGCCAAAGTCTCCTCAGCCTTTGCACCACCGCCTTTATATTCATCTGCGATATCTAATAAGCGCTCGGTGGGAGTTTTGCCTTCTTTTTCTGCAAAACGATTAAGTACGATGTCCTCTACACGTTCTTTTAATTTCTCATCCAAATCTGCGTAAACACCCAACTGTCCAGCATTGACAATTCCCATGTCTAATCCCGCACGGATCGCGTGATATAAGAAAACTGTATGAATAGCTTCACGCACAACATCATTTCCACGGAACGAGAAACTAACGTTTGAAACACCTCCACTTACCTTGGCGCCAGGTAAATTCTTTTTGATCCATGCTGTAGCATTGATGAAGTCGTTAGCATAGTTATCGTGTTCCTCGATACCGGTTGCGATAGCAAAAATATTAGGGTCAAAAATAATATCTTCGGCAGGAAATCCCAGTTCGTTGACTAAAATTTTATAACTACGCTCACAAATTTCTATTTTTCTTTGATAAGTATCTGCTTGCCCTTTTTCATCAAAGGCCATAACAACTGCAGCAGCACCATAGCGGCGGATTAGTTTTGCTTGGTGCCTGAATCCGTCCTCACCTTCTTTCATAGAGATTGAATTAACAATGGCTTTACCTTGAACGCATTGAAGACCTGCCTCAATGACGCTCCACTTTGATGAGTCGATCATCAAAGGAACTCTAGAAATATCTGGTTCTGATGCTATCAAGTTTAAGAAGCGAACCATAGCCGCTTTTGAATCCAACATGGCTTCATCCATGTTGATATCAATTATTTGTGCGCCATTTTCAACTTGTTGACGAGCTACAGACAACGCCTCATCGTACTGTCCATTAAGAATCATTCGAGAAAAAGCTTTTGATCCTGTAACGTTAGTTCTCTCACCAACGTTTACAAAGCGTATAAGTGAACTTATGTTGCAGGGCTCTAAACCGGCGAGGCGCATTGGGGGGAGCGTTAATTCAGTCATCACGCAGACTCCTTGTATGCATCCCAATGACGTGTAGTCCTCTTGGCAACAGCATCTGCAATTGCTTTAATGTGAGCTGGTGTAGTTCCACAACAGCCACCAACAAGATTAACTAATCCATCGCGTGAAAATTCATCAAGCAACTTCGATGTCATCTCAGGCGTTTCATCAAATCCTGTATCACTCATTGGATTTGGCAATCCAGCGTTAGGGTAACAAGAAACTGCAACATCACAAACTTTGGCAAGCTCAGCTATGTAAGGGCGCATTAGGGCTGCACCAAGGGCGCAATTTAATCCGAATGTTAGGGGCTTAGCATGACGCAAACTATTCCAAAAAGCTTCAACAGTTTGGCCAGAAAGTATGCGTCCGGAAGCATCGGTTACTGTTCCAGAGATCATTATTGGAATACGCACACCTTTTTCTTCAAAAAACTCGTCAATAGCAAATAAGGCAGCTTTTGCATTTAAGGTATCGAAAATAGTTTCAACTAAAAATACGTCTGAACCACCCTCGTAAAGAGCTTCAACCTGATCTCGGTATGCTGCTCGCAATTGTTCAAATGTGACGTTTCTTGCGCCCGGGTCATTGACATCAGGAGAGATACTTGCTGTCTTGGGCGTTGGGCCAACAGCCCCAGCTACAAATCGAGGCTTCTCTGGCGTTGAAAATTCATCGCACGCCTGCTTTGCCAGTTTTGCAGCGGCTAAGTTCATTTCCCTTGCAAGCCCAGGCATTTTGTAATCATCCTGAGCTACAGTTGTCGCTCCAAAGGTATTCGTTTCAATTAAATCTGCGCCTGCCGCCAAATATTGACGATGAATATCTAAAATAATTTCAGGATGAGTGATATTAAGTAATTCGTTGTTTCCCTTTAAATCGCTGGGGTGCGACTCAAAGCGCTTGGTTTGAGGTAAGCCTCTGTAGTCATTTTCAGATAACTTGAATTGCTGAATCATGGTGCCCATCGCACCATCCAAGACCAATATTCGATTTTTCAGCAACTCTGGCAAATTTGCGCCACGGGTATAAAGCATAGGTAAAAACTCTTGGTTTAACCGCAAACTGATTGCGACAATTGTATTAAAGCTATATTTTATCGGTATTACAGATATTTATCTGATTCTATTAACTTTTCTTTCTTGGAGCTCTTATGTTTGGTGCTATGCCCGATTTCAACCAAAGTCTTGAAATGTTCAAAACAATGTGGGGTAATTCGCCAACCCCAGGCGACTTAAGTGGCTTTGGGGCTGGAATAGGCGGTGGCGCTGGCATGCCTACACTAAATATTGAGGACCTAGATAAGCGTATTCAGGACTTAAAAAGTGTCGAAAACTGGTTACAGCTGAATATGAGCGTTCTAAGAAGCACTATCCAAGGTCTCGAAGTTCAACGCGCTACGTTAGCGGCTCTTCAGAGCTTCAGTGCAGCCCTAACTCCAGAAGCAATGGCTGAGGCCGGCAAAGCTGCTCAAAAAGCTGCTAGTCAAGCTACTCAAGCGGCCACAGATATGGCAACCGAAATGGCTTCAGGTGGTTTTTCAGGCATAAAAGCCAAAAAACCACGTCAAAGCAAGCCTCGAGCTACCAGTACAAGGCGCCCAAAAACTAGTTAAGCAAAAAACTCAGAGTCTTAGTACTTATATGACTCCCAATGACTCAACTTATCAATTACTGAGATAAGTATTTAGTTTTTTATTGAAAGTTGATCACTTTTGCCATTTTTTTGTGACGCTTATTAGTATCTATAATGTTCATTTAAGAATAATTGTTCAACTCTCAATTTAAAGCAGAACATGTCAACATCCAATAATCCATACATCTTATCTAAATTGCTTGAAAACAATAAAGAGTGGGTTGCATCTGTCACCAAAATAGATCCGGACTACTTCAGCCGCCTAGTTGATCAGCAAGCTCCTGAGTACTTGTGGATTGGATGTTCAGATTCAAGAGTCCCAGCCAATCAGATTACAGGCCTTGCCCCAGGCGAGGTCTTTGTTCATAGAAATATTGCTAACGTTGTTGTCCATACTGATCTAAACGCTCTATCAGTTATTCAGTTTGCTGTTGATCTAATAAAGGTTAAGCACATCATCGTTGTTGGTCATTATGGTTGCTCTGGTGTTAAGGCCGCTCAAAAGAAAGCTCGCATTGGATTAGCTGATAATTGGATTCGGCATGTGCAAGATGTGCAAGATAAACATGGTAAATATTTAGGCTCGATACTTAAAGAGTCCGAACGATTTGACGGCCTTTGCGAGTTAAATGTAATAGAACAAGTTATGAATGTCTGTCAAACATCAAGTGTTCAGGATGCCTGGTTGAACAAACAAGATTTAACTGTTCACGGCTGGATTTACGATCTCAAAGATGGCTGCGTTAGAGATCTGGGCGTTAGTATCAAAAGTTCTACTGAGTTAGAGTCAAGATACCAATCCATACTGTCAAAAAATTATTCTCGCAGTGAGTGATACTCAACCAAACCCTTACATAGATCCTCAGTCACCATGTATTAACTTATGCAAAATGGATGATGAAGATCTCTACTGCCTTGGCTGTCATAGAACACTTGAGGAAATTGCGATCTGGAGTAGCTTAAGCCTTATTGATAAGGATGAGCTTCTTTTAGATCTTAAAAAGCGTTCAAAAAAATAATTTAACTTATAAATTGCGAATTAAAAAAGAGGCCACTTACGTGGCCTCTTTTTACATTGCGATACGCTTAATTAAATAATTAATCTGCGTAGATACCAGCCTTCTTAATAATTGGTGTCCACAAATCAATTTGAGCTTTCAAATGAGCTTTATGGCCAGCTGGGCTAGCACTTTTCTCATTTGGCACCACAACACCTAAGTCACTCATCTTAGCTTTGTAGCTTGCATCATTAATGCTTGCTTTAATGGCAGCAACAAGCTTGTCAGATGTGTCTTTAGACGTGCCTTTAGGTGCATAAACACCATGCCATACGTTAACCTGGAAATCCTTCAGACCTTGCTCATGCAATGTTGGGATATCCTTAAAAGCTGGAATACGTTGCAATGTTGAAGCGCCATAAGCTTTTACAGAACCAGCTTTTAACTGACCTGCCAAATTAGTTGTTTGATCACACATTAATTGAACTTGACCACCCATCAAATCAGTTAAAGCAGGAGCTGTGCCCTTGTAAGGGACAGTCGTCATATCTTGCTGAACAGCGCTCATAAATAGCAAACCACAAAGATGGCTAGCTGAGCCAATTCCCGCGTTTGCATAAGCAACGTCTAGACCTTTTGCTTTGATATAAACCAGTAACTCTTTCAAGTTTTTAGCCTGCAAGTCTTTGTTACCAACCATAATCATTGGCGCATCGGCTACTTGACCTAAATGTTCAAAGTCTGTCATTGGATCGTAGCCTAAATTACGGAATAGGCCAGGGGCTGTTGACATACCAATATGGTGGACTAACAATGTATAACCATCATTTTTTGCGCTCATTACTTTTTTAGCGGCAACCGTGCCACCTGCACCAGGAGTGTTTTCAACTATCACCTGTTGCTTTAATGACTTGGTCATCAAGAGAGCCAACTCGCGAGCCACTTTATCTGTAGGGCCGCCAGCAGCAAACGGTACAACCAAAGTAATTGGCTTGTCATCTGGGAATGCTGCATGAGTTGTGCCTGACACAACCGCTGCGAGTACTCCAACTGCAATCATCGCTTTGCGAAAATTCTTATTCATTCTTATCTCCTTATAGTTGTTGCCGTAAAAATGAGCAAATCAACTTTTCCATTGTAAGTAAAAACACAAGAAATGTCGTCAAGAGGAGTTTTGTTTTAGTTAGAGGTAACCCTAGTTTCATTGCTAATCAAAGGGTCTACCGCTAGAAATGTTGCGATGCAAAACTATACGGCTGGTTTTCGAGACTCCGACACCAGAAATTGAAGATGGTCTGAGGTAATTATTACTTCTTCCTTGATCGCACGCTTTGCAAGCTTAAGCACCAACTTATCTTTACTAATAAGCGTTGATGGCTTGAAACTAAAAGCTAGATTAATGAATACTTGATCATCACGGTCCTTACACTTCCAAGGCGCAGCCTGAAGATCTGACTGTTTAACTAATCGAGACCAGTTTTGCCACTGTAAAAGGATTTCAGCTTGTTTTTGTTTATCTAAACCGAATTGAGATCTGCTAATAACATCAATAAACTCATCTAAAGTGCCCTCAGTTACAAGAGCGTCAACCTCTTGATTAGAAAGGGCCGCCCTTAAGGGATGTGCTCGCTGATCATCGAAAACAAATATATCTAATAAAATGTTTGTATCTAAAATTAGTGTTTGATGCATAGTAATTGAATGTTCTTTTCCTAAATGAATCTAGCATTGTTATCATGAGCCACAATAAATAATCAACGAGAGTATCTAATGTCAATATATGGTTCTGTGGAACATGAAGAGATGGTCAAAGAAATATTATCAGTTCTTCAACCTGAATATTTAGCCGTCGCGAATAAAATCCCTAATTTAACCCCTCACGAGACAATCATTTGGCACATGACATCTTTATGGATGAATGCAGCCCAAAGACTTGATCGAGATAAATTATTAGCTCATAAAGAGCAATTTAAATTTATTCTTTACTCAGTCGGCCACATTGTTGAGTTACTTGATGATAAAGAGTGGGATTTAGTTGAGGCAGAATGGATGACGCATCTTGCTTGTTTAAGAACATTTAATGACTCCTTCCTCGGATTCTACTTCTCCCGAAAGGAGATATCAGATAGGACTGCTGATTTTTATAATATTTATGCTTGGCTGATAACGCTGCATTACTGGTTTGGCGATAGCGTGTTTCAAAAAATCAAACCTAAATTGGAAGATCCGGCGAGCGAGGACTCTTTAATAGCGAATACAAGCATGAGTAACTTATTGGTAAATATTACAGAATTTACTGATCGCTATAACTTAGATACTGAAATTTCTAACTTTATTCAACAGGGTCTTAATCTAGTTGTTAATAAACCGCCAGACTCCACTTGGGAACTTTATTTTGAATCTCAAAAAGATCAAGTTAAGCTACCGTCTTTTTCAGCTCCGAAATGAATTCGGATTACTCCACCGTAACTGATTTTGCAAGATTCCTGGGTTTATCAACGTCTGTACCTATCGCACAAGCAGTGTGATAAGCCAATAGCTGTAAAGGTATCACATGCAAAATGGGTGAGAGATCCCCATAATTTTCAGGCATTCGAATGACATGGATTCCTTCGCTAGCCGTAATTTGGGTATCTGAGTCTGCAAAGACATAAAGCCTTCCTCCTCGCGCCTTAACTTCCTGCATATTAGATTTAAGTTTTTCTAACAATGCATCATTGGGAGCAACTGTTACAACAGGCATCTTGTCAGTTACCAAGGCCAATGGTCCGTGCTTTAACTCTCCTGCCGGATAAGCCTCAGCATGAATATAAGAAATTTCCTTAAGCTTGAGAGCGCCCTCTAGTGCAATTGGATAATGTAGGCCTCGGCCTAAAAATAATGCATTTTCACATTTAGCAAATGCTTCACTCCAAGCTATTATTTGTGGCTCCAGAGCTAAAGCTGCATTGATTGCTGATGGCAAGTGACGTAAACGATTAAAAGCTGTTTTTTCTTGGGGAGCAGTTAAAAGCTTGCGGTGCTTAGCCAAGGTAAGTGCCAGAAGATACAGGCCTACTAATTGCGTTGTAAATGCTTTTGTTGAAGCAACGCCAATTTCTGTTCCGGCGTGAGTCAAGAAACAATATTTTGTCTCTCGTACCATTGCGCTTGTTGCCACATTACAAACTGCTAAAGTTTCTGTATGGCCCAATGATTGAGCATGACGAAGGGCTGCTAAAGTATCTGCAGTTTCTCCAGATTGAGAAACTACAACGACTAAAGCATTTGGATTAGGAACTGTCTTGCGATATCGATACTCACTAGCAATTTCAACTTGAGTCGAGATACCGGCTAAATCTTCAAGCCAGTATTTAGCAGTGCTAGCAGCGTAATAACTGGTTCCACATGCCAATATTAAAACGCTATTAATTTTTTCCCAGTCGGCGGATGTTGCCCCGAAAAGCGAAGGGTTTGCCTGTTGTGCGTGACCTAAAGTGTCACTGATAGCTCGCGGCTGTTCAAAAATCTCTTTTTGCATGTAATGCTGATATGGCCCCAAGTCGACCGCTGCCGCTTGAGCAGGAACATCTTTTTTAGCCCGAGACTGAATGACGCCATCAATATTTGTAATGGTTATCTCATCAGTTGTTAAAACAGCAATGTCACCCTCTTCCAGGTAAGACATTGCATTTGCATGCTCTGCAACTGCCAAGGCATCTGAAGCAAGAAAATTCTCGTTCTGACCATAGGCAACCACCAATGGTGAGCCTACTCGTGCCCCAACCAAAATACCCGGAGCATCCTGAGCAATAACTCCGATTGCATAAGCACCATGTAATCTCAGAACCGTAGCTCTAACCGCCTTAACTAAATCTCTCTTAGCCATCTTCACGTAGGTTTGATGAATAAGGTGAGCAATAACTTCTGTATCTGTCTGTGATACAAATATATATCCTGCCGCCTGTAATTCTGATCTTAGTTCTTCATAATTTTCAATAATGCCGTTATGCACTAAACCAATTAATTCATTTGAAAAGTGTGGGTGCGCATTAACTGTATCTGGTTTGCCATGCGTAGCCCATCGAGTGTGGGCAATCCCAATATTTCCAGACATCTTCTGACCTTGCTCTCCTAGATCAGAAACTCTTGCCGTTGTTCTTGCTCTTACTAGTTGACCATCTGATAACAGTGCAAAGCCACAAGAATCATATCCTCTATATTCAAGACGACGAAGACCCTCGACCAAAATGCTTACAACGTTTCTTTTGGCAACAGCACCAACAATCCCACACATAAGTATTTCCTATTTATTAATTCTTTACTTGGGCTTTTTTACAGGGCGCTGCCAATTCAAAGACGCTTGCTTCACTCTAGTGATAGTCAATTGACCAGCAGGCGCATCTTTTGTTAATGTAGTTCCGGCACCCAAAGTTGCTCCCTTGCCCACCGTTACAGGTGCAATCAACTGACTATCAGAACCAATGAATACATCATCTTCGATAACAGTTTTATGTTTATTGACGCCATCGTAATTACAAGTGATTGTTCCTGCACCTATATTGACTCTTGCGCCAATTGCAGCATCACCAATATATGCTAAATGATTGGCTTTACTGTTTAAACCTATCTGGCTATTTTTAATTTCAACAAAATTACCGATGTGAACATCATTCGCCAACTCTGTTCCAGGGCGTAATCTTGCATAAGGGCCAATAATATTTCTACCGCCTACTTTTGCCTGATCAATATGTGTATATGCATGAATAACTGTCCCCGCCTCAATTTCAGCATCACGAATCACGCAGTACGGTCCGATAGTGACGCCATCAGCTAAATGAACCTGGCCCTCAAAAATACAACCTACATCTATTTTGACATCTTGACCACAAACTAATTGTCCCCTGATATCTAATCTAGATGGATCCATAAGCGTAACGCCGGCATCAAGCAATCGATTTGCAAGCACTAGTTGCCAAGTGCGCTCCAATTCTGCTAACTGTGCTCGACTATTAACGCCAATAGTTTCCCAAGGGGTATCAGGAGATGAAGTCAGAACTGGGACTCCTTCAGAAACAGCTAAAGAAATAATATCTGTTAAGTAGTACTCGCCTTGAGCATTATTCGGTTTTATATTTTTAAGCCACTGCTTTAATTTGGAAGTTGGCACAGCCATCAATCCAGTATTAATTTCAGTAATTGCTTTGATCTCGGCTGAAGCATCTTTCTCTTCAATAATGGCTTGTACGCAACCATCTTGATTTCTAACTATTCTTCCGTACCCTGTTGGGTTAGTCATTTTTTGAGTTAACAATCCCAAACCACCATTGCTAGCTAAAAGACACAAACGTTCTAGTGTTGGAGTTTGGATTAGAGGTACATCACCATAAAGAATCAAAGTAGGGACATCATCAACTAAGAAGTCGATTGCTTGTAAAACAGCGTGACCGGTACCTTTTTGCTCTTTTTGAACGGCTGTTTTAGCTGAACTCTCTGATTTAGCGAGATATTCTTGAACAGCTTCCCCGCCATGCCCGATAACAACTACCATCTGATGCTGCCCTGAAATTGCTTCAGCGCTGGCCATTGCATGGCCTAGCATGGGCTTGCCAGCAATTGGATGTAAGACCTTGGGCAGCGTGGAATACATGCGTTTTCCTTGCCCAGCAGCTAATATGACTATATTCATTGATAATAATTATATGAGTTTATTCCATCGTTTCCTAACTACTAAGTTAATCATATCTTTTTTGCTAGCAACCACATTACTTGGTTGTAGCACGGTACGCTTTGCCTATAATCAGGGAGATACTCTCGCCTACTGGTGGCTTGATGATCATATTGGCTTCAATCAGGTACAAGAGCCTCTTATTCGCGGTTCTTTAGAACGCCATTTTTGGTGGCATCGCACAGAACAATTGCCAGAAATATCTGGGTCCCTACAGCGCGCTCAACAAAAATTACAGGCCCAGATATCAAAATCTGAATTTTTAATATTGCGCGCGGAGTTTCAGAAATACGCTTACAAAATTGCAGATGAAATAATCCCTGATACCGCAAAATTACTCATTAGCCTTGACGCGTCACAAATCGAAACAATGCAAAAAAGAATTAATAAAAATAATCAGAAGTTTAAAAATGAGTATTTGCCTAAAGATAAAAATAAGCAAGCCACTGTAAGAGCTAACAAAATTATTGAACGAGCAGAATGGTTATATGGAAATTTAAATAGTACTCAGGAAAGCAAAATAAGAGAGTTTCTTCTGAAAAATCCAATCGATGCTGAAATAGCATTTGAACAAAAACTTCGCAGACAATCTGAATTCATTGTTATCTGCAAAGAGGTTCAGCAACTAAAGTTAAGCCAAAAAGCAACTGAGGCTCTTCTTCGAGATTACATGAAAAATTTCGAAAGTGGGAAAAATAAGGAGCAACAAGCTTTTCATAAAAAATGGGTTGAATCTGGTGCAGAAACTGCCTCATTCATAAGCGCTATTGTTAATGAAGAGCAAAATAAACATGCCTCTGAAAAAATTGGGGGCTGGGTCGCCGACGTACAAGAACTTATTAAAGATTCAACTGTATTGGCTGCCAAGAGATCTGCTCATCTAAATCGTTAGGTCCAGAACTATCAGTTAAATTTTTGAAATCAAACTCCTCTAAATCCATTAAATGTGATGGCACAATATTTTGTAGAGAGCTAAATAGGCTCTCTACCCGACCTGGAAATTTTTTCTCCCAATCTCGTAAAAGTGCTTTCATAGCATTGCGTTGGAGATTCTCTTGACTACCGCACAAGTTACAAGGAATGATTGGGAATTCCATTTGCTCCGAATACTTCTCTAAATATTTTTCAGGCACATAGGAAAGTGGGCGTATAACAATATGCTTCCCATCATCTGACTTTAATTTAGGCGGCATACCTTTGATTTTGCCGCCATGAAACATATTCATTAAGAGGGTCTCAAGGATATCGTCACGGTGATGCCCCAAAGCAATTTTGGTGGCGCCCAACTCCCCGGCGACGCGATATAAGATCCCGCGCCTCAATCTAGAGCAGAGGCCGCAAGTTGTTTTACCCTCGGGAATGACTCGCTTAACAATACCGTAAGTATTTTGCTCTTCAATGTGAAATGGTATGCCTAGCTTTTTAAGGTAATTAGGCAAAATCTCTTCAGGAAAGCCAGGCTGCTTTTGATCTAAATTAACTGCAACCAGATCAAAATTAATGGGAGCACGTTCACGCAATTTGATGAGGATATCTAACATGGCGTAACTGTCTTTGCCTCCGGAGACACAAACCATAACTTTGTCGCCATCTTCAATCATGTTGTAATCAATTATGGCTTGCCCAGCTAGTCGACAAAGTTTTTTGTCTAGCTTATTTTCTTCGTAGGCGATTTTTCTAGTATCTTTCATTCTTTTATCAAAAATATCTCAACACCCACAGCATCGCAATCCGGATAGACATCAGGCTTTGCAGTTGAAACTTTTACAGCTCGCACCTGAGGATGTGCCAACATAATTCTTGCTACATCATCACAAAGAGTTTCTTGTAAATGAATGTGTCCTTTTGAAACTCTATCAACAATACTTCGGCGCATAAAATCATAATCTAATACTTCATCTAACTGATCTTGAGTGGGCGTATTTTCATTTAGAGGAACAAATAAATCTACATTAATTAAAACGCGCTGCTCACCGCGCTTCTCAAAATCATGGACACCTATATTGATATAGATCTCATAATTACTTAAAAATAATCTACGACAATCAATTAAACGTGGGTGTGATAGTAAAGCTTGCATAATTACTCCGTTAAAAACATGACGTCACGATCGGTAGATAACAAGTGTTGTCCGCCATCAACGTAAAGTGTTGTGCCTGTAATGGCATTAGCTTTTGCTAGGTAAACAACCGCTCCAGAAATATCATCAGGGGCAGATGACCTTCCTAAAGGTGTCATCGCGTGTGCTTTTACGAAACCAAGGTCTGTTTGATCGCCAGATACCATTGTAATTCCTGGGGCAACACCAACTACCCTCAAAACTGGGGCGAAAGATTGAGCTAGCAATGTTGTGGCTGAATGAAGGGCTGCTTTAGATAAAGTGTAAGACAAAAAATCCGGGTTTAAGTTGGCTAATTTTTGATCTAGTAGATTAATTACAACCCCAGATGGACCGGAGGCGCTAGGAGATTGGGCTCTGATCTTGGCATGCTCTCGATAAAGGTCCCTAGATAAAATCAATGGCGCTGCCACATTAGTTGTCATATGACGATCTAAAGCTGAATAACCAAAGCTAGATGCCACGTCATACTGAAATAAAGAAGCATTATTTACTAAACAACTTGGCAAGCCCAAGGCCTCCTGACACCGTTTAATCAGATCACTAGCTTGCCCCTCATCCGATAAATCAGCTTGTAATGCAATGCCGCGCTGTCCAGTAGCCAAAATCTCCTTGACTGTTTCCTGAGCAGCTTCTTGCGAATTACCATAATGGATGGCGACATCCCACCCATCCTTAGCCAAACCAATAGCTATAGCTTTACCAAGGCGTTTTGCTGCTCCAGTTACTAGGGCAATTTTTTGAATTTTCATATTTTTTACAGCTTCACTTGTAAGAGTTGTAGACTCGCGAGGTATGGATATTACCCCTAGCGCCGAAGAAAAGTCTCACAGCCTAATTTTGGTAGAAAAAATAAAGGCGGAAATTAAAGCCCATGACAGGCAAATTTCTTTTGCTAAGTATATGGAAATGGCGCTTTATACGCCAGATTTAGGTTACTACACCTCTCGCACTATTAAATTTGGGGGGCGCGGTGACTTTGTAACTGCCCCTGAAATTAGCCCATTATTCGGGGCTACTATCGCAAAAACGATTATTCCTGTCTTAAATAGATTAAAGCAAGGTGCACTTCCTTTAAAAATATTAGAGTTTGGCGCAGGGTCTGGTGCATTGGCAGAGTCAATTCTTGATGCCTTGATGGCATCTAATATCAAGATTGATTCATACAACATCTTAGATCTATCTGCAGACCTTATTGAACGTCAGCAAGACCGTCTCAAGCATCGAAATGAAAAAATTAATTGGCTTACAGCGCTGCCGCAAAATTTTGATGGGGTTATTTTGGCTAACGAGGTTTTAGATGCAATGCCCGTTGAAGTTATTGTCAAGCGCGATGACGCATGGCATTATAAATATGTCTGCGTAACCTCAGATGCTACTGAAATGATGTCGCAATTTGTGATGTGCGATGGACCGGCCGTAGAATTAGAATATTTGCCAAGCACTCTTTTAGAAAATCAATTTTTAAATGGGTACACCACTGAAATCCATCCTAGTGGCATTGCATGGATCAATACTCTCGCTCACTCTTTACAACATGGGGTTTTACTAACCATTGATTACGGCTTTCCAGCACATGAGTACTACCATTCTCAAAGAGGGCAAGGAACCATAATGGGACACTATCGCCATCATGCAATTCAAGATCCCTTCTTTTACCCTGGTCTATGTGATTTAACGGCACACGTGGAGTGGAGTTCCATCACTCATGCTGCACTTGATTGTGGCTTTCAATTGCTAGGCTACACTAGCCAAGCATCGTACTTATTAGATGCTGGAATTGCAGATTTAGCGCTCTCTTATGCAGACCCTAAAGATGTAGAAAAATTTATTCCTTTGTCTAACAGCTTGCAAAAACTTTTATCAGAAGCTGAAATGGGCGAGTTGTTCAAAGTACTATGCCTTGGCAAAAATATTCAGTTTGCAGAGGGCGAGCTTCCAGGGTTTAGATCAAAACCTAGAGCTCTTTGATTGTTGCAATTCTTGCAGTGCGAATTCTCTCTTTTATCAATTGCCCAGCGTTCGGCTCATTAGATAGATCAGTAGCTATGCCGGCAACATCTACTTTTCGAGCAGCAAGATAAGCCATCACAAGGGACTCTGTTTCACAGCCTTGTATTTTGGCCACAATCATTAACTCATTGAAACGCTCTGGTTTTCGCCAAACATCCATGCGATCCAATACTTCCAATAAAACCTCTGGCGGGAGAGGGTGCTCACTAATCATTTTAAATAAATTACTTGCCAAGCAAGCATAATCTTTACATTCAGCTGGAATGCCCCACTCATCCGACCATGATTTAATCTCTTCAATATCTAGCATTGCCAATAAAATAGCGCACCGTTGTTGAAGATTTAATTTGTTCTTTGCAGCAGCATCAAGCTGATGAAAAATCTTCTCATGTTTAAGTAATTTGGCTGGAAAGAACCTTTCAAAAACCCCACAAGCTTTTAAGGTCAATAATAATTTAGATGGTTGGTTAGCAAGCAATCCTTTTGAAAACTCCTGCCATACGCGCTCTTTGACTAAAGCGTTTAATTCTCCACTTTGACCAATTTTCTTGAGAATATCGATTGTCTCTGGGGCGATCGAAAAGTCTGGGAACCTTGCGGAAAATCTGGCGATCCTAAGTAGACGAACGGGATCTTCTAAAAATGCTGGACCAACATGTCTTAGGACTTTTTCTTGAACATCTTTGATGCCGCTAAAAGGATCAATCATTGGACCAATCAACTCACCATCAAGGGATATCTCTTGCGCTATGGCATTGATAGTTAAATCACGTCTTGCAAGATCTTCTTCAAGGGTGACTTTCGGGTCTGCGTGAAAAATAAAGCCCTTATACCCTGGCGCAACCTTTCTCTCAGTTCTGGCAAGGGCATACTCTTCATGCGTTTCTGGATGTAGGAAGACAGGAAAGTCTTGCCCAACAGGTTTAAAACCTTTGTTAATTAAATCTTCCGGTGTTGCACCTACAACCACATAGTCAAGATCTTTAACTGCTAGACCTAGCAGTCGATCTCGAATGGCTCCGCCTACTATGAATGTCTTCACTTAAGTAAAATTTCTAATGGTTGGGGACTAATTCCAAAAACTTTTTCCAAAGCGTTTTCTTCGTAATTAGGCAAAGTATTATCCACTTTCATTGAAGCTAAATTATCTCTAGACATCAAGGTTTTACCTGGCATGATCTCGAGCATCCATGCTTGCAAATAACCAAATGACGCAGGAATTGGAATCACCAATCTTGAGCAACCCACCTTCCTTCCTGCAAATCTAACTAAATCTCCAAGAGAGTATATTTTAGGTCCAGCTAAGTTAAATGATTTTTTTATAGTTTGTGGCATTGAAATCGATTTTACAAAAGCACTTGCCACATCAGAAACATAAACTGGTTGAAACCTAACGCTTGCGCCAGCTAAAGGCATGACCGGAGCAAACTTTTGAAGAGTCGCAAATAAATTAATAAAACTATCATTCTCTCCAAACACAACTGATGGCCTGAAGATTGTCCAATCTAAGCCACTGTTCATAACAAGCTTTTCGCCATCTCCTTTACTACGTTGATACATAGATGGTCCATTTGAATCTGCTCCCAAAGCGCTCATGTGAATATAGCGCTTGATACCCGCTTTATTCATTGCAGTAATTATTTTCTCTGGTAACTCAACATGATTTTTTGCAAAACTTTTCCCATAGGGCTTTGCTGGCTTGTCATGCAGTATTCCAACTAAATTGATGACTACATCAGTATCTGAAAGTTTTGCGCATAATTGATGTAAAACCTCTTGATCATGAACATCAGCCTCAATGGCCATTACTTGCGGTAAAACCCACAAGTCTCTCAAAGAGCCTAATTTTCTGGTTGGGATTAAAACTGGGTAACCTAGTTTGGCGAGCTTTGTTGTAATCACTTGACCAATAAAACCGCCACCTCCAATTATTAAAATCTTTGGCAAGCTCATTATGGTAACTCCGAAAGAATAGCTGTTTTAGGTGATATGGTTCCTAGGCGCTGCTTAAGTGAGGGTGTATTGTTTGTATTGAGTGCGCTGTAGTAATTGGCGTTAGCTAAGACAGCCTTAACGTATCCTCGAGTCTCATTAAAAGGTATTGTTTCTGTAAAAATTGCACCTTCGACACTTCTTGGTAACTTTTCTCGCCACAGCTTAGGCCTGCCTGGACCAGCATTGTAGGCTGCAGATGCCAATGTCCAAGAGCCATCCAAATCTTGAAAAACCATATTTAAATAATTACTGCCTAGAGTTAAATTTGTGTTCATATCGTCTAGCTGACTCTGCTTAAAATTAGTCATACCAATTTTCTTTGCCACATACTTAGCCGTTGCTGGCATGACTTGCATTAAACCAGATGCTCCCACATGAGATTTTGCACTCATGATAAATCGTGACTCTTGACGAATTAGTCCATAAGCCCAGTTGGCATCTAGGCCAATTGATTGGGCGATTGGGCTTAGCGCATCCCTGTATGGCATTGGGTATCTCAAACCAAAATTATGCTCTTGCTTTGTTCTGTCAGCAGTATTAACTGCACGGTCATAAAGGCCAATTCTTCTGGCATATTCTGCTGTTGCAATCAGTTGCTGGTCTGTTAGCTCTCGTAGCGCCCAGTTCCACTCTCTATTACCCTCAAAGCGCAGGCCCATTTCATAAAATCTTACTGCTCTATGAAAGTCTTTTTGAGAGCTCATTTTTTTTACCAAAGACTCATCTGGTGCAACTTTATTAGGCACACTAATCTTCATGCCGAGATCTTCTCTTGCTAACTGACCATAAAAATTAAATTGCTCTGTAAGTACCTGAAGCGTTTCTTTTCCAAGAGCTTCATCCCCAAGCTCTTTTTGGGCGCGCCCGTACCAATATGTCCAAGCCGGATCTCTTTTTCTTATGGCTGGAGACATATTTTCAATGGCTTCTTTAACTAACTTCCAGTCGCCTACTCTTAATGCAGTTCTTACCTTCCACTCTTGAGATTCTGCAGATAGAAGCTGGTGATGTCCTGCCTCATGTTGAAGTCGATAAGCAGTTATTGCACTAGGATCCAGTTTTTTTGCTAAAAATTGACCGATAACACCCCATGCTGCTGCAGAATTTTCTTTTCCTGTGCGCCATGTCTTTTTATTAAAGTCGCCGAATGCCTCTGTTGGATTGGCTCTAGCCTTTTTTACGCTATCGGCAATTGGATCATCTCCACCCATTTTTCTAGCTAAGGTATCAAGATTGTTTTCCAAAGCGATTCTTCGTATTGCTAAAAACTCTTGCTTACTCAAGCCGCCTTCTTTATAAAGACTGCTTACAAGATCAGCACAAGCATCGCCAAAAAACTTTGGGTCCCATAGAACATTTTTGGCCTCAGAAGCAATTATCTTTACATCTTCATCTTTAACCATTCGAGACTGAAAGGAGTAACACTTAACTTGTGTATCGTCATCTAATTTGAATAGTGGATATTGACGGTCAAAATTTTTCCAGTCCTGTCGTTTTCCTAAAACAAGTAGCCAATCATTACGCAAGCGATCAGCGATTGCTGTACCTTCATATTGGTTTAAAAAATCAACAACCAATACGTCAGCAGTAGCATCAGATTTTGCTTGATTTGCTTTATCGTACAACTGAGGTTTAATTTGAAAATATGATACATAATCTCTTAAATCATGCGAGCCCAACTGCTTCGCCAAGCTGATGGCTTTGGAAGGTTCATTAGCTTTAGAAGCCTCTCGTAACTCCACAAATTTTTTATCTTCTGCCGATAATGCTTTATTAGGATCAAACTTTTTGGGAGTGCCTGATATCGTTGAATTTTCTGATTTTGGCTTTGCAGTAACAGAAAATGAGGCTACGATTACGCCTACGACAAGTCCTGTCATTATTTTATTTTTAAGTTTCATATTTTTTCGATGTAGCATATCCCTAATCATGCCTTATTTTTTCATTTTTTGAACAGCTTGTGAAAACTTTAAATCCACTCCGACAGTACTTACTAGATAAAAGACTGAGTCTCAATAAAGACTTAAGTCTAAGGAAAAGACTTGAAGATGGTCTGATCAAGTATCTTGAGAAAATTGATGTTGCTACTCTAGCTATCTATTGGCCCATTAACAGCGAATTTGACCCTAGACCCATAGCGCTAGATTGGGTCAGAAAAAGTAGTCAGAAAAAACTTTTATTGCCAGCTGTCAAGATTGGCCAACCTTTACTTTTTGGTGTGTGGCAGGATGGAGACAAACTGATAAAAGGCCCACAAGGCATCCCCGAACCAATCATTGATGACGAGAATAAATCTGTTTCTCCAGACATTATTCTTTTACCTTGCTTGGGTTGGACACAGCAGAACGATCAGTTATGGCGTATTGGATATGGGGGCGGCTACTATGATCGTACTTTAGCTATGCTCAAGGCTGCGAATCATTCTGTTAAAGCAGTTGGTATAGCTTATAGAGATTTAAAAGTGGAAGAGAGTGCTTGGCGCCCGCAGATACATGATCAAGCTTTAGATGAGCTTATTTGCGCTTAGCTTTTATTAGTGGCATTAGCTAAGCCTAAGTCTTTAACAATGGATAGAACTGGCTCAGACTGATTAAGGCTGTAAAAATGTAAGCCTGGAGAACCCGCCACCATTAATTGATCGCAGAGATCCGTAACAACCTCCAAACCAAATGCCTTGATAGAAGCGGTGTCATCTCCAAAAGATTGAAGTCTTAATCGAATCCAGCGCGGAATCTCAGCACCACAAGCATCAGAGAATCTCATTAATTGGGTGCTATTGGTAATTGGCATGATGCCTGGAACTATTGGCTGATCAACGCCTAACTTAGCAGCTTCATCAACAAATTTAAAATAGGCATCGCTATTAAAGAAGTATTGCGTAATTGCAGAGTCTGCTCCTGCCTTCATTTTATTAGCAAACCTTTGCACATCATCAATCATCGTTTTAGCTTGAGGATGCATTTCAGGATAGGCTGCCACCTCAATATGGAAATGACTGCCTGTCTCAGATCGAATAAATTTAACTAACTCATCAGCATGATGAAATTCGCCATATTGGCCCATACCCGAAGGTAGATCGCCTCTTAAGGCAACAATTCTTTTTACGCCTAGAGTTTTATACTGGGCTAGCAATGTACTAATCTTTTCTTTTGAGCTACCTACACAAGAAAGATGAGGCGCAGCCTCTTGGCCGGCCTCATGAATCTCTTTAACAGCAGAAAAAGT
>CAMDUR010000016.1 GCA_945879115.1 Polynucleobacter meluiroseus
ATTTGATCAACACTTGCACCTGGATTTTCTGTTTGACTGAGATTCATTTTGGCTGCCTGAAGGTCACCAGCTAATTTAATAGCTGTCATGATGGCTGCGCGTTCAATACTGCGGTTACCAGCTGCTAAAGCAGCTTCCAATTGTTCGTCAACAATAGCTGCCGCAGCTCTGAGGCTTGTTTCATGTTCTTGAGTCGTTGCAAATGCAAACTTTTGACCAGCTAGGGTAATTTCTATACGGTGTTGGCTCATTGCGGACCCTCAGAAGGGAAGGCTAATAGATCAAGCTGACCAGTGTCGCTTGGGGTTGGTAATTTATTTAATATATTTTGAATGCGATTTTGGGCATCTTCGATCTTATCCTCTAAAGCTAAGCGCTCTTTATGAGTTTGTTCAACGGCAGAGAGTAGCTCCTTAGATTTGCTCTCTAAGCGGGCCAGACTCTCTTGCAAGCGAGTATGAGAATTATTTGTAAGATCTAACATAGCTATATTGTATATACTACACGTGTTCTTAGGTGCTCTTGATAGGAAAATCTATCAAAGTTAAACGGGAAACAGAAGTCTCTTTTAATCAACAGATTAGAGCAGACAACCTGTGCTGCCCCCGCAACGGTAAGCGAACGCATGTCAATGCAGGCTCAATCGAATACCACTGGCGAAAGCTGGGAAGGTCATTGAGTTAGTTTCGTTAGCCCGGATACCGGCCTAGAATTGTCAATTGAGCTACGGGGACGTTGCACGATTATGAAGGTTCAGTGCTTGCGGGGGAACAAGCCAGAAACCGTGTTGTTTTTTGAAAGCCCATCCATGTTTACTAGACCTACAAGTATTGCGCTAGCTTGCGCAGGTATTTTTGCAACTATTGCACCATCTCACGCTCAAAATAGTTCTGAATTTAATCCGGTTGTTGTTTCTGCATCAAGAACAGAGCAAAAACTTTCAGACGTTATTTCCTCTGTCTCGGTAATTACGAAAAAAGATATAGAGAAATCTCAATCTCAGGATATTTTAAATATCTTAAATTCAGAGCCTGGTTTGGAAATCTCAAGAACAGGCTCTGTTGGCAGTGCAACTTCGATTTACCTTCGAGGAGGCAATACCAATCAAACACTTATCTTATTGGATGGCGTACCATTCTCTGGGGAGTCGGCTACAGGCGCAATTTCATCAATAGAGATGATTCCGACAAGTCAGATAGAAAAGATAGAAATCTTAAGAGGAAATGCCTCTGCTTTGTACGGATCTGGCGCAGTTGGTGGCGTCATAAATATAATCACTAAGGAGGGTAGCGGATCTCCAAAGGCTAACGCATCTCTCACATACGGTTCTAAAAACACCAAAAATGCGGTAATGGGTTACTCAGGTCAAATTGATGATGCAAAATTTTCAATATCTGGCTCAAAGTATCTTACTGACGGATTCAACAGCATAAATCCGCAATCATTTTCGGAAGTTAATCAATCCAGCAACGGAACAAGAAATGGGGCATTAAGAATAAATGCATCCAATAACTTCGGCTCTGGTTTGATAGCGGGTATCAATATTTTTTCAGCAAACACATGGACATCCTTAGATGGAACTTCTTCACACCTTGATAATGATTATTCAAATCGTCAACTTAGATCGAATACTGTCTATCTGAAAAAGAATATCAGCGATCAATGGCTCACTCAATTGATCTATTCCGAGTCTGATACAAAATCCCAAACTTACTACAATCAATACTCGATGTATGACTCAAGTTGGAATTATCTTGGGTATTTAACACCTTCAAACTCTCGGAGTAATAGTCAGGATCAGCACCAAAAAATATCCTGGCTAAGTGATTATGAAATTAGCTCATCGCAGAAGATTAATTTTGGTTACGATAATCAACGCCTAAAAGGAAATAGCAATGTGTCTTGGGCTGGCTCTGTTGATACTACGAGAGCAATTAATAGCTTTTATGGGGGGTATAAAACTTTTTATGAAAAACTCAATACTCAACTTAATTTGCGATATGACGATATTCAAGAGGGGGAGTCAAGACTTACTTGGTTAGCGGGGTTGGGTTACTCTCTAAATGAGAATTGGAAAGTGACAGCTGCTAAATCAACAGCATTTAATGCGCCTACGGGTGGTCAGTTAGGAGATATTTCGCAGGGTGGCAACCCTAATTTAAAAGCTGAGAAAAGTGATTCGTATGAAATTGGCATGCAGTTTCTTGATATTAATAATCTAATTAAGATCACTTACTTTGATACAGTTTATAAAGATTTAATTGTTCCAGGATCTGTATTAGTGGCTCCTTGCCCTTTTAATTATTGTGGAACATATCTTGTGAATTCAAATAGCGCTAGTAACAATGGTGTTGAACTGGCACTGAGATCAAATGGTTCATGGGGAACTGCTAAGGCCGCATTGACAATCCAAAATCCGATGAATGACGCCACCAATCAAATGTTATTGAACAGAGCTAAACAGTTTGGATCTGCTGAATATTCAAGACAATACGGGTTATTCGAGTTGGGCGCTAAAGTGTTTTCATCAAGTTACCGTTACACGCCCGATGCTTATTCGGGTGCCAGACAACGTACGGCTGGTTATACGATCTACAGCACATATCTTTCATATCAATTGCAAAAAGATTTATATTTGAGAGGTTCTATAGAAAATTTATTTGATAAGAACTATTACCAAATTTATGGGTTTAATGCGGCACCACAAATGATTTTTGTATCTTTGCAATACCAAGCTAAGTAATTAATGAAACTATCTAAACCTACCATTTTTCTTTTGCTAGCGACCATGTCACTAGCATCGGTAGCTTTAGCTCTATCAATCGGTAGCGTCACTAACGCTGACGCTGCCATCATTTATCAATTGCGTTTACCTCGTGTTCTAGCAGCCTTTGCGGTTGGCGGTTTATTAGCGATGTCAGGCAGTCTTCTTCAGGTTCTTACTCGCAACCCACTTGCTGAGCCTTCAGTGATTGGGGTCTCTGGTGGCGCCTCGGTAGGTGCCTTGGCTGTATTGATGATGGGTGGTGCTGGAACCATATGGGTTGCTGGTGGAGCATGGATGGGTGCTGTCGTAGTGATGTTATTGCTATGGGCATTGGTTGGCGGTTATGCCACTCACCCATCCAGACTTTTATTAGCAGGAGTCATGATTGCAACGGGCTGTGGCGCTATTAGCACTCTCATGATCACCTTTGCTTCGAATGTAGCGATGCCTGGCATGATTCATTGGCTCATGGGGGATTTGGATTCTATTTTGAGTTTAGAGGCCGTAGGTGCTATCTTGAGCCTTTGGCTCATAGTTCTTGTGGTCCTATGGAGGCTAGCACCTAAAATTCATCTTCTGCAGCTAGGTACTGATAAAGCTGTCACTCTAGGTGTCGATGTCACTTCTCTTCAATGGATAATAGTTCTATTGGCAGCACTTTCAGCTGCTGCTTCAGTATCAGTGGCTGGGTCGATTGGTTTTGTTGGCTTACTAGTGCCGCACATCCTCAGAGCATTCATCATCAAGCAACATGGACCTGATCAAAAGTTCTTGCTGCCTGCATCTGCATTTTTAGGCGGATCGTTTTTAGTTCTTTCAGATATGGTTGCAAGAACTGTTATTGCACCATCCCAATTACCTGTTGGTGTCATTACAGCTTTAATTGGAGTCCCTAGTTTCTTGTGGCTTTTATCTAGACTGAGACATTGGAACTCTTAATGAATCAATTATCACAACCTTGCATTTTAGAAACTAAGAATTTAGATATTCAAGTTCCTGGAAGAACCTTGATTAAAAATTTAAATTGGACTGTCAAGCAAGGTGAGCGTTGGTGTTTGATCGGTCGTAATGGTGCTGGTAAGTCAACATTACTTAGAATCATTGCGGGAGTTCAAGTCAACTCTTCTGCTGGCGAAATAAACTGGTTAGGTCAGGCTCTCGCTAGCTACCAGCCTGAAGCATTTGCAAAAATACGGGCTTATGCAGAACAGTCTCCTATTGGTGGAACTGGCTTGAGAGCTATTGATGCTGTATTAGCCTCTCAATGGCCTTGGCATCAAGAACAATCAGATGACTTACAGCTAGCCATGAATGCTTTAACTTTATGTGATGTTGAGCATTTGGCACTATCCCAATGGCAAAATTTATCAGGTGGCGAGCGTCAAAGAGTCGCTTTAGCGGCTTGTTTTGCACAAAATACTCGGGCATTAATTTTGGATGAACCAACATCGCACTTGGATGTTGGGCATCAAATATCTCTTCTAAATACCCTGGTCAAACAAAGTGAATCTTGTCATCAGACCATCATTGCTAGTTTGCATGAGATCGGGCTTATTGGACGAGGCTTTAGCCATGCTTTGATACTACTTGAAGATGGTTCTTATCTGTCAGGCACAGTTGAGGAGATCATTAATCCTAACAACTTAGAGAAATCATTGGGGCACCCAATTGTTGATGCGAGGACTTCCAATGGTCAAATTATTTACGTAGCAGCCTAAATTTATTGAGATTAGCTTGTTATCTAACTTTATCAATTTCTGAACAAATCTTATTGGCCCCTTGAATAATTCTGGGTGATGGTCTGCTGATCGTATCCCCATCTAAGGCAATAAAAGCTTTTTTCTTAGTGGCGGCAAGTTGTGGAATAGATGTCCACATCGACCAATCAACTTTCATACTTGAGCTATCAGTAGCTGTGAAAATGATTTCTGGATTGGCTTCTGCAACAGCTTCGCGGCTTACTGTTGGAACTAGTAATTTTTCTTTAGCAAATAATTGCTCACCACCACAGATTTGAATGATGTCAGCAATTAAATGATCTTGATTAAGAGTCATCAAAGGTTGAGACCAAACTTGGTAGAAAACTCTCACTTTTCTTTTGTTCGATGCTTGGTATTTGCTCTTTAGTGCGGCGATTTGTGAGTTGAACTCTTTCGCATTTCTGCTGGCAAAAGCTTGAGTGCCTAAAACTTTTCCAATAGTTTCAATATCTTTCGCAATATCGCTTAACTTCTTAGGCTCTACAGAAATAATTTGAGTATTCGGTTGATTATTACTACCAATGGCGTTAAACGTTTTTTTAATCGACTCAATGTGAGTTTCAGGCATTCCACCACGCCAGTAAATTATGAGATCTGGCTTTAATTGCTTCATTCTCTCCAGATCAATTGATCTGGCATCACTGGTAATCGGAAGATTTTTGACTGATTCGGGATAGTTACTGTAGGCGCTCACACTGATCAAGCTATTAAGCCCGCCCGCTGCATCAACAATTTCAGTCAGGTGGGGAGCAACCGTAATGATGCGTTTTGGATAGCTTTCCTTGGCTGGCTCTGAGTGAACCAAGGAAGTGGGAATAAGGCAGGCCGTGATCAATCCTATTGAAAAGACCTTGAAGCTCATGTTTGTTTAAATCTCGAGGTTGTCAATTAAACGAGTTTTACCAAGTTTTGCAGCTGCAAGAACAACTAATTTTTCATTCGATTGCAGTTCACTGTCAGTTGCGCTGAGTAGATCTTTACGTTTACGTATCGAAATATAGTCAGGTTTCCATCCTCTTGAGGTTAACTGGTTAAAAGCCTCTCGCTCAATTTTAAGAATTTCTTCAGGAGTTATGTTTCCGCCAAGAATTTTTTCTTGAACCTGTTTGAGTGCTTGAATTAGCTGAATAGCTTCAGTACGTTCTTCAGTATTTAAGTAAGCATTCCTGGAAGAAAGAGCTAAACCATCTTCGTCACGAATTGTTTCTGCAGGGATGATATCTACTGGGATTGCAAATTGATGACACATTTGACGAATGACCATCAATTGCTGGTAATCCTTTTTTCCAAACACTGCCACTTTGGGTTGAACACAAGAAAGTAACTTAAGTACTACTGTACAAACACCCTGAAAAAATCCTGGGCGGAATTCACCTTCTAAGATTGCGCCTAAATCATGGGGTGGTTCGACACGATATTCTTGAGGTTCTGGATAAAGATCTTTTTCAGTGGGCGCAAATAAAACATACACGCCTTCTTTTTCTAGCTTTTCCACATCTGCTTCAAAAGTTCTAGGATATTTATCAAAATCTTCATTTGGACCAAACTGCAAACGATTAACAAAAATACTAGCAATCACCGGATCGCCATGTTGTTTAGCTAAGCGCATGAGAGACAAATGACCTTCATGCAAACTGCCCATAGTGGGAATAAATGCCGCACGATTTTGGCCGCGCAATTGATCGCGCAAGTCTTGAATATTGCTAATGATCTTCATGGATTGATCATTCTATTAATGACTGATTAATTAGGAGAATAGGCCAGGCGCACGTAAATAGGTGCGTATGGCTCAGCTTGAGTAATTTCAATTAAAGATTCTCTGGATAATTCCAGCATGGCGATAAAGTTAACAACTACCATGGGCGCACCTTGACCGGTGGCAATAGCATCTTCAAACAAATCAGTAAATTCAATAAAACGCTCACCTTGAAGACGGCGCAAGATACGTGTCATAAAGTCACGAACTGATAATTGTTCGCGAGTGATCGTGTGGTGTTGATTGAGCTTAGCTCTATGTAAAACATCTTTCCACGCTGCCTGAATATCGTGCGGGTTAATATCCGGCCATGAGATAGCAGTTGTCGTATCAACGTGCCCGTTTGCCTTGTAAAAGTCACGACCAAGCACTGGCATTTTGTCTAACTCTTGAGCAGCTAACTTCATGCGTTCGTACTCTAATAATCGACGAACTAATTCTGCGCGTGGATCATCTACCTCTTCATCACTATCAGCCTTCTTCATTGGTAAGAGCATGCGTGATTTAATTTCTATCAACATAGCTGCCATCAAGAGATACTCTGCGGCAAGTTCTAAGTTGGTACGACGAATTTGTTCAATATAGCCAAGATATTGTTTTGTTACCTCAGCCATCGGAATATCTAAAACATTAAAGTTTTGCTTACGGATGAGGTAGAGGAGTAAGTCAAGCGGACCTTCGAAGGCTTCTAAGAAAACCTCTAAAGCATCAGGTGGAATGTATAAGTCAGTGGGAAGCTGAAATAGCGGCTCACCATATAACCTAGCAAAAGACTCTGACATACCATCAGTGACTTCTGGGGCAACAGTTAGCAAATCACTCATTGATAAACGTAAGCTTTTTGTTTGATACGTGCTGCTTCAGCACGTTTTTGATCTTCAGCAGACGTTGGGGCTTTATCCCATAAAAGCGCACGACCATCCTGCTGGGCTTGCTCTAGCTCTGGCTTTTCAGCCTTAAGCTCTTCCAAAAAGAGGGAGATATTTGATTTGTATTGGGCCATAGTTTGTCAATTGTAGCGATTTAAGAGAATCAACTTCCTACAATTACCTTACATGAGTTATTTGGGTATTTAAAAGAGAAATTGAGCAATTGGATCATTGTTGATTGGCTGTAACCAATTGTTCAATCATGACGGGATCAATTCTGGTCATCAGGTGCTGATAAGGCTGAACAGCTTGTCCGCTATTTAACGGTTTATTCATGTCATTCCATGTCATTGCAGGAATACCAAAGAACTTCTCAACACCAGCAGCCACCTCTGGTACGACGGGTTTTAAGTAAAGCGTCAAGCGTCTAAATGCTTCTAGAGTAATACTGCAAATAGTTTGGAGTTCTTGTTCTCGAGCAGGATCTTTAGCGATTTCCCATGGCTTATTCGTATCTACAAAACCGTTGACTAAATCAGCTAACTCCATCACACGACGAAGTGCTTTAGCAAATTCACGTGCTTCATAAAGCTCAGCAACTTCATCGCTGGCTTCTGCTAGCTGAGCAAGAAGCGGATGAGTCATGGCTGCATCATCCACAATACCGCCAAAACGCTTGACTAAGAAGCCTGCGCTGCGACTGGCGATATTGATATATTTACCCAATAAGTCACTATTAACTCGAGCTGTGAAGTCTTGTAGATTTAAATCTAGATCTTCCATGCTGGCATTTAATTTGGCAGCAAAGTAATACCTAAGCCACTCGGGATTTAAGCCACATTCAATCACGCTATTGGCAGTAATAAAAGTGCCGCGCGATTTACTCATCTTCTCACCATCAACGGTTAAGAAGCCATGAGCAAAAACATTGGTGGGGGTACGGTAACCAGAAAACTCAAGAGTAGCTGGCCAAAACAATGTATGGAAATACAAAATGTCTTTACCGATGAAATGGTATTGCTCTGTCTTAGAGCCAGCTTTGGTCCATTCGTCGAAGTCCAGACCCTTTTGCTTGCAAAGATTTAAAAAGCTTGCATAGTAGCCAATAGGAGCGTCCAGCCAAACATAAAAGAACTTACCTGGTGCATCAGGTATTTCAAAGCCAAAATAAGGCGCATCTCTAGAAATATCCCAATCACCTAATTTACTTTCGCCCGGTTCACCCACCCACTCTTTCATTTTGTTACGAGCCTCAGGCTGTAACGGCGTTTTAACTTGGGTCCAGTCGCGTAAAAAGTTTTCACAACGAGGATCGGATAATTTAAAAAAGTAGTGATCCGAGATCTTGCGAATGGGTGTTGCACCACTGACGACGGAGAAAGGATTCTTTAAATCAGTGGGGGCATAGGTAGCGCCACATTTTTCGCAAGAATCACCATATTGATCTTTGGCGCTGCACTTAGGGCACTCGCCTTTAATGAAGCGATCCGGCAAGAACATTTCTTTGACTGGATCGTAAGCCTGCTCAATGGCACGTTTTTCTATGAAGCCGGCATCACGCAACTTAAGATAAATCTCTTCTGATAAGAGTTTGTTTTCTTCGCTATCGGTAGAGTAATAGTTATCAAAAGAAATTAAAAAGTCATCAAAATCGCGTTTATGTTCTTTCCAGACATTAGCAATTAGCTCTTTGGGAGTAATGCCCTCTTTTTCAGCTCGGAGCATGATCGGAGTACCATGCGTGTCATCAGCGCCAACATAATGAACTTCGTGCCCCCGCATTCTTTGAAAGCGGACCCAGATATCAGTTTGGATGTATTCAACCAAATGTCCGATGTGTATTTGGCCATTGGCATAGGGTAGGGCGGAGGTGACTAAAATTCGACGCATAGACGCTGATTTTAGTCTGCAGATATAGTTAATGGCTTAATTTATAAAAATAGCTTTAGGAGATAGATGTGTCGGTAACTGTTGAAATTGTCCAAAATGCGCTTAAGAGCGTTATAGATCCTAATACTGGTAAAGATTTAATATCTACTAGATCTGTCAAAAATGTGAAAGTTGATGATGGTCAGGTGACTTTGGATGTTGTTTTGGCTTACCCGGCGAAGAGCCAAATTGACCTTATGCGTAAGTTGGTTATTGCTTGCTTGCGCGAGCTTCCAGGCGTTAAGAATGTCAGCGCCAATGTCACTATGAGTATTGTGGCTCACACAGTGCAAAGAGGCGTCAATCTCCTGCCAAACATTAAAAACGTGATTGCGATCTCCAGTGGCAAGGGTGGTGTTGGAAAATCAACTACGGCAGTCAATTTAGCTCTAGCCTTGGCTGCTGAAGGCGCCACGGTGGGTATGTTGGATGCCGATATTTACGGCCCAAGCCAGCCAATGATGCTAGGTATTACTGGCAGACCGGAGTCCATTAAAGAAAACACCATTGAACCCATGGAAGGCCATGGTATTCAGGCGATCTCAATTGGGTTTTTAATTGACCCAGACAGCCCAATGGTATGGCGCGGTCCTATGGTGACTTCTGCTTTAGAGCAGTTATTGCGCCAGACCAATTGGAGAGATTTGGACTATTTGATTGTGGATATGCCACCAGGTACAGGCGATATTCAGTTAACACTCTCACAAAAAGTACCAGTTACGGGCGCTGTGATTGTTACAACCCCGCAAGATATCGCATTGTTGGATGCTCGCAAGGGTCTAAAAATGTTTGAAAAAGTAGGCATTCCAATTTTGGGAATTGTTGAGAACATGAGTACCTATATATGTCCGAAATGTAATCATGAAGAGCATATATTTGGACAGGACGGCGGTAAGAAGATGTGCGAAGAATATGGCGTTGATTTCTTAGGTAGCTTGCCATTGAACTTATCGATCCGTCTTCATGCTGACTCAGGTCGCCCAACAGTTGTTGAAGATCCCGATGGTGCTATTAGTGTTATTTATAAAGCAATTGCCCGAAAGATTGCTATTCAGGTTGCCGAGATGTCAAAAGATATGAGTAGCAAATTCCCAACGATCGTCGTTCAAAACACCTAAGCGAATTTTATGAAACTGAAGCTGGCTATTGTCATGCGCAAGGAGTTTATTGATAACCCTTGGATTTCTTATCGCTGGGCACTCGATGAAGTCATATTTGATATTGGTCAATTTGCCCATAAACAGCCAGATTTTGAAGTAGCTAATAAGCCGGCAGTATGTATGCGAAAAGACGAACAAGCCGAAAGATGGCTTTACACAGGGTTTGAATTACAACTTTTCCAAGATCAGTCAGAGGGATACTTTTTAAACGTCACAGCCACTTATCCAGCATGGTTTGTCATGTGGAGAATGGAAGATCACCCTCATGGAGGAGATCAAATTGCAGTACCGCACTTCTTAAGTGTTAGTTATAACGAGGCTGGAAGACTTTTGGATGGTGGTGAAACGGTTGATAACGTTCCGCTTGATTCTGAAACCACTTCTTGGTTAAATGATTTTGTTAACGAGCACTACAAGCCTGAGCAAAAAAAACGTGCACGTCCTGCTTCATTTAAAGGAGCAAATCGCCCCGGGAACGAGGGATAACAAAAATGTCAGATTTTTTAAATCGCTGGTCAAAGCGTAAGGCTGGACTTGAGTCTGACGAGCCTGTTATCAAAGAAAAATCAAAATTGGAGAAGGTGACACTTACCAAAGGCTCCCAATCCACACCGGTTTCCTCAATACAAGACTCAACTGCAAAATCTAAAGAAGCTGCAACTACTGATGGTGCTCTTAAGGACTCTGATCAGCCTGTAACTCCAGAGCAAGCAACTATCCCAACCTTAGAAGATGTTTTGAAGCTGACAAAAGATTCAGATTTTTCGGCTTATGTGCAATCCGGTATTGATCCAAACGTACAGCAAGCGGCATTGAATAAATTATTTTCTGATCCGCATTACAACATCATGGATGGCTTAGATATTTATATCGGGGACTACAACACGCCCGATCCAATGCCTCTTGAAATGCTCAAGCAACTCAACCAGTCAAAGATGCTCGGCTTATTTAAAACCCCCGAGGAGGTAGAGGCTGATTTGCAAGCTGAGTTAATTGAAAGAAAAGAGTACAAAGAGCGTCTTGCAAAAATAGATGCCGATGAAGCTGAAGTTGAAGCGGCACTTGAACGCAAAGCTGAGGAAGAGGCCAAAGCTGAAAAAGAAGCAAAAGACGTAAAAGAAGCAAAAGCAAATGAGAATAAGGATTTCTCAAAGTCATCTGCTGAACTCGAAGATTCAACAGTTTTACCTGATGAAAACGCTAATGGTATAAATGCTGCAAATTCAGCACAATTAAATAATTCGCAAGAAACAATAAAGATTACTAAGCCTAAATCAGTAGTGAACAAAACTTAGTATTGAATATAAGAATATACAAGCCGATAAAGCAGATTGCTCAAATGGCTGAAGGTACAGGATGACAAAGAAAACGCTCGTTTGTAGTTGTAACCAAACCATGCCCTTAGATATTGCTCAAATAGCTAAGGGTTTAGATGTTGAAACGAAATCTATTCGTTTGAATACCGCCTTGTGCCGTCAAGAGATAGGAACATTTATTGAGGCTTGCCAAGGATCCGACGAGATCATATTGGCATGTACTCAAGAGAAGCGTTTATTCGATGAAGTTGCTGGCGAACAGGAGAAGGCTCTGGTTGCCCCAATTAAATTTGTCAATATTCGTGAAACTGGTGGCTGGTCTTCAGATGCAAAACAAGCGATGCCTAAGATTTCTGCTTTACTCGCCAAAGCTGCGTTACCCGATCCAGACCCTGTTAACACTGTCAATTATCAAAGTGGTGGGCGTTTACTCATTATTGGTCCAGGCGATGTCTCGATTGATTGGGCTAAACGCCTTTCAAAAGATTTGAGCGTTGGTGTACTTTGTACCAGTCCAGGTGTTCTTCCTGAGGCAAGAGACTTTCCTATTTACAGCGGTGAAGTGAAGACCTTGGATGGTTATTTAGGGGCATTTAATGTTGAATGGCTGCAAAAAAATCCAATTGACTTAGAACTCTGTACTCGTTGTGGCGCTTGCGTTGAAAGCTGTCCCGAGGGCGCCATTGATTTAAGTTATCAAATTGATTTGGATAAATGTAAGAGTCATCGCTCTTGCGTTAAGTCATGCTCAGCAATTGGGGCGATTAACTTTGATCGAACTGAACAGAGTCGTACGGAAGGCTGGGATTTGATTTTGGATCTCTCCAAAGATCCTATTTTCAAAATGAGTCAGCCACCACAAGGCTACTTTGCACCTAAATCAGATCCTCTTGAGCAGGCGATTGCGGTAACCAAAATCATGGGTATGGTTGGCGAGTTTGAAAAACCAAAATTCTTTGCCTATAACGAAAAGATTTGTGCTCATGGTCGTAACGGACAAGTAGGTTGTTCTGCTTGCGTCGATGTTTGTTCTACTGCTGCGATTACATCTTTGTTTAAGGATGGTAAAGGTACTGTGAGTGTTAATCCAAACCTTTGTATGGGTTGCGGTGCTTGTGCCACAGTCTGTCCTTCTGGAGCTATGCGATATAACTACCCAAGCGTTACTTACTTGGGGCAGCAGGTTCGAGTCATGGCCAAAGCATATCGCGCTGCTGGCCCTAAGGTGGCGCCAAGCCTGCTTTTACACAGCGATACCAAAGGGCAAGAATTAATTCAAGAGTTGGGTCGTTTGGCTTCAACACAAAAAGCTAAATTTAAAGGCGTGCCTGCTCATTTAATTCCGATGGGTTTACACCATAGTGCATCAACAGGTGTTGAATTTTGGTTGGCGTCCTTAGCACACGGTTTTGGACAGGTTGCGGTTTTACTCAGTGGTGAAGAAGCTCCGGAATATCAAAAAGCTTTGAGTGATCAGGTTAAGTTAGCTTGTTCCTTAATGGAGGGCTTGGGCTACGCTAAAGACCGCGTTGTTTTGTTGCAAGCGGATTCTGCTGCTGCGCTTGAGAAAAGCTTGAGCGCTGTTATTGCCATTGACACTTTGTGCCCACCCGCAACCTTTGCTTTCTCAAACGAAAAGCGTGAAACACTTGAGGCTGCACTTGAGCATTTAATGGCACACGCTAGTAAGAAAGTGACTGAGAGCGCTCCTTTAATTCTTGGTGCTGGCTCTCCAATTGGCGGCATTGCCATTAATCAAGATAGCTGTACCTTGTGCATGTCTTGTGTTGGCGCCTGCCCTGAGAGTGCCTTGCGTGACAACGCTGATGCGCCGCAATTGTCATTTATTGAGCGTAATTGTGTTCAATGTGGTTTGTGCGTCAAGACTTGCCCAGAGGACTCATTGAGCTTATTACCTCGTTTGCAAACAACTGAGGTCAGGAAGAAGATCATTGTTCTTAACGAAACAAAACCTTTTCACTGCATCGTTTGTGCCAAACCATTTGGCACCCTAAAAATGGTCGAGTTGATGGTTGGCAAATTATCTTTACATGCGGCATTTTCAGGAGCTGCAACAGATAGATTAAAAATGTGTAGCGACTGTCGTGTAGTCGATATGATCAATAAACCAAATGATGATGATGTGGTCTGATGAGTGATATAGAAAAAAAATTAGATGATGTAGAAACTTCTTTAAGTTCAGATGGTCTTGAAGAAGATGTGGCGCGTGCCGACTTATATGGCTTATTAGCTAGTTTGTTCTACACCCCCCCTGATGATGATTTATTGCACCGGATTGCTGCGTCAGCAGCCTATGGCTCAGGCGCAGGAGCGCCAGCAGATGCTGCCATGACTCAAGCTTGGGATGAATTAGTGAGAGTCGCCTCAATTTCTAGCGCTAAGGAATGGGCGGAAGAATATCAAGATATGTTTATCGGTATTGGTAAACAAGAAATTTTCTTATACGGATCTTTCTACCAAACTGGGTTTTTAAATGAAAAGCCGCTTGTCAGACTTCGAGATTCTCTTAGAGAGTTAGGTCTTGAGTCTGTCGAAGAAATAACCGAAAGTGAAGATCACATTGCCGCCCTCTGTGAAGTGATGAGATATTTGATCGCAGGGGATGATTTAAGTGTGGCCAATTTGACACAGCAGAAAAAGTTTTTTAATGAACACATGCGCTCATGGCTACCAGATTTGTGCGCTGCAATAGAAGATCATCCGGAAGTAGTGCATTACAAGTCAGTTGCTGGCTTGGCAAAGGCATTTTTTGAGGTAGAGAGTTACGCTATGGATATGGTGGAGTAGGGCCAAAGAGGTTATCGATTAAGAACAGATCGTTATGTTATTTGTAAGAAAGTGCCTCATTAATAAAATCTATGAGCCTAATAGTTAGGGAAAGCACTAAGGCTTTTTTGTATACACATTGATGTAAAAACAAGGGATTAAGTTTATAGTCAGATCATAAATGTAAGTATTATTTTTATTGAATTAAGAAGATGTAGCAAATTATTAGGAGATTGAAATGAGCGAAAAAAACAATCACAAAGAGTCACGTAGGAAGTTTTTTGTAACAACTGGTTTAGCAGCTGGTGCTGTTGCAGCTGTGTCACAAACTTCTATCGGTACAGCAATTGCTGAGCAAGCTGCATCATTGGTTCAGGACTCTAAAGGCTACAAAGTCTCCGACCACGTTCTTAAATATTACAAAACTACGCTTGTTTAATCAAACAAGCGTTTTTAATTTCTCTTGAATCTTTGAGGGTTTAACCATGAGTCTGATTCGTAAATCATCGCAACAAGTAACAGCTGTTAAGAACCATTCAACCCAAATGATGGGTAGTTTGGCTCGCAGCCTCCAATCTGCAATTCCTATGATGGATCGCAGAACATTCCTTAAGCGCTCTGGCGTAGGTGTCGGTGTCGGTCTTGCCGCATCACAACTAACATTAGTTCAAAAAGCAAAAGCTTCAGGTGCTGCTAAGACTGACGGTAAAGGCAAAATTGAAGTTAAGCGTACAGTTTGTACGCACTGTTCTGTAGGCTGCGCTATTGATGCAGTTGTAGAGAATGGTGTTTGGACTCGTCAAGAACCAGTTTTTGACTCTCCAATTAACCTAGGTGCTCACTGCGCTAAAGGTGCTGCGATTCGTGAACACGGTCACGGCGAATTCCGTTTGAAGTATCCAATGAAGTTGGTGAACGGTAAGTACGAAAAGATTAGCTGGGATCAGGCATTAGAAGAGATTACAGCAAAAATGAAATCAATGAAGAAGCAATTTGGACCAGATTCCATTTTCTTCATTGGTTCTTCAAAGTACAACAATGAGCAAGCTTACTTGCTACGTAAGTTTGTTTCTTTCTACGGTACAAACAATACAGACCATCAAGCTCGTATTTGTCACTCAACAACAGTAGCTGGTGTTGCAAACACTTGGGGTTACGGTGCGATGACAAACAGCTACAACGATATGCAAAACTCAAAAGCAGCTTTGTATATTGGTTCAAATGCTGCTGAAGCTCACCCAGTATCCATGTTGCACATGCTCCACGCTAAAGAAGCTGGTTGCAAAATGATTGTGGTGGATCCTCGTTACACACGTACTGCTGCAAAAGCTGATCAGTATGTTCGGATCCGTTCAGGTTCAGACATTCCATTCTTGTTTGGTGTGCTTTATCACATCTTCAAAAATGGTTGGGAAGATAAGAAGTACATCAATGACCGTGTATACGGCATGGAAGATGTTAAGAAAGACGTTCTTGAGAAATGGTCTCCAGCTAAAGTTGAAGAAGCTTGCGGTGTTCCTGAGGCAGAAGTTTATAAAGTTGCAAAAACACTTCATGAAAATCGTCCAGGTACCATTGTTTGGTGTATGGGTCAAACTCAACACACAATCGGCAACGCGATGGTTCGTGCCTCATGTATTTTGCAATTAGCACTTGGTAACGTAGGTAAGTCAGGTGGCGGTGCAAATATTTTCCGCGGCCACGATAACGTTCAAGGTGCTACGGACGTCGGTCCTAACCCAGATTCATTGCCTGGCTACTACGGTTTGGCAGCGGGTTCATGGAAGCATTTCGCAGGCGTTTGGGATGTTGACTACGAGTGGATCAAAGCTCAGTTTGCTCCAAACATGATGGAGAAGTCGGGTACAACAGTTTCACGTTGGATCGATGCTGTACTTGAGAAGAATGAGTTGATTGATCAAGATAGTAACGTCAAGGGCGTTTTCTACTGGGGTCATGCACCAAACTCACAAACTCGTGGCACAGACATGAAGAAGGCCATGGATAAACTGGATCTATTAGTTGTTGTAGACCCATATCCAAGTGCTACAGCTGCGATGGCTGCAATGCAAGTTGAAGGCGCACAAGTTAATAAAGACCGCGCTGTTTACTTATTGCCAGCTGCAACTCAGTTTGAAACAAGTGGTTCTGTTACTGCTTCAAACCGTTCAATTCAATGGCGTGAGAAGGTGATTGATCCACTATGGGAGTCATTACCTGACCACGTGATCATGCAAGCAATGGCTGACAAGTTAGGCTTTGGTAAAGAGTTATCAAAGAACTACAAGATGTTGACAAGCAAGTTCGCTGGTAAAGATTGGAAAGAGCCTGAGCCAGAATCCATCTTACGTGAGATCAACCGTTCAGTATGGACAATTGGTTACACAGGCCACTCACCAGAGCGTTTAAAAGCTCACATGCGCATGATGCACGTGTTTGACGTCAAAACATTGAGATCAAAAGGCGGTAAAGATCCGGTAACTGGATACGATACAACTGGCGACTATTTCGGATTGCCATGGCCTTGTTACGGTACTCCAGAAATGAAGCACCCTGGCTCACCAAATCTATATGACACCAGCAAGCACGTGATGGATGGTGGTGGTAACTTCCGCGCTAACTTTGGTATTGAAAAAGATGGTAAGAGTCTATTAGCTGAGAATGGTTCATACTCTGTGGGCGCAGACATTAAGACCGGTTACCCAGAGTTTGATCACGCTCTAGTGAAGAAGTTAGGATGGTGGGATGAGTTAACTGATGCAGAGAAAAAAGCTGCAGAGGGTAAGAACTGGAAAACGGATATTTCTGGTGGCTTGATTCGTGTGATTATGAAAAATCACGGTTGCCATCCATTTGGTAACGCTAAAGCTCGCGCAGTTGTTTGGAACTTCCCTGATCCAATTCCACAGCACCGTGAACCGTTGTACGGCACACGTCCTGACTTGGTCGCGAAGTACCCAACACATGATGACAAGAAAGCCTTCTGGCGCTTGCCGACGCTTTACAAGTCTATTCAAGACAAGAACGTTGCCGACAAGTTGCATGAGAAATTCCCAATCATTCTTACTTCAGGTCGTTTAGTGGAGTACGAGGGTGGTGGCGAAGAGACTCGCTCTAATCCTTGGTTGGCAGAGTTGCAACAAGACAACTTTGTTGAGATTAACCCGGCAGCTGCTAACAAACGTGGTATCAGAAATGGTGAATATGTTTGGGTTAAATCACCAAATGGTGCGAAGATCAAGGTTAAGGCCATGGTTACTGAGCGTGTTGCAGCTGACACAGCATTTATTCCATTCCACTTCTCAGGTTGGTGGCAGGGTAAAGACATTCTTGATGCATATCCAAAAGGTGCGGCGCCGATTGTTCGTGGTGAGGCTGTGAATACAGCTACAACCTACGGCTACGACAGCGTAACAATGATGCAAGAAACCAAAACAACCATTTGTCAAATTGAGAGATTCGCTTAATCAGCGGCGGAATTTAGGAGAAAATAATGGCACGAATGAAATTTATCTGCGATTCAGAGCGCTGCATTGAATGTAACGGCTGTGTAACCGCTTGTAAGAATGAGCACGAAGTACCTTGGGGTGTTAATCGTCGCCGAGTTGTGACAATTAATGACGGCGTCATTGGTGCTGAGAAGTCAATCTCTGTTGCATGTATGCATTGTTCAGATGCACCATGCATGGCAGTTTGCCCAGTAGATTGCTTCTATAGAACTGATGAGGGTGTTGTTCTTCATGACAAAGACATTTGTATCGGTTGTGGCTATTGCTCTTATGCATGCCCATTCGGTGCACCTCAGTTCCCAAGCTCTGGAACATTTGGTTTACGCGGCAAAATGGACAAGTGCACATTCTGTGCTGGCGGTCCTGAGAAAAACGGAACATTGGCTGAGTTTGAAAAGTATGGCCGTAACCGTTTATCTGAAGGTAAGCTACCAGCTTGCGCTGAGATGTGTTCAACCAAAGCTTTGATTGGTGGTGATGGCGATGTTGTTGCGGATATCTTCCGTAACCGTGTTGTTAAGCGTCAATCAAATGGTAAAGCTGCTGGTGCCAACGTGTTTGGTTGGGGTACTGCTTACGGTAAGCCACAAGCTCCAGGAAAGAAATCATGATCAAAAAAATACTAACACTTAGTGTTGTTGCTTCTGCTTTTACATTAAGCGCTTGCTCTGAGGTACCACAAGGTGTTGTGGGTGGCAAAAAACCTGACGAAAAAGCCTATGTTGCAGCTGACAATAAGTTCGTGGTGACCGGCTGGAAATCAGGTGATCCTGTCACTTGGGAAAACCAGCTAAAGGTGCGTAGTCAAGGTCAAGACGACTACACCAAAGCTAAGTAAGCATTTAGAGTAATCTAGGAGAAGGTATGAGAATTACAATAAAAAACTTACTTGCTTGCGTGGTCTTGTCTTTGTCAGCATCGATTGCGATCGCTCAAGGTGCAGCTCCTCAAGTTGAATCAGTCAATATCCTTGAAGTAAGTAAAGACGTTCAAGCGCAACGCGAAGCTGGGGAAAGTAAGCCAGGCAGCAATCAACCTATTTGGAAGAATGCTAATTCTGATGTAGCTCACAGTGTTAATTTCCCGAATAAGGAAATGGGTGTTTTGATTCAAAAATCAGGACAACAGTGGCGTTTGATTCGTAACGGCGTTATCACTGTTTTCGGTGGATGGTTATTGGTTATCGCAGGCAGTGCAATTTTGGCTGTGTTTGTTATCAAAGGCACCATTAAGCTTAAAGAGCCAATGACTGGCCGATTGATGAAGCGTTTCAGTAGTGTTGAGAGATTTTCACACTGGTTGATGGCTATCACCTTCGTTGCTTTAGCAATTACTGGTATTTTTATTCTCTGGGGTAAATTCTTTATGTTACCGATCATCGGTGGTACTGCTTACGGTGCCCTTTTATTGGTAATGAAGAACGTTCACAACTTTGCTGGTCCACTGTTTACCGCATCCACAGTTCTTTTCTTCGTCATATACGTTAAAGACAACCTTCCAAATAAAGATGACTTAGTTTGGTTAATGTCTTTTGGCGGTCTATTGTCTGGAAAACACATTCCATCACATCGTTTTAATGCCGGAGAGAAGTTTTGGTTTTGGGGTGGTGTAACAGCTCTTGGTCTTTTAGTTTCTGCATCTGGTTTGGTTTTAGACATGCTCGTACCAGGACTTGAATACTGGCGCGGCACTATGCAGCTAGCACACATCGTTCACAGCGCTGCTGCGATATTGATGACAGTCATGGCTATGGGTCACATTTATATCGGTTCGATTGGCATGCAAGGTGCATTCCAGGGTATGAAAACAGGTTACGTTGACGAAGCTTGGGGTAAAGAGCACCATGAGCTTTGGTATGATGATGTCAAATCTGGAAAAATTCAGAAGTAATTACAGGGTATAAATCATGAAAAAAATAACAGTACTGTTAATGACTCTTTTATCAAGCGTTGCTTTTGCAAAGCTACCAGCACCAACACCAGAAGCAGCCGCTGCTGCTGATTTAGCGAAAGCTAGAACTGACCATGCTGGTAAGGTTGGAAACTATCAACTATGTTTATCTCAAAATGATGTAGCTAGTAAGTACAAAAAAGCTGGTGCACCTGCACCAGGCGCATGTACAAATCCTGGTCCGTTTGTCGCTCCTGTAGCTGCAGCACCGGCAGCAGCGCCAGCACCAGCCGCAAAAGCTAAGTAATTAGTTCTACATCAGTCACTAAGACAGGCTCTTAGTGACTGATTTTTTTTATCCTTTTTTTAGAACTTCCTTTGGTTAAACTCACTCAAGCCGTTGCTCCCCTAGTTCATGAAGTTGAAGTGATTGATGAAAAGGGTCGTAAAAAAACTAGCCATATTCCCGGTGAGCGACCACTCACTATCTATCTTGATAAAAAAGAATTAGTGACGCTCATGACCATGGGTGGTGCACCTGAGGCTTTGGTTTTAGGGTACCTGCGCAATCAACGACTCGTACCATCTATCGACATGATTGAAAGTATTCAGGTGGATTGGGAAACTGAATCGGTTGCTGTTAAAACAAATGGTAATACTGTCAATATTGAAGAAAAAACAAGTCGTCGAGTCGTTACGACTGGTTGTGGCCAAGGTACCGTCTTTGGCGGACTGTTAGACGATATTGATAAGATCAGATTATCTGAAACAGCAAAGATTCAACAGTCAGCTATTTATCAAATTGTTGACCATATTAGAACAAGAGACTCTATCTATAAACAAGCTGGTTCTGTTCATGCTTGTGCTGTTTTTAAAAACTGCGGTGATCATGCAGAACTAATGCACTTTATAGAAGATGTCGGTCGCCATAATGCCGTAGATTCAATTGCAGGACTAATGTGGTTGAATCAACAGGTTGGCGAGGATCTTATTTTTTATACAACTGGCCGACTCACATCTGAGATGGTTATCAAAGGTGCTCAGATGGGAATTCCGTTTTTGTTGTCACGTTCTGGTGTTACTGCTATGGGTTTAGACATGGCCAATCAAGTGAAGTTAACTTTATTAGGCCGTTGTAGTGGTGAACATTATTTAGTTTATAGCGGTGTTGATCGCATAATCCAAGGGTCTACAAATGTTCATACCGCGTGAGTTAATTGCTGGGCTAGTTCTATCAGGTGGTCGTGGCCAAAGAATGGGTGGAACTGACAAGGGTTTGCAGCCTTTTCAGGGTGCACCTATGGTGATGCATACGCTGATGCGTTTAGAACCCCAAGTTGATGTTTTAAGCGTCAATGCTAATAGAAATTTAGCGGCTTATGAGTCATTGGGCTCTACGGTCATACCTGACTCCATTGGCGACTTTGCCGGCCCTCTTGCTGGATTCCAGGCGGGACTGGAGATTTGTGAACACACCTATATGGTGACTGTTCCATGTGACTCACCAAGGTTCCCTTCGAATTTAGTTGAGAAGTTATCGGAAGCTCTTTTGATCCAAGATCTTGACATTGCCTATGCGGCCACGATGGAAGATGGCAAAGTCATGACTCATCCTGTCTTTTGTCTGATGAAGTCAACCGCCATTACTTCACTGACAACTTTTTTGGGTGGCGGCGGTCGCAAAATTGACGAATGGTTCAAATTTAATAAAACAGCACCTGTCATTTTTGATGATGCAGCTGCTTTTGCAAATATTAATACTCATGAAGAGTTACGCAACTTACAAAAGTAAATCTAAGTACCCTCAGAGTCTGCGACTATCAAAATCCATCCAGTGCAAGCATGGTTATGTCAAAATATAGGCTATGACTATTAAATCTGACCGTTGGATCCGTGAGATGTGCCAGGAGCACGAAATGATCGCGCCTTTTGATCCTGGCCAAGTTCGACAGGATAAAGCCGGCAATCGAATTGTGAGCTACGGTACATCAAGCTATGGCTATGACATCCGTTGTGCGGATGAATTTAAGATTTTCACCAACATCAACAGCACTATCGTTGATCCTAAGAATTTTGATGACAAATCTTTTGTCGATTTTAAGGGTGATGTTTGCATCATCCCTCCCAATTCTTTTGCTTTAGCTCGTACGGTTGAGTATTTTAAGATCCCAAGAAGTGTTCTGACCGTTTGTTTAGGTAAGAGCACTTATGCTCGGTGCGGCATTATTGTGAACGTCACCCCTTTTGAGCCAGAGTGGGAAGGTTATGTCACATTGGAGTTCTCAAACACGACCCCACTTCCAGCCAAGATCTACGCTAATGAAGGCTGCGCTCAAGTTTTGTTCTTTGAGAGTGATGAGATTTGTGAGACTTCTTATAAAGACCGTGGTGGTAAATATCAGGGGCAGGTTGGCGTAACCCTTCCTAAAACCTAAACTAAGCTTTAAGGGCCTAAATAGCCCCTTTTTGTCATATTTCCTCAGTAATATGTAAGATCGCTGACCCTCAAAGAGTCAGCAGTTGCTATTGTGCAAAGATTAAGTAAAGAATTTGTGCCAAATATCTATTTTTATGGATATAGTCACGTTTTTAAGAGAAAGCCCCCAAATTCAATAGTGGGGTGTTAGCTAGGGAGTTGTTATGAAGTTTCGTTTTCCTGTAGTCATTATTGACGAGGATTTTCGTACTGAGAATATCTCAGGTTCGGGCGCGCGCGCCCTAGCTGAAGCTATCGAAAAAGAAGGTATGGAAGTATTAGGCTTAACCAGTTATGGCGACCTGACTTCCTTTGCTCAACAGGCAGCTAGAGCTTCATGTTTTATTTTATCGATTGACGATGAAGAGTTTGGTGCTGGATCACCTGCTGAAATTGATACGGCACTTCAAAGCTTAAGAGCTTTTGTTGCAGAAGTACGTAAACGTAACGAAGAGATTCCAATTTTCTTGTACGGTGAAACAAGAACATCTCGCCATATCCCTAATGACGTTTTGCGCGAGTTACATGGTTTCATACACATGAATGAAGATACGCCAGAATTCGTAGCTCGCACCATTATTCGTGAATCTAAAGTTTATTTAGATGCCCTAGCTCCTCCCTTCTTCAAAGCCTTAACCCACTATGCATCTGACGGGTCTTATTCATGGCATTGCCCTGGGCACTCTGGTGGCGTTGCATTTTTAAAGAGCCCAGTTGGACAAATGTTTCATCAGTTCTTTGGCGAAAACATGTTGCGTGCCGACGTCTGTAATGCGGTTGACGAACTAGGACAGTTGTTAGATCACACCGGTCCCGTTGCTGCTAGTGAGCGCAATGCCGCGCGTATTTTTAATGCCGATCATTTGTTCTTTGTAACAAACGGAACATCTACCTCAAACAAAATTGTTTGGCATTCAACAGTGGCGCCAGGAGACATCGTTGTTGTTGACCGTAACTGTCATAAATCGATTTTGCATGCCATCATGATGACTGGTGCAATACCTGTTTTCTTAATGCCGACTCGTAATCACTACGGCATTATTGGCCCAATTCCTAAAGAAGAATTTGATTGGAAAACCATTCAGAAAAAGATTGATAACAATCCTTTTATTCTGGATAAAAAAGCTAAACCTCGTGTACTTACCATTACGCAAAGTACTTACGATGGCGTTTTGTATAACGTCGAAACAATCAAAGAAATGTTAGATGGCAAAGTTGATACTTTGCACTTCGACGAAGCTTGGTTACCACATGCCACTTTCCATGATTTCTACAAAGATATGCATGCAATTGGTAGGGATCGTCCACGCTCAAAAGAAAGTATGGTCTTCTCAACCCAGTCAACGCATAAGCTATTAGCTGGTTTATCTCAAGCATCACAAATTTTGGTGCAAGATTCAGAATCCAATAAATTAGATAACGATTGCTTTAATGAGGCTTATTTGATGCACACATCAACCAGCCCGCAGTACGCCATCATTGCATCATGCGATGTAGCGGCTGCGATGATGGAGCCACCTGGTGGTACAGCTTTAGTTCATGAATCAATTGCTGAATCATTAGACTTCCGTCGTGCTATGCGTAAGGTGGATGAAGAGTGGGGAGCCGATTGGTGGTTCAAGGTTTGGGGCCCAGAGTATCTTTCAGATGAAGGTATCGGAGAACGCGAAGATTGGGTACTAAAAGCAGGTGAGCGTTGGCATGACTTTGGTCAGTTAGCTGACGGCTTTAATATGCTTGATCCAATCAAGGCAACGATCATCACCCCCGGCTTAGAGATGGATGGTGACATTGCTGAAGCGGGTATTCCAGCAAGTATTGTGACTAAATATTTAGCAGAGCATGGTGTTATTGTGGAGAAGACTGGTTTGTATTCATTCTTCATCATGTTCACTATCGGTATTACTAAAGGGCGCTGGAACACTTTGGTAACAACACTGCAGCAATTTAAAGATGACTATGATAAGAATCAGCCTTTATGGCGTGTTCTTCCGGAGTTCATTGTGAAGTATCCGCGTTATGAGCGCATTGGTTTGCGTGATTTATGCCAACAGATTCATCAAGTCTACAAAAAGTATGATGTTGCTCGTATGACAACTGAAATGTATTTGTCAGACATGATTCCTGCCATGAAACCATCTGATGCCTGGGCCAAAATGGCTCATCGCGACATCGAACGTGTTCAGATTGACAGTCTAGAGGGACGCGTAACAGCGATGTTGGTAACGCCATACCCACCAGGTATTCCGTTATTGATTCCTGGTGAGCGTTTCAATAAACGAATTGTTGATTATCTAAAATTCACTCGCGACTTTAATGAGCAGTTCCCTGGATTTGAGACCGATGTACATGGTCTTGTTAAAGGCGAACTCAATGGTCGTAAAGAGTACTACGTTGATTGTGTCAAAAGTTAACGCATTCAACAAAAGCAACTTAAATAAAAAGGCTCACTGATGTGAGCCTATTTATTTCATACCTTGGAATAGCTTTGTAAAACTTATGAAGCTTAGAAAGCTTTAATTAACCCAAAGTTTTTCTATAAGCCGCAATAGCTTTTTTGACCTGTTCGGGCGCAGTGCCACCAATATGCTGACGGCTATTGACAGAACCTTCAAGCGTTAAAAATTCAAATGCATCTTGTTCAATCAAATTAGCCTTATTACCAAGACCGCATGCTGCACGCAAATCTTCCAAAGATAGATCTGATAAATCACAGCCCTTGCTTGAGCAAGCTTTAACTGCGTGCGCCACAGCTTCGTGGGCGTCACGGAATGGCAGTCCTTTTTTAACTAGGTAGTCTGCTAAATCAGTGGCGGTTGCAAATCCTTGAAGAGCAGCAGATCTCATGGCTTCTACTTTGACTTGAATGTGCGGCACCATATCTGCAAAGATGCGTAAGGTATCACATAAGGTATCTGCAGAATCAAACAATGGCTCTTTATCTTCTTGATTGTCTTTGTTATAGGCTAAAGGCTGGCCCTTCATCAAGGTTAACAATGCAATGAGATTGCCATTGACCCGACCAGTTTTGCCGCGGGCTAATTCTGGAACATCAGGGTTCTTTTTCTGAGGCATGATCGAGCTACCTGTACAAAAGCGATCAGGTAAATCAATAAATCCAACACGTGGATTCATCCAAAGAATTAATTCTTCAGATAAACGTGAGATATGAGTCATAGCTAAAGAGGCTGTAGCGCAGAACTCTATAGCGAAGTCTCTATCAGAGACCGCATCTAAAGAGTTATGACAAACACCGTCAAAACCTAAAGTCTTAGCAACGCGTTCGCGATCGATGGGGTAACTAGTTCCTGCTAGCGCAGCTGAACCAAGAGGTAAACGATTAACCCGTTTACGGCAATCTGTTAAACGTTCAGCATCACGAGCAAACATCTCCGCATAAGCCATCATATGATGACCAAAGGTGATGGGCTGAGCTACTTGAAGATGAGTGAACCCTGGCATGATTGTTTCAGCATGCTTTTCAGCTAGATTAACCAGCCCTTTTCTAAAGGCTGTTAATTCTGTTTGGATTTCATCAATTGCGCCACGTAACCATAAACGGATATCAGTAGCGACTTGGTCATTACGTGACCTTCCTGTATGAAGACGTTTGCCGGCATCGCCAACCAGTTTAGTTAAGCGTGCTTCAATATTCAAATGAACATCTTCAAGGGCAAGCTCCCATTTAAAGGTGCCGTCTTTCATTTCAGAAAGTATCTGAGACATTCCTTTTTGGATCTGCGCATAATCTTCCGCACTGATAATTTTCTGTGCGGCAAGCATTTCAGCGTGAGCTAGCGAGCCTTGGATATCTACCAGGGCCATGCGTTTATCGAAACCAACAGAGGCGGTATATCGTTGCACGAGCTCCGCTACAGGCTCTGCAAAACGCGCTGACCATGCCTGATCTTTATTATCTAAAGAGTTTTTATTTTTATCTAAATCTGCCATAAACATTAGTATATTGCCTCAAAGGCTTTATTCTTATGGTTATGACACAAATTTCTTATCCTAAAAAATTAGTTATTGCCTCCCGTGAGAGCCGTTTGGCTATGTGGCAGGCTGAATTTGTCCGTGATTGCTTGAAAAAGCGCTATCCAGACTGTGATGTCAGCATTTTAGGTATGACCACCCGTGGGGACCAAATTTTGGACCAAACTCTCTCTAAAGTGGGGGGTAAAGGGCTATTTGTGAAGGAATTAGAGGTGGCTTTGGAGGATGGACGTGCTGATTTGGCGGTTCATTCCCTCAAAGATGTGCCGATGCAACTACCGGAAGGTTTTGAGCTGGCTTGCATCATGGAACGTGAGGATGCCAGGGACGCTTTTGTTTCGAACGATTATGCTCAATTAGCGGATTTGCCGGTTGGGGCTATTGTGGGTACTGCCAGCCTAAGACGTGAAGCATCTCTTAGATCAAAATATCCTCACCTTGATATCCAGCCGTTGAGAGGTAATTTGGATACCCGTTTAGGCAAGCTTGATAAGGGTGAGTATGCCGCCATCATTTTGGCTGCGGCAGGCTTGAAACGTTTAGGTATGACTGAGCGCATACGTAGCTTATTGAGCCCTGAAGATAGTTTGCCAGCAGCTGGCCAAGGTGCTTTGGGTATTGAAATTAGAGCAGGTAGGCCTGAGATTCAGGCGTGCTTAGCACCGCTCAACCATGCTCCTTCAGAAATGGCTGTAACTGCAGAAAGAGCTGTTTCTAGGGCATTAGGCGGATCTTGCGACGTACCTTTGGCAGCCTATGCGGTTTGGGAGGGCGGCGATTTATTCCTTCGCGCTTTTGTAGCCAGCACAGACTCTCAAACAGTATGCCGATCTGAAAAGAGACTTTCATTGAACTCAATGGTAGAGGCAAATGCTATAGGCTTATCAGTGGCGACTGATTTGATTAATCAAGGCGCAATGTCTTTACTGCCGCCAAGGTAACAAAATATGCCGGCCATTGTTCTTACTCGCCCCACTGGTCAGAACCATACTCTGAGTGATTTACTGAGGGAAGAATTACCAGAGCTGGATCAAATCCAGCTCCCTTTGTTATCCATCGTGCCTAATCAGGATCCCGCAGAAGGGGCCAAGCTAAAAGAATTGATGAATTTAGCTGACTTGGCTATTTTTATTAGTCCTAATGCTATCGAATGCGGTATGCGTTTATTAGGTTCCGAATGGCCTAAAAACTTACCCATTGCTGTGATTGGTGGCGGTAGCGCTGAGGCACTTGAACGCCGAGGCATCACTATTGAGCAGGGATATCAAATTGACTACCCAAAGAGTTCTCAGCATTGGGATTCAGAAGGTTTATGGGATCAACTTAACTCTAAAAAAACAAGCTGGGCTAATAAGGAAATATTATTTCTCAAGGGGTCGGGCGGTAGGGAGTGGTTAGGTCAGCAATTTTTAGATCAGGGCGCCAAAATTCATCAAGTAATGATTTACCGCCGAATACCTTTAAATATTGAGGCCCCTAATTGGGAATTACTAAGACAGCAACACCCAGAAAAAACAGCTTTTTTCCTCAACTCCTCTGAGGCAGTACGGCATTTGTCAGAAGTGTTACATCAGCCAGCACTTTGGAGCCAAAGCTGGATTGATTCTGTAACCCTTATTTGCTCTCATGAGCGAATTGCTGAGACTGCACAGGGGATTGGATTTAAGCAAGTAGAATGTTGTTTGCTCGGGAATGAATATGCATTGGTTGCAATCCAAAATTGGCTAAAGTCCATCAGTTAAATTCAAAAGACTAGAAACAGAAAAGAAACAAAAGATAAAAGTGAGAAATCTGAATGACAAATGAATCAAAGGATCAAGTCTTGAGTGAATCTAAAAAAGAAAAATCAGAAGCCCTTGGAAAGGGCTTATGGAAAGCTTTATGGATTGCCATTGCTATTTGTATCCTTTGGCTAATCATTGAGGGCGGTTTGCGTTTGTATCAGCGCCCAGCCATCTTGGATGCAAGAGTCAGTGAGTTAGAAAAAAAGATCAGTGCTGTTGAAAATCTAGACTCAAAGTTAGAGTCATCATTAAAAAGAAGCGCAGAGTCACAAAAAGCACTGGTATCTGTAGCCGGAAAAATATCAGAAATGTTAAACAGTGTTCAAACCTTGCCGATGACAGCCTTGCCTGCTCAAAGCTCAGGCTTTAGTGTGAGTGCTGATGAGTCTAAAAAAAGCCCATGGCTTAAAAGAGTATTGGATCAGATCCAACTTCTAGGTGATCGTTTAGTAAGAGTTCAAGTTGTTGGTGATGTGAAAGATGTTGCATTAACGCCAGCAGCTCAAGATTTAGTTCGGCAGCAATTAAAGCTACATTTATTAAGTGCACGCATCGCATGGCTATCTGACTTACCGCAGACTTGTAAGGATGACTTGAATCAGGCTCAGGCTCTCTTAGCCAAGCATTTTGAGGCGCAGGCCACTTCAGTTGTGAAATTTGAAAAAGCGCTCATCGAATTAAAGGCTGAAGTTGAAAAAACTTCTGCCCTTGTGAAGGCTCAATAATCATGCGAGGCGCGCTTTGGATAACTTTCTTATTTGCAACTGCAGTCATAGTGGCATTGTTTGCCAGTAGTAACGGTGGGCACATCACGATCTACTTTCCGCCTTATCGTTTGGATACCAGTCTCAACCTTTTTATTGCAAGCATCTTAGGAATCTTTATTGTTAGTTTGTTGGCTTGGCGAACATTTGCTGCTGTTTTAGATTTACCAAAGCAAGCTGCAGCTTATCGTCGCAAACAAAGAGAGACTCGATCAATCGGATTTTTATCAGAGGCCATAGAGGACATTTTTGCGGGTCGTTTTTCAAAAGCGCTCAAATCAGCTGAGGCAGCAACGGTCAACTCGGCTTTGGCTGAAACGGCGGCGTTATTGGCCGCTCGTTCTGCACATCGCATGAATCAATTTGATGTGAGAGATCGATGGCTATTAAAGATCCAGTCACCTGAAAAGCGCCAAGCAAAATTGGTAGCGACTGCTGATATGCAAATGGATGCTCATGATGCAGAGGGTGCATTAGCAACTATTGAACAGTTACAAAAAGGTGGCGCACGCCAGTTGTTAGTTCAAAGAATCGCTCTTAAAGCAAATCAGCAATTAAAAAATTGGAGTGAGGTTTTAAAGTTAACCCATAGCCTTTCGAAAAGAGAGGCTCTGCATCCAGTTGTGGCTCAGAAATATATCCAAGAAGCCATCGCTAAGTTGGTTCAAGAAAAATCAACCGACCATGAAGCCTTACTACGTATTTGGAAAATCTTACCCAAGGAGAGTCGTAAAGCTTCTAAGATTGCTTTGGTAATGGCTCAGGGTTTATTGTCTGTATCCCAATACGATATAGCCAGAGGATTAGTTGAAGAATCTTTAGATGCTCAGTGGGATGAAGCCTTGATAGATATTTATCCAAAGTGCGTAACACCTGGAGCAAGCAATTTAAGCTTAGCCCAAAAGCTTGAGTCATGGATGATTAAGTACCCAGGTGAGCCAGCATTATCTTTAGCTTTGGCAAGAATTTGTTTGAGCCAGCAATTATGGGGTAAAGCTAAATCAAGTTTGGTTGGAGTTATACGAGATCCTAAAACTAAGCCCCTTATGAAAGCCGCCGCTCACATGGCAATGGCGCAGTTGCATGAATCTTTAAATGAGTCTGCCGAGATGGCTGGTGAGTATCAGTTGGCGGCTAAGATATATAGCAAAATCGTTATAGATCGTTAACTCACTTACCCAAGCGTCGTATTAATTTTTCAATAGCTGATCCGTATGGCGGGTGGGCCAAGTTAGTTCCCATCCATTTCCTAATACCCCAAAAAGGCCTCACATCCAAAACTGGCTTGTGATGACTAAAAGTATCAAAGCCTGCTTTGCCATGATAAGAGCCCATACCGCTCGCACCAATTCCACCAAAAGGTAGGCTTTCAACACTTGCATGCAATAAGGTGTCATTGATACACACACCACCTGCATGTGTTCTTGTGATAATTTCATTAAGAACTTTTTTATCTTTACCAAACCAATAAAGCGCTAATGGACGATCTTTGCTGTTCACATAATTGATGGCATCTTCCGTAGAGTTAATACCAATAATTGGCAAGATGGGGCCAAATATTTCTTCATGCATGATCAATGCATTTTTAGGAACCTGGCTCATTATCACTGGAGTAAAAGATCTGGATTCGGAGGGCGCCAAAAGCTCTTTGATCTGAGCGCCTTTGCTAGCCGCATCATTGACTAAATTCATCCAGCGAACAGTTTGAGATTTATCAATTGGGCTTGTCAGCACAGTTTCATCAGAAAACATCAGTCGCGCTGCATCTTGAAGCTCTTTTTCAAGTGCTGGTATTTTTTCATGTTTAATTAATATGTAATCTGGGGCGATACAGGTTTGCCCGCCATTAATTAATTTGCCATAAATAATTTTTTTAGCAACCTCTTTAAGTGAGGCATCAGAGTTAATAATTGCCGGAGACTTACCCCCCAATTCTAGAGTAATGGGTGTTAAGTTATATGATGCAGCACGCATCACTTTTTTACCCGTTGCAGTTGAGCCAGTAAAAAACAGGTGGTCAAACGGTAAGGCAGAGAAATCGCTAGCTAGTGTGGCATCCCCCGTTGTAACTGAAAATTCCAAGGGGTGGAAATACTCAGCCACCATCGTAGCAAGGTAACCTGAAGTTCTAAGGGAGCGTTCAGACGGTTTAAGCCAAACTCGGTTACCAGCTGCAATTGCGCTAATCGCAGGCGCAAGCGCTAAAAGAATTGGATAGTTCCAAGGACTCATTATCCCGACAACACCACGAGCCTGAGGTTGTAGCCAGGCCTTTGAGGATCGGAGCTGGAAAGGAAGATCAACTTCCTGGGGTTTCATCCAAGCTTTTAAGTGTTTGATGGTGTGCTTCGCTACCTGCTTGATGGAGTTCAACTCAATCAATCGAGTTTCTACTGAATGTCGAACCCCAAAGTCGGCGGAAACCACTTTACAAAGATTTTCTTCATATTTATTGATCATGGCAACAATACGAAGAATGCGTTCCTTACGAACCTCAAAACTAGGATTGGGCTCGTGATGATAGGCTTTCTTTAGCTCTTCAAGATGAAGATTTAGCATGACTGAATTCATGCAAATATTATCTCAGATTTAGATTTTCAAAAGGAGGTCTCTGCACAAAAATCACATAAGCAGTAGGATATTGTTTATGAATGAAAATAATGAAATGACTGCTAAAAATACAGAGCTAAAACAAGCTACCTTAGGTGGGGGTTGCTTTTGGTGCTTAGAAGCTGTTTATCAACAGGTTAAAGGGGTTGTTCACGTTGAGTCTGGGTATACCGGCGGGCAAACAGTCAATCCGGACTATGATTCCGTTTGCTCTGGTAGATCAGGTCACGCAGAAGTTGTCCAAATTCACTATGACCCTCAGTTAATCACTTTTAAGCAACTACTTGAGGTTTTCTTTGTGATTCATGACCCTACGACTTTAAATCGCCAAGGTAATGATGTCGGCACTCAATACCGTTCAGTCATCTACTACCATAACGATGATCAAAAGAAGCAGGCAGTTGAGATGATTCTGGATTTAAATCAGACTGATATTCTCAATGGTGCCATAGTCACTGAGTTAAGTGAATTGCCTACTTATTACAAAGCAGAAGCCTATCACCAAAATTATTTTGTTAATCATCCTGATCAAGGATATTGCACTTTTGTGGTTAGTCCAAAGGTAGAAAAATTTAGGAAGACTTTCTCAGCCTTAATCCGCTGAAGTCCGCTGAAATCTCTTTAGGGAGCAAGCCTCTGTATCTTCCAAGAGTCACCATGTAAAACATATTGAATACGGTCATGAAGGCGAGATGGCCGTCCTTGCCAGAACTCTAATACCTCAGGTTTGACTCTAAAGCCACCCCAATGAGGTGGTCTAGGAGGATTCAAGGCGAATTTGAGAGCATATTCCGCAGCGTTTTTGACTAATTGCATTCTGCTGGAGATGACCTGGCTTTGAGGAGATGCCCAAGCACCAATTCTTGAGTCTAATGGTCTTGAGTGAAAGTAGTCATCACTCTCTTGATCAGAGAGCTTTTCAACTGATCCCTCAACCCTAATCTGTCTTTCTAGTTCTGGCCAAAAGAATAGTAAGGCTGCATGAGGATTATTAATAAGTGCCTGACCTTTACGACTCTCATAATTTGTAAAAAATACAAATCCTGCCGGAGTTACTTCCTTAATTAAAACAGTTCTTGCACTGGGCTTACCATCTGCTTCAACTGAAGCAACAGTCATTGCATTAGGTTCTGGTAAATCGGCATGCTGAGCTTGATCAAACCATATATGAAATTGATCAATGGGGTCAGGCTTGACATCCTCTTCTGAAAGGCTGCCCTTCATATAGGATTTTCTGAGGTCGGCTAAATTAGTCATGTGATCAGTATATATAGACTCGGGCTTATTTTCTAGAGATCAAATGAGATACCAAAGTTACATAACTGCAGAATAAAGAAATCTGAACCTTTTTCTTATATAGTCTTACCTATGGAAGTTAATCAGAATAGACGTTTTGGCGGGGTTGCCCGCCTATATGGTGAAGAGGGCCTAAAAGCATTCGAAAAAGCACATGTGCTGGTTGCTGGCTTAGGCGGTGTTGGTTCTTGGGCAGCTGAGGCACTTGCTAGAAGTGCGATTGCTGAAATAACTTTAGTTGATTTTGATCACATTGCTGAAAGTAATGTTAATCGCCAATTGCATGCTGTAGAGGGATCATTTGGTAAATCTAAGGTTGATGCCATGGCGGAGCGCCTTATTTCAATTAATCCTGATTTAAGAATTAAAATTATTGATGACTTTTTAACTCCCGATAATTTGAGCAAAATCTTAGGTGAGCATGCTGCTAATCCATTATTTGTAGTTCTTGATGCCACTGATGATGTCAAGATGAAAATCTCACTAGCAAACTATTGCAAAAAGAACATCGCATTGATCATATGTGGCGGGGCCGGAGGAAAGCTAGACCCCAGTCGTATTAAGGCTTGTGATTTATCAAAAACAACCCAAGATCCTTTGCTCTCTAAAATACGCTACACGCTTCGTAAGGAATATGGGTTTACCTCTGACCCTAAAAAGAAACTGGGATTAACTGCTATCTTTTCTGACGAACCACGACAAGGTGTTGCAAGTGGTGGCTTAGCCTGCTCTGGTTATGGCTCTGGAGTAACCGTGACTGCCAGCTTTGGATTTATAGCAGCAGCTGAAGTGCTGAAGATGATCCAACTAAGGTACTTAAAAAACTTAAAGCAATTAAATCCAGATAAATAACTGTAATTAGTTAATTAACAATTGCTTGAACTCGTTGACGAATATGAGCGAGTGCTTCATCCACTTGGTCTATAAGAATCAAGCAAATATCACCCGCCTGAACTTGTTCCAGTGCCTTATCAATCGCAAGAAATTCGCCTCTAAACTCTTCAATCTTTTTAACTTTTTTGGAATGAGCGAGTCCGCCACGCATGATGGCAGTTATTTCTCCATCGGGTCTACCGCGCTGACATTGATCTTCATACAAAATAATATGATCAAAAGATTGGCCTAAGATTTCTGTCTGACGTCGTAAATCCTCATCGCGCCGATCGCCGGCGCCACTGATAACTGCTATTCTTTTTTTAGCAGGCATGCCGCTAATAGTTTCTGAGAGGGCAAGGATGGCGTCAGGATTATGGCCATAGTCGGCGATGATAGTAGCGCCAGCATGTTTGAAAATATTAAATCGACCCGGTACAGTATTTGAGTCACTCTCAAAGCTATTTAATCCATCTGCAATGACAGTCCATGAGATATTCAGTGCCCAAGCAGCACCTACTACTCCAAGAACATTTTCAACTTGGAAGCCAATGGTGCCCTCGGCAGTCATTGGAACTTGATCAAGATTAATATGGAATTCTTTTTTGCCTTCGGAAGCAATCACTTTATTATCTTTTACAAATATGACACGCTTACCTTGGGCGCGATGCTTAGCCATAATAGGGTGATTAACATCTCTTGCAAAAAAAGTTACTTCACCAGGACAGGTTTTTGCCATCTTCACAACATTTGAATCGGCTGCATTAAGCACTGCCATACCGTTAGGTGCAACGTTTTGAACAATGACTCGTTTTACAGCAGCAAGATCGGCTGCGGTGTTGATGTAGTTCATACCCAAGTGATCCCCCTCGCCAATATTAGTGACAATAGCAACTTGGCAACGATCAAATCCCAGACCCTCTCTTAGGATCCCGCCGCGCGCTGTTTCTAGAACAGCGGCATCAACATCAGGGTGCATCAATACATTGCGAGCGCTTTTAGGCCCGCTGCAATCGCCCGTATCAATTCTTCTACCACTGATGTAAACACCATCCGTACCAGTATGTCCAACTCTTAACCCATTCTTTTCAAATAAATGACTCATGAGTTTCACTGTGGTGGTTTTTCCATTAGTGCCCGTTACGGCAACAATCGGAATTCGGCCATCATCATCCTTACCAAACATAGTGGAAATAATTGCCTCACCAACGGGGCGACCTTTACCATATGACGGATGTAAATGCATCCTGAGGCCAGGTGCAGCATTCACTTCAACAATACCACCACCCTGTTCTTCAAGAGGGCGATAGACGTTATCGCAAACCACATCAACGCCACAAATATCTAAACCGATCATTTGCGCAGCTGAAATAGCTGAAGCTGCTAAGTCAGGGTGTACATCATCAGTCACATCAGTTGCGGTGCCACCAGTACTTAAGTTGGCATTATTTCTGAGGGTTACTCTGAGACCTTTAGCTGGAATAGAGTCTAGCGTCATGTTTTGATTTCTGAGTGTTACAAGTGCAATTTCATCAATTTTTATTTTACTGAGCGGGGTAGCATGACCATCACCTCGATTAGGATCCTTATTGACTTCTTCAACTAATTCACCAACAGTGTGTTTGGCATCACCAATCACATAAGGGGGCTCTCTTCTAGCTGCAGCGATCAATTGATTACCAATGACTAGTAAGCGGTGATCATGACCAGGCATATAGCGTTCAACAATCACATCTGAAGAAATTTTGGATGCGGCATTAAAAGCAATGTCAATTTGCTCTCGAGTGTTAATGTTGACAGCAACACCTTTACCTTGATTACCATCTCTTGGTTTAATTGCAACAGAAGCATTGATCTTTTTAAAAGCTTCCCAAGCTCCGTCAGCAGTCGTCACAATACTGCCAATGGGTACTGAAACACCGGCTGCGTGAAGTAAATTTTTTGTCAGTTCTTTATCTTGTGCGATGGATTCAGCAATAGCACTGGTAGAGCTCGTTTCAGCAGCCTGTATACGACGTTGTTTACTTCCCCAGCCAAATTGAACCATGCTACCTTCAGTTAAGCGGCGGTAAGGTATGCCTCTGGCAATAGCTGCATCAACGATTGATCCGGTACTTGGCCCTAAGCGAATACTTTCATCTAAGTCGCGGAGTTGCTGCAAGTACTCATCAACGTGAGATCCGTTATCAATAAGCGCTGATCGACAAAGCTTCATGGCTAACTCTAGCGCTAGGCGACCAACTTTTTCTTCCGTGTACTCAACCACAACGATGTAAACACCATCATCCGGAGTCGGCATTGTTCTACTAAAAGTAATGGGGCAACCGGCTTGAGCCTGTAAGTCTCTTGAACATACTTCAAGAGCATGAGCTAAAGAGACTGTTTCATTCTGACCATAAGGTCTAACTGGGCCAAGCTGTGGGAATCTTGACCTTAAGCGTGTTTCAAATCCGAAAATATTAGTGATGACTTTTTCGCTCTCTTCGCATTTAACTAATGCCTCTAGAGCTGTGTGCTTACCCCACAAATTAGGTCCTCTTAGAGCGCGGATGCGGGTTAGTTCCATATATTCTCTAATTAAAGGTTTGAAGACCAGCGACGATGATATCTTTGGGAGAGTTCAATGCCCATGCTGCTCCTACTGCAGCCAAAACATTCTCCAGTGCATTTGTTTTACTGCTCGACTGAAGTAGCGGAACATTACTTAGATCAATTAAAGTTTGTCGGTCTTTGCCTTGCGCAAGGATGATCTGATTGTTTTCCGTAAACAGTGCACGACCACCATTTTTTAGATGGTTTTGTGTCGCGTCATTTAAACCATAACGACTAAATAAAATAACCTCTCCATCAGAGAGCTCCGCCATTCTTATAACAGCATCATCATCAGCATTTAAAACAGCAGCCCCCGATGGTAGAACGACGTCAACTTGTGTACGCATGACGTTATAAATTTGTTCTGGTTCGGTAATAGAGCATTCGGGCGCGATATCATCAAGATCAAGGTTGGTCACGATGCCCACGCTACATCTGTCGTAAGCAAGCCCCTCATTCAAAATAGTGTGATTGTCATTTTCAATAACAGCTGCTTCAACTTGACGATTTAACAGTAAGCGATTGGCGCTGATCCAGTTAGCGCAATTACCAGAAGTTTGAAGGCGCTGATTAAAGTAAGCACCTTTGCTGCAAGCTAAACCAACTTTCACGCCGGTCAGTTGAATTAAGTGAGTAACAAGCTGTGCAACCATTGTTTTTCCACGAGAGCCAGCTATACCAACTATTGGAATACGACCATTAGCCTGATTGGGGAACAAGTGTTCAACGATTGCAGCGCCAACAGGTTGTGGCTTACCTACGGCAGGCTTCAAATGCATAATTAACCCAGGGCCTGCATTGACTTCAATAATTGCCCCACCCTGTTCCTCAAGTGGCCTAGAGATATCTGCGGCAACGATATCAATACCTGCAATATCCAAACCTATCACTCGTGCGGCTAATGCTGCTTGAGCAGCAACTTCAGGATGTACTAGGTGAGTCACCTCAAACGCCATATTGCCTGACCCCTGAACTAAAACGTCTTGATCTTTAGTTGGCACTGAATCAAGTGTTAGTTTTTGCCGTGCTAATTCAAGCTCAAGTTGTTTATCAAAGACAACGGGGCTTAAAGGAAGTATTTCCGCTTCACCTCGGCGAGGATCAGTATTAATCTCTTCCTCGATTAGTTGGCGAATATTTCTGACCCCATCACCTTTAGCCCATGCTGACTCACCTTTAGCAGCAGCTACAACTTTTTTACCAACCACTAATAAGCGGTGCTCATTGCCAGGTATGAAGCGTTCGACCATCACACCACTACCTTCTTCAAGAGCATCTTCAAATGCTTTTTCAATTTCAGTTTGATTGCTTAGGTTAGTGAAAACACCGCGAGCATGATTTCCGTCATACGGTTTTACAACGACTGGTAGTCCCAAGTCTTTTGCGGCTTCCCATGCATCGGCTGGACTTTCAACCATGCGACCTTTAGGAACAGGAACGCCGCAAGAAGCCAATAATGATTTAGTTAAATCCTTGTCTCTAGAAATACCTTCTGCGATAGCGCTGGTTAATTCTGTTTCGGCTGTCCAAATACGTCTTTGTTGATTGCCATAACCTAGCTGAACTAAATTACCCTCTGAGAGACGTGTTGCTGGAATTTTTCTTTCTCTGGCGGCATCAACAATACAACCTGTACTTGGTCCCAAATACAGACTGTCGACCAAATCTTCTATTTCTTTAATAGCTGCAGGGACATTAAACGTTGTGTTCTCTATGGCAGCCATGACTAGATCACGAGCTAAATAAAGTGCCGTTTTAGTGATTTCTTCATGCCATGCACGAACAACTACTTTGTAGATGCCACGTTTGTTTGTTTGTCGAGCTTTACCAAATCCACCAGGCATGCCAGCTAAATTCTGAAGTTCAAGTGTAGTGTGCTCAAGGATATGAGCTGGCCAGGTACCTTCTTCAAGGCGCTTAATGAAGCCACCCCGTTCACCGTAGCTGCAGCGGTGCTCAATTAGGCTAGGTAACCATGAGACTAAGCGGTCTGTGAATCCTGGAATGGTGTTAGAGGGACAATCCTCCAAATCGCCAATATCAACCCAGGCCTCTAAGACGGGGCTGTAGGTCCACATGCTGGGCCCTTTGAGGACCTTGATATCTATGATTTCTATTGTTTTTTTTGTCATGTGGGGCGAAAGTGCCAAATTTACCTAATTGTACTTGTTCGATTAACGCCTAGGGGGTCTTTTAGTTGACAAAAAAAGGTAAATATTTTGTTTGGTAAATTTGAGATAATCGCTCACTATTCAAGAACTAAGCAAAGCTTCCTTTGATAAATACCGAACTCAAACAACTGAATCGCCTGCCAAGTCATTGGCAAAATGCTCTCCCGCTCAAAGAGGGGGCTGGCGATGTGATGATCGCTTTCATAGAATTAGATTTAAATGGTGACCTTGAATTTGAAAAAGGTTTGATTTATCTCACCGATCAGGGTTTATATGCTTATAAAAAGCATAATTTACCTAAATCTGACTCCTCTTCAAATTGGGAGCATTGGGGTTTTTCACAAGATCATCATTTAAAACTTCAAGATCACGCAGGTGTAGCAAGTTTGGAGTTGGTGAGTGAGAAGGGCCGCTTAGCATCTTGGCGCTTCACCTTAGCTCAAAACCCAGCAGCTAATCGACTTGTTCAGCAATACAACATAGAAAAAAATCGATTTTTAGGTTTACATGACTCAAGTAAAGATTTAGTAGGACAAATGGTTTGTCCTACTTGTTGGGTGCCACTACCACCTGATCAGGAAGAATGTCCAGCTTGTACCTCAGAGAATCTTGCACCGCCCTCCACATGGACGCTATTCCGTCTATGGAGATTTGCTAAACCTTACAGAGGTCAGTTATTAGCAGGATTTTTATTAACGCTAGCTTCCACCGCTGCAACATTGGTGCCACCTTACTTAACCATGCCAATCATGGATGACATTTTGTTGCCTTACCAAAGTGGGCAAGCCATTGATCAGCAACTCACCATTTTTTATTTGACAGCTTTATTTTTTGCCGCGCTATTAGCTTGGGGTTTGGGTTGGGCTAAGACGTATATATTGGCATTAGTCAGTGAGAGAATCGGCGCTGACTTAAGAACAAAAACATATGAACATTTAATGAGATTGTCATTAGAGTATTTTGGTGGCAAAAGAACTGGCGATTTAATGGCTAGGATTGGTTCCGAATCTGATCGAATTTGCTTGTTCTTATCAATGCATCTGTTAGATTTTGCGACCGATGTTCTGATGATCTTAATGACTGCTGTCATATTAGTCACTATTGATCCATGGTTGGCTTTGGTTACTCTGACACCATTACCCTTTATTGGTTGGGCTATTCATGTGGTGCGTGACAAACTACGATTCGGATTTGAAAAGATTGATCGAATTTGGTCTGAAGTAACAAGTGTCTTAGCTGATACGATTCCAGGAATACGTGTTGTTAAAGCTTTCGCTCAAGAGGAGCGTGAGACGGATCGATTCCGTTTGGCTAACCAGCACAACCTAGCTGTCAATGATCGGGTTAACAGAGTTTGGGCTTTGTTCTCACCAACCATTACTTTGCTAACTGAAATTGGTTTACTAGTGGTTTGGGCTTTTGGTATTTGGCAGATTTCTCGTGATGCGATTACGGTAGGTATGTTGACAGCCTGTTTAGCTTATATCGGTCGTTTCTATACTCGCCTAGATTCAATGAGTCGTATCGTGTCATTTACCCAGCAAGCTGCAACTGCCTCTAAGCGCATTTTTGACATTTTAGATCACGTCTCGAGCGTTCCTGATCCAGCGCAACCCGTGAAGCTTACCAATGTAAAAGGCCGAATTGATTTAGAAAATGTGGGCTTTAGGTACGGCAATCGTTCAGTTACAAAAGGGATTAATCTCGCCATTGCACCTGGAGAGATGATTGGTTTGGTGGGCCATAGCGGCTCTGGTAAGAGTACGCTTGTTAATTTAATTTGCCGTTTTTATGATGCTGCTGAAGGCACCATTAAGCTGGATGGTGTAGATATCCGCTCTATTGCGGTGGCAGATTACAGGCGCCACATTGGACTTGTTTTACAAGAACCATTTTTATTCTTCGGTACGATTGCTGAAAATATTGCCTACGGCAAACCTCATTCAAGTCGAGAGGAAGTTATCTCTGCAGCAAGAGCTGCCCATGCGCATGAGTTTATTTTGCGTTTGCCGCACGGTTACGACTCATTAGTCGGTGAGCGAGGACAATCACTTTCTGGCGGTGAGCGTCAGCGTATTTCAATTGCAAGAGCATTATTAATTGATCCGCAAATTCTGATTTTGGACGAAGCCACCTCGTCAGTTGATAGCACCACTGAAAAAGAGATTCAAAAAGCTTTGGATAATCTTGTAAAAGGAAGAACTACTATAGCGATAGCCCATCGGCTATCAACTCTTCGTAAAGCTGATCGCCTAATTGTTTTAGATAAAGGGCAGATCGTGGAAGAGGGAAGTCATGATCGCTTGATGGAGTTGCAAGGAGTCTATCGCAGGATGTATGATACTCAAGCAAGGCAAGCTATGGACGTCGTTGATGAAGAGCTAGGAGTGCAGCGTGATTAACTTAACTGTTTCATTTGCCTTATCAAGAAATTCATTTGGGCACCTTTGCCTGACAGATCAATCTGGACAACTGCATGAGCAGGTGGTCCCAGTTAGAGCATTTCCTATCAGCTCCCCCCATGAATCCATTGCCATAGTTGATCGTGATGGCCATGAGCTGATTTGGCTAGATCAATTTGAGCAAACCAGCTTAGAGAATCAGGTGTTGATTAATGCTGAATTCGCCACCAGAGAGTTCATGCCTGTTTTAACTGAGATTAAGTCTGTATCTTCTTTTACAACTCCCAGCACCTGGTGGGTTGAAACGAGTCGTGGGTCAACTGAGTTCACCTTGCGCGGCGAAGAAAATATCAGACGAATTAACCCCACAACTTATTTAATCGCCGATGCCCATGGTGTTCAATACCTGATTGAGGACATCAAAGCTTTAGATAAGCATAGTCGCCGTTTATTAGATCGTTTTTTATAGGATTTAATATGAGCGAGAATCAACAAAAAATATTTTTTGAAACTCGCGGAATTGAGTTTTTTTTATCAAACAAAAGTGATAAAGAAAACTTACTTATTCAAGTAATGAGCTATTTTAAGTTGCATGGTTTGGAAAATGCCATCAACCTAAGAGAAGCCAATCAAGATTCCTCTCTAGTTATAGCCTTTAGCCTCAAAGAAGAGCATCAGAGTCAGTGGGCTCCCAACTGGGACACGACACGACTTTTTGAGACGCTTTCATTAAAAGGTTTTAAGGTAAAGGATGACCTTAATAAAGAAATATTAGTGAGTATGTTACTTGCGCCGATCCCATTTCAATTTCCAAGTTATGAAGAGTTTCATTCGGCTATTCAGATAAGGCACCATTCCGTTATTGCTGGCTATTTAGCGGCCTTAAATTTTGATACCAAAGCAACAGAGCGCCCAGAAGATTACTGGCATTACGATGAGGATGCTGGTTTCTTACTCAATCAAGGGCAA
>CAMDUR010000017.1 GCA_945879115.1 Polynucleobacter meluiroseus
CATTGCCTAACCAAAATTGAGCCAAGGGCCAATAAGGACTAGCTGGATACTTTTTAACAAACGCCACAAATCCAGACTCAGCTTTCTTTAGACTGCCTTCTTGGAATGCTTTTAAAGCAGTTTCATATGCTTCTTTTTCACCTGGTAATACTTTGCCTTGAACACCTTCGATTTCTAATACCTGTGGCTCAAATGTTTTTAAGCGATTATTAAGATCGCCATAGAAACTCTTCTGTTGAGTTAGCAACTCTTCAACTTGTTTCTCAAGTAAATCAGCACGGCCTCTAAGCTTTGCGTTCTCTTCAGCGAGCTCGTCTAACTGTACCTGCATTTGTACTTGAGAGTTTTGACTCTTACTCAACTGTGAGCGCACCTCAAGAATAGCGCGACGAGCTTCGGCATCCTCTAAAAAAGCATAAGCTGGAGTGGCAAAACTGGCAGTTGCAACAAAAACAACAGCGGCCATAGCCGCTGTTGTTTTGTGCAAATAATGATTAACCTTCATTTGCATATTTCTAATTTAAAGAGTTAGTAAGCGATATCAGCGCGGCGATTTTCTTTCCATGCTGCTTCGTTGCTACCTTGTGCTTTAGGCTTCTCTTTACCAAAGCTCACCGCTTCAATTTGTGAATCAGAAACACCTAACAAAGTGAGTGATTTACGAACAGCTTCTGAACGACGTTGGCCTAGAGCCAAGTTGTATTCAGTTGTACCGCGCTCATCTGTATTACCTTGAACTTTGATCTTGCGATCTTTATTAGATTTAAGGTAATTAGCATGCGCTTGAAGAGTCGCTTGGTATTCGGCTTTAACAGCGTAGCTATCAAAGTCAAAATAAACGCTACGATTAAACAACGGGCTCTTTGGATCATTCCATGGCTGTGAACTGTAATCGACGCCGCCTTTACCGCTACCAGCCACGTCATCAAGCTTGACACCAGAGGCACAAGCAGTCAGTAATACTACTGAAAATAACAAAGTTGCTCTACGAGCTAAAGAAAATTGATTCATAAAAACCTCACGTTAATAAATATAAAAAGATAATTTAAACAAAAGCTTAGCTTCAGCAAAGACAAGCTTTTGTTCAAACACAGGCTCTATCGTAACAAATTTAAATTAAAACCCAATTAATCCATGAAAGGACCCCAAGCAGGCTCCCTAATATCTGCACCCGGAAGACTTAGGACTTGCTTGTTCTTTCCATCGATAGAAACTGCCATCAATACAGGCTTACCGCCTGATCTAGCGGCAAAAAGGATGTAACGTCCGTTAGCGGCAAAGGTAGGAGTCTCATCTCGATCACCTTCGCTTAGAGGTAAAACCTCACCTGTCGTTAAATCTTGCAAATGAAGACGATAAGCTCCACCAACACGGGCGATATAAGCCATATTTTTACCGTCTGGTGACAAGCGAGGGCTGGTTACAAACCCGTGCTTAAAAGTAACTCTTTGAGCGCCCCCATCAGCCTCGCCGTTGACTGACATACGGTAAATCTGAGGACTACCACCACGATCACTTGTGAAATAAATAGACTTACCATCGGGCGACCATTGTGGTTCTGTATCAATAGCACGACCACGGGTTAATCGATCTAATCCAGTGCCATTCGAATTAATTTTGTAAATTTGGGTGTTGCCATCTTTTGATAATGCAATCGCCAAGTGACGCCCATCCACTGACCAAGAGGGGGCGCTATTGTTACCTTTTTGGTCAGATAGAACAGTACGGCGCCCAGTTGCTAGTTCATGTACATAAACGACGGGTTTCCGTGATTCAAAAGAAACGTAAGCGACTTTTTTACCATCGGGTGACCATGATGGAGAAATGATGGGTTCATTACTTGCTAATGCAGGCTTGGCATTTTCGCCATCAGAGTCTGAAATGACTAGGCGATGACTCTTACCTGAACGAATCACGTAAGAAAGTCGGGTTGAAAAAATGCCGCGCTCACCCAAGAGCTTCTGAATGATGTCATCAGCAATTTTATGTCCAGCTAAGCGTATCTCATCTGCACTAACAGTCACAACGAGGCCACCCAAACTTTCATTTTTCAAAATATCAAATAAGCGATAACGTATCTCAAAGCGACCATCAGATAGCTTTGTTACTGTGCCAGTAGCTAAAGCGTCTGCTCCACGTGCCTTCCATGATTTGTAATCAGGATTGGCGTCCCAAGCCATTTCAGCGTTACCAGATTCGACGTTGCGCATCGCACCGCTTCTAGAAAGGTTAGAGCGAACTACATCGGTGACTTTTGCTGGAAGCTGGCTCTCCCCGGTAAAGCGCATCACAGCGATTGGGAAAAGTGATTGGCCCACACCAGAAATATCAATATTCATTTGTGCTTGTGCAGGAGCACTTAAAAGAGATAGCGATGCCGTAAAACACAGCAAAGTACCTACTAAGCGTTGGGGTAAATTTTTCATATATTTATTAGTTTAATCGTTCAATATTAATCTTTAGGCTTAAAGTTCAAACGTACTTGCTTGGGTACTTTGCCATCATCATCTTTGGGCAAGGTCTCGGCATCATCGATTGCTTTTAATACTGCTCGGTCCCATCCAGTATCACCGCTGCTTTTTAAAACTTTTCTACTAATGATTGTGCCATCTGGCGCTAATTCAACAGCCACCTCGGTTGACGGATTACCAGCCACCAAAGAAGGGTTAAAAATAATTAATGGCAGTATTTTTTTCCGAACTTTATCAGCATACCCAGCTTTAGCGTTTCCACCACCGCCAACGCCATCTCCCACCACACCACCTCTCCCGCCAGCGGAACCTTCTTTACCAGCAGCCGAACGAAGACGCGCCAACTGTTCAGATCTCGCTTTATCTTGCGCCAATAATTCTTTGCGCTCTGCTTCAGCCTTGGCCTTCTCTTGAGCTTTCTTTTTATCTTCTTTTAATTTTTCTTCTTTTAATTTTGCCTGCTTTTCTTCTTCAGCTTTTTGTTTTTTTAATTCTTTTGGGTCAACCTTTTTAGTTTCTTTAGCCAATTCTTTTTTAGGCTCTGGCTTTTTTTCAATCTCTTTTTTCTTCTTCATAGCAATGTCTGCTTTTTCATCAGCATCCATTTTTTGCTCAACTGCCTGAGAAACACTTTTAATGACCGGAACGTTATCCCAGATCTCTGCCTCTAATCCTGATGGCGTTCGGCTTTTCCAATTCAACCCAACTGTTAAAAACGCAACCAGCAATAGGTGCATTCCAAAAGCCCATACAAAGGCTTTACCAGTTCCAGACTCAGCTTGGAGTCGGTCCCGTGGAGAAAATGAAAGCGCTGCAGAGCTCAATTACTTTTCACCGCCAAACCAACTCGTTTAACACCATTCTCTTTGAGCCTTGCCATGACATCCATGACTACTTCATATTTGATAGATTTATCGGCAGCAATCACCATGGGTTGATCAGGACTCAACTCTGCACGCTCACGCGCGAATGCACCTAACTCTTGACGAGATAAAGTTTTATCAGCTCGACCTTCACTCTTAACCAAAATAACTTCTTCAGCAGAAATATTAATTAGTACCGGTGGAAGTGGCTGCACTTGTGCGCCACCTAATGTTGGCAAATTAACAATGCCGGGATTGACCATGGGAGTAGTTACCATAAAAATGACCAACAACACCAACATCACATCAATGTAAGGAACCACATTGATATCTGCCATTGCTCGACGACCTCGGCCGGATTTTCTAGAGATACTTGGCATGGTGAGCGATCCCTTATGAACGAGCTTGCTGTTGACGCTGAAGAATATTAGAAAATTCTTCAATGAATGTTTCAAAACGAATTGACAGACGATCAATATCAGCAGCATTACGGTTGTAGGCAACCACCGCTGGAATCGCCGCAAATAAGCCAATAGCTGTCGCCACTAATGCTTCAGCAATACCAGGCGCTACGCTTGCTAATGTGGCTTGCTGAACGTTAGCTAAGCCCCGGAAAGAATTCATAATGCCCCACACGGTGCCGAACAAACCGATGTATGGGGAGACCGAACCTACTGATGCCAAGAAAGGTAAGTTAGCTTCTAATGTATCCATCTCGCGTTGGTAAGCAGCTTTCATGGCGCGTCGTGCGCCATCAATCTCATTACCTTTTAAAAACTCTTGCATGCCTGACTCAAAAATGCGCTCCAAGCAAGATGCCTGCTCTTTATTGCGCATCGCCCCTTGCAATAAAGTATTCAAATCCCCACCAGACCAAAAGTCTCTCTCGAAACGCTCAGTATCTCTGCGCACGGCTTTAAGCGACATACCTTTTCTAAAGATGATTGTCCAAGATGCAACTGAAAGACCGAGTAATAACAACATCACCAGTTGCACCAGGATGCTGGCATTTAAAACTAATGACAAAATTGATAAATCTTGAGTCGGTTGCATATAAATGATTTTCCGTAGAAATAGTTTAATGTTTAGATATTGCTATTTTAAAAATTTAAATCTTTTTGATTTGATACTTGCTGCTTTATCAGAAGCTCAATAACAACTCAATGAGTTTTTTTAAATTCCTCGTAGAGGATCAACTCACTTAGTTGTCATTTTCTAACTTTTTTGTGACCTTACTGTTAATTCTCAATTCATTGTTGATTACTTAGCTTGACGATGAACCGCTAATGGGCCTGATGCTTGGCAGGCAGGCATCATTTCAATGACATTGATATTAACGTGAGCTGGCAAGGTGGATGCCCAGTAAACAGATTCTGCAATATCAGTGGCTGTCAAAGCTTGAACACCGTCGTATACCTTAGATGCTTTTTCATCATCACCCTTAAAGCGCACATTAGAAAACTCTGTTCCAGAACATAAACCAGGTGAGATATCTGTAACTCGCACTGGTGTACCTAATAAATCAGACTTTAAATTCAAGCTAAATTGACGCACAAATGCTTTGCTGCCACCGTAAACGTTGCCGCCCGGATAAGGGTAACGACCAGCAATAGAACTCAAATTAAAGACGTGCCCAGACCCGCGCTCAACCATGCCCGGTAAAAAGGCTCTAGTCATGTACATCAGACCTTTGATGTTGGTATCCACCATTTGCTCCCAATCATCAAGAATGGCACGATGGGCAGGCTCAAGACCCAGTGCTAAACCAGCGTTATTCACTAGGACGTTTACCTTAGCAAAGGCAGCAGGCAATTGGTCCACCAGTGCGAAAACAGCGTCTTTATCGGTTACATCAAGAATAGTAGTGTGTAAACGGGCTTGCTGATCAGCAGGTAAAGAGGCTTTAAGGGCCTCTAATCTGTCTTGACGACGACCTGCAGCGATCACTTTATGACCTTCCGCAAGGTATCTTTTCGCTATGGCTTGGCCAAAACCAGCCGTTGCACCGGTCACTAGAGCTATTAATTGAGGCATTTACGATCTCCTTGTCTATTTTTTTGTATCATTTGGGTTTACAGAGTTTAGCGTAAGCTAGTTCCAAAATAGTTGATCCTCATAGAAAGCCTTAAACATGTTCAAACGTAGTCAAACATTGGCTGTATCTGATCCCGCATTGTGGGAAGCCATCCAAGCAGAAAATAAGCGTCAAGAGGACCATATTGAGCTCATCGCTTCAGAAAACTATGCGTCTCCAGCGGTTTTAGAGGCCCAAGGCTCTCAATTGACTAATAAGTATGCTGAGGGTTACCCGGGCAAACGTTATTACGGTGGTTGCGAGTTTGTGGACGTTGCTGAGCAACTGGCAATTGACCGCCTAAAGCAGATTTATGGCGCTGAGGCAGCCAATGTTCAAGCTCATTGCGGAGCATCTGCTAACGAAGCTGTTTTCTTGGCATTTTTAAAGCCAGGTGACACGATTTTAGGTATGAGCTTGGCTGAAGGCGGTCACTTGACCCACGGTATGGCTCTTAATATGAGTGGTAAGTGGTTCAATGCTATTTCTTATGGCTTGAATGCAAAAGAAGAGATTGACTACGATGCTATGGAGCGTTTGGCTCGTGAACACAAGCCAAAGCTAATCATTGCTGGCGCATCTGCTTACTCCCTACATATTGATTTTGAGCGCTTCGCTAAAGTGGCTAAAGAAGTTGGTGCTATTTTCTTAGTCGACATGGCTCACTACTCAGGACTGATTGCTGGTGGCGTGTACCCCAACCCAGTACCTCATGCTGACGTTGTCACATCGACAACTCATAAGAGCTTACGTGGTCCTCGTGGCGGCATCATTTTGATGAAAGCTGAGCACGAAAAAGCTATCAATTCTGCTATTTTCCCTGGTTTACAAGGTGGTCCTTTGATGCACGTGATTGCAGCTAAAGCAGTTGCCTTCAAAGAGGCTCTAGAGCCAAGCTTCAAAGTCTACCAACAGCAGATTTTGTTAAATGCTGATGCCATGGCAAAGACATTGATCGAACGTGGTCTTCGCATTGTTTCTTCACGCACACAATCTCACGTGATGTTGGTTGACCTACGTGCCAAAAAGATCACTGGCAAAGAAGCTGAGCGCGTTTTGGGTGAAGCTCACATCACATGTAACAAAAACTCAATCCCTAATGATCCTGAGAAACCCTTTGTAACGAGTGGTATCCGTTTAGGTTCACCAGCAATGACAACTCGAGGCTTCAAGGAAGCTGAGGCGATTCAGGTTGCCCATTGGATTGCCGATGTTTTAGACAATCCTAACGATGCCGCTAATATCGCTAAGGTTCGCGATCAGGTATCTGCATTAACTAAGCGCTTCCCTGTTTATAGTAATTAATAGCTGATTAAGCTTGATCGGAAAATAGATGCATTGTCCCTTCTGTAAACACTCAGATACTCAGGTTTTAGATACCCGTGTATCTGAGGAAGGTGACGTCATCAAACGTCGCCGTCGCTGTGAAAAATGTGACAAGCGTTTTACGACCTACGAGCGACCTGAGCTAACACTTCCTGCCATTGTTAAAAAGAATGGTAGCCGCGTCGAATACAACCGTAACAAGATTGTTGATTCTATGGGTATTGCTCTACGTAAACGCCCTGTTTCTGCTGAGGCAGTTGAAGAGGGTATACGCAATATTGAAGAACGTCTTCAAGCTACTGGCGAAAAAGAAATTCCTAGCGAACGAATCGGAGAGCTTGTGATGCGAGAACTCAAGCGCTTAGATAAGGTCGCTTACATCCGCTTTGCTTCAGTCTATAAGAGCTTTGCAGATATTGAATCATTTGAGAGTGCTCTTAAAGAGTTGAAGTAAAAATACTTTCAACCCGTAATTAAGAAATTTCCTACATTTAAATCAGTAATGTCTGATTTTCATCATTTAAGATCATCTCCATCATGTGGGGATGTCTTGTCTACAAAACTCCAATCCACATCAAAGTAAAACTTTAGGCTTCTCTTTTATCGAGGTCTTAGTTACCTTAGCTTTAATGAGCGGGTCTTATCTTATTATTTTTTCGGGTCAGCAATTCATAACTGCATCAATTACTCGTCAAGAACGAGAGCTTAAAGAGCTTTTAAAGATAAGCGATCAACATGAATTAGAAATGGCTCTTTTATATTCTGAGGTAGATGAATGAGCCTATTGGAATTAATGATCTCCTCACTGATTAGTAGTAGCTTAGCTCTTGGCATGAGTCAAAGCAGTATCCAAATCTTTCAAGCCTTCGAAAAACAACAAAGCATGAGCTTGCTTCAATCTGAGGGACTGCAAGCACTGCAGATGATGGGTCGCGCGATTCATGAGTCTCAAATAACTAAAAACACATCAGGTTTTAGACTCATGGTTAAAGATAGTGCTCAGATGAGTAATACCAAAATTGCAAGCTTTCAGGTACGTAAAGGTGCGGCCAGCATGGATGGCTCAGATGCTTTTTATACACAAACAAACTCCACAGATCAGCCCTATCAAGCTTTCTTTGTTCAACATCAAGGTCATCATCAGCAACGTGATGGCGTTCTTTATTTACAAACTAAAAATAAGAAAAATGCTCTACAAAATGATGCATTGGTTGGTCATGTGCAATCTCTACAGATACAAGTTGGTATACCTCATCAGGGCCAACTGCAATGGTATGAACCTCATGAGGTACAAGAACGCGCATCTAAAAATCATCCGCACTGGAAACAAGTCAAAGCCATCAAGTTCAACTTAAAACTTCAGAAAAGAAAGCATCAACTTGAATTACAGAAAACCTATGCTTTGCGCTAAAAATCTATTAAACCCTAAAGCTCAAGCTGGCTATGTTTTACCTCTCGCTTTGACTATCATATTACTGACCAGTATAGCTAGCGCTTCTGCCGTCCATACAGCAAGCACTCAGATAAGGTCTATGAGTAGCGAGAAGCAATACCTTCAAGCATTCCATTTAGCAGAAGTTCACCTGGTGACAACTGAAAAATTATTACTAGCCGGCATTCAACAACTAGAAGATTCAACAGTTTCGATTGAATCCTTTAAACCTAAATACTTCAGGGCTAAATCAGGCATCTCTAGTCAGCATTACAAAATTACAGTTACCAGCCCAATTAATCATCTCAGCATTCAAACAAGTATTCGTATTGATGAAATTACCAAATCCGATAAAAACAAATCTTCTAAAAAGCAGCGTTCGCTTCAACGCCTTAGCTGGGGACTAATACTCTAAATTGCTCAACGATAAAAAATTAATCGAGGGTTTTAGCTTGCTAGAAATGATGATTTGCTTAGCTATCGTGGGTGTGATGACGGGCTTTGGAGTCAATTTATTTAATCGACAGATTGCAGAGTTGCAATTACGCAGAGTGGTTCATTCTTTTATTCAAGATGCGCAATTCAGTAGGCAATACTCAAGATCCAAAAATGTTGAAGTGACTATGCATCCTATTCAAGTGAATAATTGGGGTGAAGGCTGGCAAATCCAAGAAAATTATTTCAGTAAAAATCATCCAGCTATATCAACTCCTCTGAAAATTTACTCTTTAAAATCCAATCAGTTAATTGGTCTGATACATATTCCGGAGGATTTACTGAAACCTAGCCAGCAATTTACTGACATGAGCGCACCCTATAAAACTCGTCATTTGAGCTTCAAAAATGGACAAATAGCTTTGCTTAAAAATGGTGGATTTGTGGCTAATCGAATTATTTGGCAACATACCCAATATCCAGACCTCATCAGGCACATCATCTTGGGTCCTGGGGGTCGTTGGCGCACTTGTAACCCAAAAGAGGATAATCAAGCTTGTTCTTCTAATTAATAGCTCCAATATAGCCCTAAAACATCCAGCTACCATGTACAGCAACTTCGACTTTGAATATATGAATACCGCCTTGGCCGAGGCCAAGAAGTCGTTATTCATAAGCAACCCTAACCCAAGGGTTGGGTGCGTTCTTGTCAAGGATGAACAAATCATCGGTCGCGGGTTTACCCAAGCAGTTGGTGGTGATCATGCAGAAATCGTGGCCCTCAAAGATGCAGTACAAAAAGGTCATGATGCCGCAGGCGCAAATGCTTATGTCACATTAGAGCCTTGCTGCCATCAAGGCAGAACACCCCCTTGCACTGATAGCCTGATCAAAGCAAAAGTTAAGACAGTATTTGTAGCAATGCAAGATCCAAATCCTCTCGTTGCGGGTAAAGGGCTTGAACTTTTACGCCAAGCAGGTATAGAAGTACGATGTGGCTTACTTGAAAAAGAATCCAAAGAACTTAATCTTGGTTTTATCAAGAGAATGTCCCAAGGCCTGCCTTGGGTACGCTTGAAGATAGCCACAAGCTTAGATGGTAAGACTGCTCTCAATAATGGTACCAGTCAATGGATCACCAGTACTGACGCAAGATTAGATGGCCATCACTGGCGCGCACAAGCATGCTGCATCCTCACAGGCATCGGCACTGTCAAAGAAGACAACCCTCAGCTCAATGCTAGAGGCATTAATACCACTCGTCAGCCACTGCGTGTTTTGATAGATTCATTTTTAGAAGTGCCGCTTGATGCCAAAATTCTTGATCAAAGTATTGGCGGTCACACCATAGTCATTTGTGGAAATGTTGATCCTGTTCATTTTGAAAAAACCAAAAAAATACTATCTGATAAAAATGTAACGGTACTTCAGATACCTGATCATTCCCCGGGCAGCAAAGGTAAAGTCGATTTACCAGCAGTCTTTAAATATTTAGCAGAAAAATTACACATCAATGAAGTTCATGTAGAAGCCGGATTTAAACTCAATGGCTCCCTGATTCGTGAATCTTGCGTTGATGAGCTTTTGATTTACATGGCACCACGTTTAATTGGTGAAGGCTTAGGCATCGCCAATCTTTCGGAGCTTCAGTCTTTGGATAAAACAATTGATTGGACCTTGGTAGATCACACTAGTATTGGTAATGACTTACGATTGCGCTTATACAAAACTCTTTTAGAAAATTAACCTGCTTAAGTGTGGGATTATTTGTAATTAATTATTAAAGAAATATAAAAAATATGTTTACTGGAATTATTCAAGCTATTGGCAGTATCGAAACTGTTGAAAAACTAGGGGATGGTTACCGTTTAAAAATCGAGGCGGGTGGCCTAGATATGACTGATGTTCAACTGGGTGACAGCATTGCTCTTCAAGGGGCCTGTATGACCGTTGTTGAAATGAGCCCCACTCACTTTTCTATTGATATTTCTGCAGAATCTCTTGATAAAACTACGGGCCTTAGCCAACCAGGTTTTATTAACTTAGAAAAAGCGCTTCGTTTTAATGATCGTCTAGGTGGACACCTGGTCAGTGGTCATGTGGATGGTATGGGCGAAGTGATTTTATTTGAGCAGGTTGCTACTGAAAGTGTAAATGATCAAGGATCTTGGCACCTAGTCATCAAAGCACCAAGATTACTAGGTAAGTACCTTGCTTACAAAGGCTCTATCGTTGTTAATGGCACCTCATTGACCGTTAACCAAATTGAAGATGTGGCGAATGGCTGTCTGATGCATATCAACTTGATACCCCACACTTTAGAAAATACAACATTGCAGTATCTAAAAGCCGGTTCACCGGTGAACTTAGAAGTCGATCTAATTGCTCGCTATGTTGAGCGGATGTTGAGTGCTCCCAAGTAAATAGCACCCAAATCAGCTAGCTTGGCTGCCTTAATACCTTAAATATCCAAAAAGCCCCTTAGAGCTGTCAAAAAAGCTTTAAAATCACGCCTCTATGCCAAGTACAGCCTATTCCTTAGCCAGCGTTGAAGAAATCATTGCCGAAATGCGTGCCGGACGCATGGTTATTTTGGTGGATGAAGAAGATCGAGAAAACGAAGGCGACCTTGTTTTAGCAGCCGACCACGTCACACCAGAGGCCATTAACTTTATGGCCAAACATGGTCGCGGCTTAATTTGTTTAACGCTCACACGTGAGCGTTGTGATCAACTCAACCTACCTTTAATGGTTCGCGATAACACCGCTGCCTTAGGTACCAACTTCACAGTATCTATTGAAGCTGCTGAAGGCGTTACTACTGGTATTTCTGCAACTGATCGTTCGCACACAGTGAAGGTCGCTGTTGCCTCAAATGCAAAACCGCGTGACATCGTGATGCCTGGTCATATTTTTCCACTGATGGCTCAACCTGGTGGCGTACTAGTGCGATCAGGTCATACAGAAGCAGGTTGTGACCTAGCTGAGTTAGCTGGTTGTAGTCCAACATCAGTCATTTGCGAAATCATGAAAGACGATGGCGAGATGGCTCGTCTTCCCGACTTAATTGAATTTGCCAAAGAGCACCAATTAAAAATTGGCACTATTGTTGATTTAATACATTACCGCAGTCGTCATGAAAGTATGATCAGTCGCGAAGGTAGCAGAACCTTTAACACCCCATGGGGACCACTTCAGGGCATTGCCTATAAAGATAGTCCGACTGGATGTGCTCACTTAGCTCTGATCAAAGGAGCGCCAGATCCAGAAAAAGAAACTTTGGTTCGTGTCCATGAGCCTGCCACCATTTTGGATCTCATTGAAACTGTTCAAAGCCAACACTCTTGGCCTGTAACAGAAGCGATTAAAACAATTGCTCAAAGCGAAGCCGGCGTTATCGTACTTTTAAATTGTGCTGGCTCTGCAGCAGTGAACACTGATGCTTGGTTCAATCAATTAGGTAAGTTAGATGGCTTAGTACCAGTTAATCCACAAAGAAAAACTGACTTCCGCACTTATGGTATTGGTGCCCAAATCCTAAAAGACTTAGGTATCAAGAAAATGAAATTGCTAGCAAAGCCTGGCAAGATACCAACGATGTCTGGCTACAACTTAGAAGTTACTGGCCACTTACCGTATCAATCTAAATAAAGTTTTAAAAATATTTTTTGTAGTTTCATCATTTAAATAAGAGGTTCCAAATGCCACTAAGCAATATTGATCGAATTGAAGCTGACTTAACTGGTCAAGACCTTTGTATTGGCATCGTTCAAGCTCGGTTTAATCCAGAGCATTGCGAGGCACTGACATTAGCCTGCGTAAAAGAGCTAGTAACTCTTGGTGTTGCTGAGGAAGATATCGTTATTACGACTGTACCTGGTGCATTAGAAATTCCACTAGCTCTCCAGAAGCTTACTGAGAGTGGTGAATTTGATGCATTAATCGCTTTGGGTGCTGTGATTCGTGGTGAGACTTATCACTTCGAATTGGTCTCCAATGAATCTGCTGCTGGAATTAGCCGCATCAGCTTAGATTACGGTATTCCAATTGCTAACGGTATTTTGACCTGCGAAACAGATGCTCAAGCCCAAGCACGCACCTCTGAGAAGGGTCGCGATTGCGCTCGTACTGCCGTTGAAATGGCTAACTTATCAATTGGCTTGACACCTGATGATGAAGTTGAAGAAGAAGACGAATAATCAAAGATTGATATTGGAAACACGATGAACTTTGATCCTCAACAACTTAGTAGACCCATATCATCAGTGACGGTGAAAAGATCACTCACGCCTCGTCGTCGTGCTCGGGAATATGCTTTACAGGCTGTTTATCAATGGCTAGTTATTAAAGCGGCAGGTGGTTTTTCTGACTATGCCACTATTGCTAAACAATTAGGTGAAGATCCTGGCTTTAGAAAAGCTCAGAAAGAACTATTTGATCATTTGTTCTCAGGCGTTGTTAATCATTATGAAACGCTTGAGAGTCACATCAAGCAGCACATTGATCGTCCGATGGAAGAACTGTCTCCAGTTGAGTATGGCGCCCTCCTCATCGCTGCCTTTGAGTTAGCCGAGGATATTAGTGTACCGTTTAAAGTGGCTATTAACGAGGCTGTCGAGCTTGCCAAGGTCTTTGGTGGCACAGACGGTCACAAGTACGTCAATGGAGTCTTAGATAAGCTGGCACATCAATTAAGACCACATGAAATGTGAGTTTTGCTCAAGATCAATAAAAAGACCTCCATATGGAGGTCTTTTTATTGTCTGGGGAAATTAATTAAAGACGTTTGCTGGTTGTAGGGATAGAAGCAAATTTAGTTGATGCAGCATTTCTGATACGCTCGCGTTCAGCCAATACTTTTCTACCGTAACCGCCATCGCTGATAAACACAGAGGATGCACCAACATACAAGCGTAAACCTGCGTTTAATGAACCACCTTTAGCGATGTACTGACGCAAAATTAATGAACCTACCCGCATATTGGCATCAGGATCTAAGGCAGCCTCATGACCACCAAATAACTGGTACTTATCCGTATGCACATGAGTCATGACTTGCATCAATCCCTGTGCACCTTTATTACTCTCAGCAAAAGGATTAAAGTTAGATTCAACGGCAGTTACTGCCAAAATGAGCGTTGGGTCTAAATCAACTTCACGACTGACCTTAATAGCCTTATCTACAAACTCGAGACTGGCTGAGTGTGCAATTTTGTATTTATCAGCAACATAACGAGCTACGGCTTGGCGCTCCGCTGAGCTTTTCAGAATCTGTTGATCCATCGCCTGACGATCAATCAAGCTTGCTGGAGTCTTAGCAGCTTCTTCTGCTACTGAGGGTACTGAGCTAAAACTAGCTTCAAGCATCTTAAAAGCCTGGGCGGGGATCAACCAAGTACCTAGCTCAACTCGCAAAGGTTGGTTCAATGAAAGGACTGCAAGTATGAGGCAAGTTAAAACACCCATCGCTGTCATGACGCCGGAGATCTTTGTCTTGAGTACATTGATATGAGTCAACGACGACGCCGGAACAAGTATGAGCTTGTCCCTCGTCATCGTCCCAGCCATCTTTAGTGTGTATGTATTCATTAACCCTTACTTTCAAAAAATGTTTCGATTGCTTTTTCAAACTGCGCTCGATTCAACCTGCTGAATTTGACGCACCGCAACATATCTTTGTGTTAACGAATATTAGAAAGACTTATATAACCTGTCAAGAATATAGAAAATTAAAAATTGCATTTTTAGTTATTAAAAGACTGTATAAATAGTCAGCTTTAAGTGAATTATGCTGGAGTAGTCATTGACCTATAAGGAGAAAATATTTGTTAGTAAATACTAACTTCATATTATAAAAAACCTACATTTAGTGAAATTTTTTAGCTAAAAAACCATAGATAGTTTTTTATTCGCCCTAAGGGCTAGATAAATTTAAGTAAAAGGTCTTTTATAGACCAGTTACCTGAATGTCTCATCACAACCCTTTTCTGACAACACCTATTAGTAAGCTGGGATGAGGATCAGTCGGTATGCTAACCTCTTACTTATGAATAAAACTCAAGATACCAACCAAGCTACTGCGAACAAAACATTCCCAGTTATCAACCCAGCTACTGGAGAAGTCATTAGCCTAGTGCCCAATATGGGGGTGAGTGATGCAGAGTTGGCGATTCAGAAAGCTCAAGACGCCTTAGGGCCTTGGAAGGCTAAAACGGGTAAAGAAAGGGCCAGTTTTCTCAAGCGTTGGTTTGAATTAGTCTCTCGAGACAGTAATCGCCTCGCTGAATTGATGACCCAAGAACAAGGTAAACCCCTGGCTGAGGCTAGAGGTGAGGTTTTTTATGGAGCATCTTTCTTAGAGTGGTTTGCTGAAGAGGCTAAACGGGTAACTGGTGCCATTCCAGCAACCACCTGGTCTGACAAGCGGATGTTGGTATTAAAGCAGCCCATTGGGGTTTGTGTGGCGATCACCCCCTGGAATTTTCCATTGGCCATGATCACTCGTAAAGTGGCCCCTGCCATTGCGGCTGGCTGCACAATCATTATCAAACCGGCTGAACAAACCCCCCTCTCCGCTTTAGCATTAGTTGAATTAGCTAAAGAAGCTGGCATACCTGATGGCGTCATTAATATAGTCACTGCTGATGCAGATAACTCGATCCTAGTAGGTAAGGTTCTTTGTAATTCACCAACGGTACGCCACTTATCTTTTACAGGATCAACACCCGTTGGAAGAATTCTGATGGCTCAATGTGCCCCTACAGTAAAAAAATTAGCCCTAGAGCTTGGTGGTCACGCCCCATTTATTGTTTTTGAAGATGCCGATCTAGATGCCGCTGTTGAAGGTGCCATCTCTTCAAAATACCGCAACGCAGGTCAGACCTGTGTTTGCACCAACCGTTTTTATGTCCACGAAAACTTGCATGATGCATTTGTGCAGAAGCTAGCCGCGGCGACACAAATGATCAAAGTAGGTCCTGGCTCAGAAAAAGGCATCCAACAAGGGCCATTGATTGATGAGCAGGCTGTTCAGAAAGTAGAAGCTCATGTGCAAGATGCTATACAAAAAGGTGCCAAGCTAGAGAGTGGCGGCAAACGCCACACTTTAGGAGGTACATTTTATGAACCTACCGTTTTATCTGGGGTCAAACCAGGTATGTTGATCACTACCGAAGAAACCTTTGGTCCAGTAGCTGCAGTGATCTCTTTTAAAAATGAAGCAGAAGTCATTGACGCAGCTAACGCTAGCGAGTTTGGCTTAGCTTCCTATTTTTACAGTCGTGATATTGGGCGCATTTGGCGTGTCGCCGAAGCTCTTGAATTTGGTATGGTGGGTGTTAACACGGGATTAATCACCAACGAAGTGGCGCCCTTTGGCGGCGTTAAACAATCAGGCTTAGGTCGTGAGGGCAGTACTTGGGGTATCGATGAGTACTTAGAAATGAAGTATGTTTGTTTGGGTATTTAAGAGAAAGTTAAAAAGTTACTTTTTCTTAAACACCAAGTCCCACACACCATGACCTAATCGGATGCCTCGGTTTTCAAACTTGGTTATGGGACGGTAGCTTGGCCTCTCCGAATAAGCCCCCTCTAAAGATCCTGTATTTTGCAAACTAGGCTCCGCTGATAGCACTTCCATCATCTGCTCGGCATACTCCTGCCAATCAGTTGCTAGATGCCAATACCCTCCTGGTTTAATCCTACTGGCTAATAAAGCGGCAAATTCTGGCTGAATTAAGCGTCTCTTGTTATGGCGCTTTTTATGCCATGGATCTGGAAAATAAACGTGAACACCATCTAAATAATTTTCAGGGATCATGTTCTGCACTACTTCTACTGCATCGTGACGTATTAAACGCAAATTCGTAATGCTTTGCTCACCAATGACTTTTAATAAAGCCCCAACGCCAGGCTCATGAACTTCAATGGCCAAGAAATCATCTTCTGATCGAGCTTGAGCAATCTTGGCAGTGGTCTCACCCATACCAAAACCAATCTCTAAAATCTTGGGGCGTGTGTTTGTACTTGTTATAGATTTAGGAGTATCTGTTGATTGAAAAGCTTTCCCCCAATCAATCGCTTGGCCTGTATAAGGCAATAAAAATTGTGGTCCCAGCGTTTCAATTGCTTTAGCTTGGCCGGGGGTTAAGCGGCCCGTTCTTAGAACAAATGATTTAATACGATTGAGGTAGTGCTCACCGGCTGCGATTTTTTCAAGATCAGGTTTTGTATATAAGCGGTTTGCAGTGAGACTTGAATCTGAAATAGATTTCCCCTCTGAATCGTTTTTTTTATTCTCTGACATACTTTTGTTATTAAATTATTGAGACCACTGCACAGTACCAGTCCAGGCCGTTAACAGAACAATCACGCCGAAAACAATTCGGTACCATGCAAACATGGTGAAGTCATGCGTGGCTACATAACGAATCAACCAACGAATACAAGCATAAGCTGAAATAAATGAAACGACAAAGCCAATGCCTAAGGCTGGGCCAAATGTAGTCCAGGTCGCACCACCGTCAGCGCTGATATCACTTAGAACACCCCGCAATTTAAACAACTCATATACAGTAGCTGCTGAGATGACAGGAACTGCTAAGAAAAAAGAAAACTCAGTAGCTACATGGCGAGGCAAACCAAACACCATGCCACCAATGATCGTAGCGCCTGAGCGTGATGTGCCAGGAATTAAAGCAGCGCACTGAGCCAAGCCTACTTTGAATGCATCTTGCCAACGCAAATCATCCACACTCTGAATACTCGTGCTAGTTAAAAAAGAATCAGATAGTTGCGCTGTTATTCGCTTCTGTCTTGCTTCTACCCAAAAGATAATTAATCCACCAACAATAAAAGCTGTAGCAACAGGTATCGGTGAGAAAAGCGCAGCCTTAATATATTTACCAAATAGCAAAGCCAAAATAACCGCTGGAATCGTGGCTACTATGATGTTGATAGCAAAGCGCTGAGAAACTCTTCTGGTGAATAAGCCGGATAAGACACTCACAAGTCGCTGACGATATTCCCAGCAAACTGCCAAAATTGCGCCAAACTGAATAATGACAACGAAGGCTTTGCCTTTTTCGTCATTAAAGTCGAGCAAGTCACTCGCTAAGATCAAATGACCTGTCGATGAAATAGGCAAAAACTCAGTGAAGCCCTCCACCAAGCCCAAAATAACTGCTTTAAGTATTAAGTAGATATCCATAGCCTCATGATAAAGGGCTTAGATGAACCACCCCTGAATTTACAGTTCTGCTTAAAAGTCAGGTTTAAGCCCTAAATTCGTGAAAAATTAGAGTTTATCCTTGCAAATCTAGTATTGTGGTTCCATAATTGCAAGGATGTTTACCAGAAAACTATTTAAAACACTCGAAAGTGCAGTCAAACAGTTTCCTGCTGTTGCCCTTCTAGGGCCAAGGCAGGTTGGCAAGACAACGCTTGCCTTTGAATTAAAAAAGCATTTTTCAGACTCTATATATCTCGATCTAGAGTCTGAGCAGGATCTAGCCAAACTCAATCAACCTGAGCTTTATCTTAAAGAGCACACAGATAAGTTAGTCATCCTGGATGAAGTCCATAGAGCGCCGGGATTATTCCCCATTTTACGAGGGCTGATTGATAGCCAAAAAAGAGCTGGTAAGAAAACTAGTCAATATCTTTTACTTGGTTCCGCTTCCCCCGATCTTCTTAAGCAATCTGGTGAAAGTTTGGCTGGGAGAATTGCTTATTTGGAATTAACTCCATTGCTGGCATCAGAGATTGAGCCAAAAGATATGGAGTCTTTATGGCTAAGAGGCGGATTTCCAGATAGTTTTTTAGCCGACTCGGAAGAGCAAAGTGTTTTGTGGCGCCAAAACTTTATAAGAACATACTTAGAGAGAGATGTCCCCCAATTTGCCCCTAGGATCAGCACAGAAACTTTACGTCGTTTTTGGGGCATGCTTTCAAATGCACAAGGCACTCTCATCAACGTGGCTCAACTGGCTGGTAACTTAGGCATTGATCAAAAAACAGCTCAATCTTATATGGATCTTTTAATAGATTTATTGATGGTTAGAAAGTTGCAACCTTGGCACAATAATATCGGCAAAAGGCTAGTTAAAAGTCCAAAGGTTTATGTCAGGGATAGTGGCTTAGTTCACTCTTTGCTTAGTATTTCTAATAAAGAAGCCTTGCTATCACATCCAATTATTGGTCAAAGTTGGGAAGCCTTCATCATTGAAAATTTAACAGCCACCTTACCCAATGGCGCAATCCCCTATTTTTATAAAACCAGCGGCGGTGCGGAAATTGATTTAATCATTGCATGGCCTAATCAAGAAATTTGGGCCATTGAAATTAAACGCAGCCTTCAACCAAAGGTTGAAAAGGGTTTTCATCAAGCATGTATAGATCTTGAGCCAAAGAAAAAATTTGTTGTTTATGCAGGTCAAGAAAGATTTAGCTTAGGTCATGATGTCGAGGCAATCTCTCTTCTCGATCTTTCTAATGAAATTAAAAAGCATGTTTAATTCTAGATTTTGCAAATCTAAATTTACACAAAGTTATTAGACCTACTCATACCTCAATGCTTGTATCGGCTGCATAGCAGCAGCTTTGCGGGCTGGGTAGTAGCCAAAGAAAATACCAATCATGGCCGAGAAACCAACAGCCAACAGAATCGGAAATATAGTGAGCTCTACTCGCCAACCCGCTAAGTTTTCAACCAACCAAGTGCCAAACGCACCAAAAAGAATGCCTAACACTCCGCCAATTGTGGATAAGGTAATAGCTTCCACCAAGAACTGACTCAAAATATCTTTAGCCCTTGCACCTACAGCTAAACGTAAACCAATCTCTCGAGTTCTTTCTGTGACAGAAACCAACATGATGTTCATGATGCCAATGCCACCCACTAATAAACTAACTGAAGCAACAGCTGCCAATAATATCGACATGACTTTACTAGCGGCTTCTTGGGCTTGTAGTATTTCTGTCAGATTACGTAATGAGAAGTCATCTGGAGTATTGGGTGCTAAGCGATGACGTTGCCTTAGCAACTCTCTCACTTTATCTTCAGCCTCCTTCATATCCACGCCATCACGAGACTTAATGAAGATCGAGCTAACACGTCCAATACGTCCTTGTAAGGCACCAAATATTTTGTTTCTGGCAGTGGATAAAGGCATGATCACAATGTCATCCTGATCTTGCCCCATCATGCTTTGGCCTTTTCTTTCTAAAAGGCCGATGACGGTAAAAGGCACGCCTCTTACGCGAATAATTTGATCTACTGGATCTGTTTCGCCAAAAAGTTCACGTGAGACTGTTTGTCCAATAATTGCCACTTTGCCAGAACTTGATAATTCACCAAATTCAAACATGCGTCCACTGACTAAATTCCAATCACGTGCCTCAAAATATTCTGGAGTTGCACCAACGATGGATGCCAACCAATTGGTATTACCCCAAACAATTTGACCACTGCCACGTTGCGTTGGTGCAGCTACCTGAATCTCAGGTATCTCCCGCATGACAGCCCAAGCATCATCTTCCACTAAGGTTTGTGCAGTTCCCGTACCACCGCGCACACCTGCAGTGGTCACTGAACCAGCCCAAAGAATCATCAAATTAGAACCAAGACCTGCAATTTGTTCTTTTACTTTTGCCTGCGCGCCACTACCTACAGCCACCATCACAATCACAGCGCCCACACCAATGATGATGCCCAGCATCGTTAAGCCTGAACGTAACTTATTAATCTTAAGTGCTTGAAGAGCGATGAGTAGATTCACAGAGAATTATCTCCCTGTAATGTTTTGGGAAGCTTATCTAATGACTTTGTTGATTCTAAATTTCTAGGTGCATTTTTTTGATCAGCTAAAACTCGACCATCTTTAAAAGTGATGGTCCGGTTCGCGTAAGCTGCCACATCTTGTTCATGAGTCACGACCACCACAGTGATGCCCTGCTCATTTAAGTAAGTTAACAAGTCCATCACTTCGGCACTGGTTTTAGAGTCCAGCGCCCCAGTAGGCTCATCTGCCAAAATTAAATCAGGATCATTTACAAGAGCTCTTGCAATTGCCACACGTTGCTGCTGACCGCCTGAAAGCTGAGCGGGCGTGTTACTCAAACGCTCACCTAAACCAACCTGCTCTAAACGCTTTTTAGCATGCTCTAAGCGGTCTTGCTTTGTTAGACCTCCTAGATCTCCTTCACGAGCATAGAGCAAAGGTAATGCCACATTTTCTAGAGCTGAGGTTCTCGCTAAAAGATTGAACTGCTGAAATACAAAACCAATGCGACGATTGCGAAGATTGGCTAGGGCATTGCTGTCCAAAGTAGCAATATCTTCACCGGCAATCAAACAGCTACCAGTTGTTGGTTGGTCTAAACAACCAATCATATTCATGAATGTTGATTTACCAGAACCTGAAGCCCCCACAATCGCTACAAACTCACCGCGCTGAATCTCTAAGGTGACATCATTGAGGGCGTGAACTAACTGCTCACCGACCCCATAGGTCTTCACTAGATGGCGAGCTTCGATAAATGACATCTTAGTTAACAATAATGAATAAGATTTTTAGAAAAATCTCGGGCCACTTGGGCGAGCTGGACCAGCACTGCCGCCACCAGATTTTTGAAGACCAATAATGACCTGATCCCCAGCTTTTAGCTGACTTGCTCCATCTTGACCAAGTAATACTTCGCTGGCAGTTCCATCACTTAAACCCACTTGAATAGTTTTTTGGACTGGCATTTTCTTAAGGCCACCCTCTTCTAAAATCCAAACTTTACGAGTGATTGCTTTAGGAGCTCCTACATATGGCTTGGCTGAACTTTTATCTGCTGAAGGAGGAGTGGACTTATCTGATCTATTAGTTGGAGCTGCTTTAGTTGATTTAGCAGTATTGGAATCTTTAGCATCATTCTTTATGCCCGCGTCGGCATCAGGCATCTTAAAGCGCAATGCAGAATTAGGTAAACGCAATACCTTTTCTTTTTGCTCAGTGATGATGCTGGTGTTTGCTGTCATGCCAGGCAATAGTTTTAAATCAGGATTGGTTGCACTTAGTAATACTGTATATGTCACTACGTTTTGCACGTTAAGTGGTGCCTTACGAACTTGCTTGACCTTGCTTTGGAAAGTCTGACCCGGAAAAGCATCCACCGTGAAACTGGCAGTCATGCCTTCCTGTATCCGCCCCACGTCAGCCTCATCAATCGATGTTTCTACTTGCATATCACTTAAATCTTGCGCAATGATGAATAGCTCTGGTGCCTGTAAGCTAGCAGCCACTGTTTGACCTCTCTCTACACTGCGCTTGACTACTACGCCATCTACAGGCGCTCTGATGACTGTGTCATCCAAAGCTTTTTTGGCCATCGCCAAAGAGGCTTTAGCGCTTTTAAAAGCACTAAAGGTTTGATCAAAAGCTGCTGGAGAAATGAATTTCTTATCAATTAGCTTTATATTATTTTCGTGATTACGATTAGCCAAAATGTAGTTGGCTTCTGCTTGCTCAAAACGAGCTTGCCACTCACGTGGATCAATGCGGGCAATCACCTGACCTTTTTTGACAACATCATTAAAGTCAACATAGATATCTTGCAACATGCCAGACACTTGAGTACCAACTTGAACTGATTTAACTGGATTTAAGGTACCACTAGCACTAATCATGACAGCCAGAGGGCCTTCTTCAACAGTGGCAGTTTTGTATTGTGGATCACTCCACCCCAATATTGAGGACAGTAACTTCCAGATAATGACCAAAACAACTAAGCTTAAAAAGCCATAGAAGCTTTTACGAACCCATGCCCGCTCACTCACCCATTGACGGATGCTTTTTAAATACAAAAGACACTTGTTCCAGATGTTTCGCATGACTACTTTCTAAGGCTTTTAAGGACAGATTGCTTTATAACTTTCTATTGTGAATCAAAAAGGAAATTTTGTTTAAAAGTCTGATAATTAAATGGTTATTTAACTAGATTTCATTCAAAAAGATACTTTTCTATAAAAAGTTGTTAAATATTTTTAACAAAGATCTAGGCATATGTAGCTTGTTTAACTAAGGGCTGTCATTGGGATCAATTAATATGGTGCTTATTAAGAAAAACCCTTTGTTATTAAACTTACCTAAAGATCTGCAAATCCATGCAGTTTGGTGGAAAATAGGCACATGAAAGCAAAAAGCATGATGGATACCGTATTACGCCCAAAACATAAGCAATTAGCTTTGCTACTTGCGTTGGCTTGGAGCGCGTCGCTCATGACGAGCCCATCGTTTTCGCAAGACAAGCCCCCTGTGATGATTGTGGAACCTAGTAAAGCAGCTACGAGTGTGATTACTCCCAATAGTGCAGCCAATGCATCTAGTGCAGCAAGTCCTAGTAGTTCAGCGAGTATGGTTTCGAATATCCCTAATAAAGCCCCGGAAACGGATTTACTGAATCTTTACCGTCAAGCAGCCTTAAGCGATCCAACTTTTAGCGCAGCAAGATATAGCTTCATTGCTGGTAAAGAGAAAAAATGGCAAGGCCTATCAGTTTTATCACCTCAAGTGGTAGCAACCGGTAATGAAACCAAAAATGATTTTTACAGACAAACTCCAGCATTAGGATCAACAGATCTTAAAAGTCGTGGCTGGAACGTTAGACTGACTCAACCGATTTTTAGCTGGGACAAATGGGAGCAGTTTGGGCAAGGTAATTTGTATTCAGCTATAGCCGAAGCTCAATTCGCTGCTGCTGAGCAAGACTTAGTTCTGAGAGTGACCGAGGCCTACTTCAATGTGCTGAATGCTCAAGATTCATTGAATCTCAGCATAAATAAAAAAGCTCTTATTGGTGAACAGTTGGAACAAGCTAAGCGTAATTTTGAGGTGGGTACTTCAACTATTACAGATACTCATGAAGCACAATCGCGTTATGACCTAGTGTTTGCTCAAGAATTAGCTGCAGAAGCAGATCTATTAATTAAGCGCAGCGCGCTCGAACAATTAACAGGTTCACAGATTGGTAACCTAAAAAGCTTAAGCGGTAATGCCAAAATTGAGGTTGTTGCTAAAGATCGCAAACTTAAACTCAAGGGTCATCAAAAATCTCAAAAGATCAATATTGAGACCGCTACTCAAGTTCAACCTGGCCAAACGATTCAAGACTGGGTCAAACAAGCTGAAGATGTTAGCTACAGCATTCTTGCGAGTAAGTTGACTTATGAAGTAGCTGCAAAAGACACAAAACGGGCTTATGCAGGTCATGCCCCAAGCGTTGATCTAGTAGCTCAACGGGGTTATAGCGACTCTGAAGGAGCTTTGGGTACTGAAGCGATAGCCTCATCAAAAACTTATTCAAATCAAGTGATTGTTCAAGTAACTGTTCCACTATTTTCTAGTGGATACACCCAATCAGTTGTGAGAGAAAAATCTGCCTTAGCCAGTAAGGCGCTTTCAGATTATGAAGCTAAGCGTCGTGAAGTTGCACAAGCTACTCGCCAAGCATACTTAGGCTTTAATAATGGTTTAGCTCAAGTCAAAGCTTATGAAGCAGCTGAAATATCAGCTCTAAGTGCGCTCGAATCAAACAAATTAGGTTACGAAGTTGGTGTGCGTATCAACATTGATGTCTTGAATGCTCAAGATACTTTGTTCACGACTCGCAGAGATTTATCTAAGGCGCGTTATGACACCATTCTGAATGGTCTTAAACTAAAGGCTCAAGCAGCAGTTCTTAGCGATGAGGATCTTGTGTCTGTAAATGTATTGTTGAAATAAGAAAAAATACAACAATCATTTTTCAGATTTCTAGAATAAAAAAGCCAGGTACGTTTTAACTTCACCTGGCTTTTTTATGGATAACGAAGATATATTGAGAGCTTGATCTCAACTTCCATGAAAAGATAAAACAACGCTCAAGCAAAGTCCCATCTGAATGAACGATAAACCCACCATCCACTTGATCAAATCGTTTTTCATAACCCCTTGAGAGTGCAGCAACTTTGACTCTAAAAGATGTAAATCTGTTTTTGTGGCTAAATGTTCAAAAGAATCTCTCACAGCCTCAGTCATCCCATCAGCATGAGCAACAGGAATACCAACGCCAGTTAATTTCTTTTTGAATTTGAGGGTATCAAATGGGAATGTCATACAAAAATTTATAATGAGATTAATAAGCTCTCATCATAAAGCAATCAGTAACCTTCTTATAAAAACTAGTATTAGTTTTTGGATTTCAACTTTGCAAAAGCTTCCGCAAATGCTGTGTTGCCTTGTGTGGCAGACGATCTTTGCTGCACTTGCTGTATTGGCTTTGATGAAGCTCTAGATCCACCTCTTTGGTCACCATCAGAACGAGTTATCCCTGGATTTGATGGAGCGCTATCGTTCAACTTCATTGTTAAACCAATACGACGGCGCTTCACATCCACCTCAAGCACCTTGACCTTCACAACCTGTCCAGCTTTAACGACCTCATGAGGGTCTTTAACAAACTTATCAGCCAAGGCTGACACGTGCACCAAGCCATCTTGATGCACACCAATGTCAATGAATGCCCCAAAGGCTGCTACGTTGGTCACAACGCCCTCTAAAATCATTCCAGGAATCAGTTGATTGATATCTTCAACACCATCTTCAAAAGTGGCTGTTTTAAATTCTGGACGAGGATCGCGACCTGGTTTCTCTAGCTCAGCCAAAATATCTTTAATAGTGACAACACCAAATTTGTCATCAGCTAATTCTGTCGGTAAGACTTGCTTAATTAAATCCTTATTACCCATCAACTCGATAACTGGCTTACCAATTTTCTTTAAGATTTTTTCAACCAATGGGTAAGACTCAGGATGAACTGATGATTGATCTAATGGGTTATCACCACCGCTGATACGCAAGAAACCCGCAGCTTGTTCAAAAGCTTTGTCGCCCAAACGTGGCACCTCTTTTAGTGCCTCACGGTTATTAAATCGACCCTTTGTATCTCTAAAGGTCACAATATTTTTAGCTATGCCTGTATTTAAACCCGACACTTTAGACAGTAATGGCACGGATGCTGTATTGAGATCAACACCTACAGCGTTCACACAATCTTCCACAACTGCATCTAGGGTTCTCGATAACTGAAATTGATTCACATCATGCTGATACTGCCCCACCCCAATAGCCTTAGGTTCAATCTTGACCAACTCTGCTAAAGGATCTTGTAATCTGCGTGCAATCGAAACTGCTCCACGCAAAGAAACATCTAACTCCGGAAACTCAAGAGCGGCTAACTCGGATGCAGAGTAAACAGAAGCACCAGCTTCTGAAACGACGATCTTTTGCAAAGTGATGGCATCAGTTCCCTGTTTAGAAGACAAGAGTTTCATCAGATCTTTTACCAAACGATCAGTTTCACGGCTGGCTGTGCCATTACCAATAGCTACCAATGAGACTTGATGCTTCACACACAAAGCCCCCAATACAGCTAAAGAACCATCCCAGTCTTTACGCGGCTCATGCGGGTAGATAGTAGAAGTTTCCAGCAACTTACCAGTAGCATCGACCACAGCAAGCTTGCATCCAGTTCTAATCCCTGGGTCAATCCCCATCACCACTCTTGGGCCGGCGGGAGCAGCTAATAAGAGTTCATGGAGGTTGCGTGCGAAAACTTTAATCGCCTCAGTCTCAGCAGCTTCGCGTAATTGTGTAAAAAGTGCCATCTCTAGTGACAGTGACGTTTTTACACGCCATGTCCAACGGCACACCTCTGCTAACCACTTATCGGCAGGACGTCCCAATGACTCAATGCCCATATGTTTAGCAATCATCACTTCACAAGGGTGCGGCACTAATGCCTCTTGAGACTCTTCTAAAGATAACTTCAATTGCAGAACACTCAATTGACGGCCACGGAACAAAGCCAAAGCACGATGAGAGGGCACCAAACGAATCGGCTCAGTGTACGCATAGTAATCACGGAATTTTTCTTCTTCCGCCATTTCTTTACCATCAGTCACTTTAGAGGTCATAAAACCTTGAGACCATAAAAATTCACGTAACTTGGCTAGTAGCGGAGCTGTCTCGGAAAATTCTTCTGACAAAATATCTCGCGCACCATCCAGAGCAGTTTTGACATCCGGCACAAAAGGATGAGTACCCTCTTCACCCGCTTGAGACTTTTTAATCTGATCTGCAGTCAGGGCAGCATAAGTAGTTGCATCAATATTGATGTATTTGGCAGCTTCTTCTTGCGGTTCTAACCTAGGGTTCGCCATCAAAGCACGTGCCAAGGGCTCTAAACCTGCTTCACGCGCAATCATGGCTTTGGTGCGACGTCTTGGCTTATAAGGTAAATAAAGGTCTTCTAAAGCCTGCTTGGTGTCAGCCTCGGCAATAGCTTTAGCCAATATATCGGTCAGCTTATCTTGATCATGGATGGATTTTAAAATCGCAACGCGGCGGTCTTCTAACTCTCGCAAATATAACAAACGCTCTTCAACACCTCGTAACTGGGTGTCATCCAAGCCACCAGTCACTTCCTTGCGATAACGAGCGATAAAAGGCACCGTTGAGCCTTCGTCCATCAAGGCAATTGCCACAGCAATTTGCTGAGGACGCACATTCATTTCTTTAGCAATTAAATTATTAATGCGCAGAGCAATTTGCTCTGCTGATTCGAGAGTTAATTCAGACATTGAGGTGCTTTACATAAAGAAGGTTTGATGATTATTTAACTTAGAAAGTAATGGCTAGTCATTTGCTAAATAACTTTATTGGAATGAATGAGAAATCACTTTTTTAACAATGATGGTAATTTCTCTAAGAAATCTTTAGCGATCATTGAATTACCATAGTCTGAGTAATGGTCACCATAGCTATACAAAAACTGTCCATCTTTAGAAATGCCACAGCTATTATTAGCAACATCACAGACTAAAGATGTTGGATCGTAAACAATTAAGCTCGGATGTTTTGTTTGAAGTGTTTTTAACCACAGACGATAACGCTCATTAGTATACATATGCTTTTCATAAGTCATAATGCACAGTGGATTTTCTTTACGGTATAAGAATTGATTAAAAAATTCGCTTTGGGTTAATCCGCCACTGATACAACTCTTAGGATCTGGAAATCCCGGATGATCAACCAAGAGCAATACTCTTTTACCAGCTTTTTCCAGTAACTCAATAGCGTTACTCACTCCCAATAAGCCCTCATCAAAATGAGGGCTGGCATCCATATCTTCTTTGGTGTAGACCTCTCCAAGAGAAAATATCGAGCGCGTAGCAGGAACTAATAAAACAGCTTTGATATCCTTGTTCTTAAGAAGAGCATCGGTAACATATTCGTTTTTTCTGACATTGCGTCCCTGTAAGCGAGGAATTTCCCCAGCCATCGGTATGGAATTACCAATCATCATCCACCTTGGCGCATCTTGATTAACCGCTTCTCTGGCTAGACCATAAAAAATAGCCTCACCTTTGCTATCACCCCAAACAGCATAAGTTGCTTTTTTATCCTTAGGGCTATAACAAGAATTTAAAATCAATTTTGCTTCTAAAGGGATGCCGCACTCATTGGCCCAACGCTTACGATCAGCCCCCATATCTAAGGAAGCTAGATCTGCATTCAACATGCCAGCATGTCTTGATTTCACGCCTTTAGTTTTATACACGGTCACGCCTGCGATACAGATACAAAACATCAATAATGACAAAAAGATGATAAATGGGCGCTTGAAGGACGATTGACGAATAGGTTTTTCTATCAAGTAATAAGTCAATGCAGCCAAAACAGTACTTAAAATCACTATAACCACACGAACATCAAAGGGTGGCGTTTCTGAATAAATGATTCTGGCAAATGACAACAATGGCCAATGCCACAAATACAAAGGGAAACTGATCAAACCCACCCAGACAAAAATTCTCTGCGATAAGATAAAACGATTCACCAAACCGTGAGGACCCGAAGCTATTAAAAGAGCCGATCCCACTGCAGGCAATAACGCCCACCAACCCGGAAAGGCCCTTGACTCATTGATCACCACAAAACCAACCGCCACCATGACCAAGCCCAGGCCTGAAAGAAGACTTCTATGGCGCTCAATGATAGATGTGAATACTTGCGCAGGGTGCAATGCTTGATAAGCCAAAAAAGCGCCTAAGGCCAATTCCCAAGAGCGACTTAAAGGAGAGTAAAACGCTGCACTAGGATTGCTACCGATTTGCCAAAGATTTAAACCAAATGATAGAAGTGTCACGATCAAAATAAGCCACAAAATACTCCAAGAGCGTTTGGCAAAGAAATACAGCAATAAAGGCCACACAATATAAAACTGTTCTTCAATGCCCAATGACCATAAATGTAATAAAGGCTTGGTATCTCCTGCAGCGTCAAAGTAACCCGCTTCTTTCCAAAACATAAAGTTGGCAATGAAACCAGCTCCTCCCGCCGCATGCTTACCAAGTGAGCGATATTCAACGGCTGTTAAAACGATCCACCCCAAAGCCAAGCAGAATAAAAGAACAACACTTAATGCAGGAAAAATACGACGCACACGACGTGCATAGAAAGTTTTAATACTGTAGCTACCCGCCTGAATATCTTTTAGCAAAATACTCGTAATCAAATAACCAGAAATCACAAAAAAGATATCCACCCCAATAAAGCCACCTGGCAATAAGTTGGGGAATGCATGGAATAAAACAACGGGCAAAATAGCCAACGCTCGAAGGCCATCAATATCGGGACGGTATGAAATCGAGTGGGCATTAAATTGACTACTCATGCATCATCTTTCTGAATACTAAGATTATTGATGATCGTTAACACTTCTTCAACACTTGGCGACTGGCCCTTATCACCCAGATTGAAGATCTTAGGAGACCAATAGCCCTCTGTTTTCCAACGCGGTGAATCACAGTACAGCTCAATTGTCGGCCTTCCTAAAATAGCCGATAAATGAGTCAAGCCAGTATCCACACCAATGGTCATCTTGGCACCAGCCACCAGACCAAACGCATCCGCAATGGAAAAGGCACTCGGCACAATCGCTTTTGAGCCTTCTAAAGAATGATGACCAGAAATTTTCTTAGCGATTTGAGTACTCATAGCTTTTTCTTTGTCATTACCCCAAGGGAGAATCGCCTGTATTCCCTTGGTGACTAATGCTTTACCCACGGCAATCCAATGATCATCTGACCAACGCTTAGAGGCCCCTGCCGTTGCGTGGAAACACATCACATAAGGTTTAGTAACATCAAAACCTAAATCAACCCGGGTAGACGCAAAACCTAACTTGGCCGCATCGACTAAAGATTGAACATAAGCTTCTGGATAAAACTTAGGAGGCATCATGACACGATCGGGAACTGGAATATCCATCGCAGATGCAGCTACCCAGCGGGAGCGATCCACTGCATGGCATTGAAATGGTACTTGAACTCCATCAGTATAAAAACGGCGAGCCCAAGGCTCATAACCAGAAAATTCGGTTTGATTGGCCAAGCCAAATACAGATGCTGTCTTTTGGAGATTGGCTAACTTAGTCACCCAAGCTGACTTTAATAGACCTTGGGTATCAATAATCAAATCGTATGAAGTGCGAGCAATATCTGCTTTAAAGGTAATGTATTCCTGAATGCTTTGAATGAACTCGCCGCGTTTTAGGGCTTTTTTCCAACGACGGAAAGCCAAGGGAATAATTCGGTCAATACCAGCGAAATTAGCCGTTGTTTTCAAGGGCTCTAACAACCCAACATAGCCCTCTTCCATGACCCAATCAATTTGCGCGTTTGGATATTTAGCCCTCAAGTCCCAAACGATAGGCAGATTATGTAAAACGTCGCCCAAAGAGGATAATTTAACGATCAAAATCTTCATGGAACTATTTTCGCCCAAAGCATTAACAAAGTGGGATTTTTCATCAAAGCTAAGCTCAAAAGACTAAAATAAAGAAATGACAATTACATTTGAAACCAAGGTTTGGGAAAACGACTGGGAACTTGTCCTCAAGACATCACGCCTTAAGACCTTGATTCTTCGTTGTAACTATCACTTTGATCATCGCGTTATTTATATCAACAATGTTAAAAATCCAAGCATTGTTGAAGTTCATGCACAAAGACTCATCAATGAGGGTGTGATTGATCAATTTGTGCATGTTCACGAACATGCACAAGAAGCTTTGGATTTCTTTCATTTAAGTAAAGAAAAATTAGGCAAAGGCTATTACTACTCTATTGCAGAGCTAGTTTCAATTTATTTAACAAAAACTAAACATTTATTGCATTTCTCAAGTGATGCAATCCCTGAAAAAAATATTGCGTTTGATTGGCTTCAGCAAGGAATTCACTTGTTAGAAACTAATAGTGAAGTCAAAATATTCAATCTCACATGGAACCATCGTTTCGATGAAGCAAAGAATGAGTCTATCAAGGAAGATGACCAATTTTTTTATGGTTATGGTTTCTCAGATCAAATGTATCTGGTAAGAACTGAGGATTTTAGAGATTCAATTTACGAAGAAATCAATGATGCTTCTGAGCGTTACCCGAAATACGGCGGAGAACTTTTTGAGAAAAGAGTTGATTCTTGGATGAGGAACCACAGCCACATGAGGGCAACTTCTAAAGAAGCAAGCTATATACACAAGAACTTCCCAAAAAATTATTTACTAAAAAAAATTGGAACTATGATTGGATAACATGCTAGTAATCCCAAACCAACATCTTGATATCGGCTGCGGTGATCACCCAAGAAATCCATACAGAAGAGAACATTTATATGGTTTAGATATTAGACATATAGATAGCAAGGATGGGGTGATATTCAAAAAAGCTGATCTTAATTATGAAAAAATTCCTTTTGAAGACAACTTTTTTGGTTCAATTTCCGCATTCGACTATTTAGAACATATTCCTAGAGTGCTAGTCACAGACCAAAATAAAACAAAGTTTCCATTTATTGAAATAATGAATGAGGTTTGGAGGGTCCTAGCGAATGGAAGAAAATTTTATGCATTAACGCCATGCTATCCAGCTCCTCAAGCATTTTATGATCCAACTCATGTTAACTTCATCACTGAAGCAACACATCAGTACTTCTGCGGTGATAACCCAGAAGGGTTAATGTATGGATTTAAAGGGAAATTTAAGGCTGAAAAATGCGAATGGATTATTCACAAAGATAGTCACTTTGCTGATGAAAGAAGTATCAAACAAGAGGTTAGAAGACTGCTTCAAAAGAGCAAAGGGAAGCTTAGTCACTTCAAATGGGAACTTACGGCAATAAAATAATCTTCAGCGTAAAAGATACGTACTAAATCTTTCCTGATTTTTAATGAGGTAGGCGGGAAACTGATCATCCATAGCTTGCAATTCATATCTAGCTAGTGGTTTATTGATATCACGGCCAGAGCGAATCAAACCAATAATTCTTGCCGGATCTTTGTGATCTTCTCGATTGAACTCTTGATGAGCGTAGCTCTCAATTTTCTTAATGATGTTCTCAATTGAAGAAACCCACGTGAAATGCCATCCGCCATCTTTGATGGTTTGACTCTGAAAGAACTTAAACCAAGCCCTCTTTAAACCTCTAAGAAAACCTGACGATTTATAAATACGAAGACTAGTCGCATTACCTTTAAAAAACTCCATAAAGTGCTTATAAGTCGTGATCTTGGTACCATGCCAAACATTAGTATTAGGAATCAATCGTCCATTAGCGCCCACATTGCCAATCCAGTAATTATTTAAGTAATAGCTGTAATAACGTTGGTGAAGATCGGCTCTTTTAAAAGATGGATCATAAAGTTGAATGGCTTTGGGATTAGGGATCTCATCCAAATCAGATACCAAAATCAGATCATCAGGCTTGGCATCATACAGTCCATTAGCAATGTTATTTCTGATGAAGTTTTCATTCTTCCAAGATCCATTAGGACCATCTGGTTTAGCATCCAAAGGAAAATACCTTATCTTGGACTCATACTTTTTAAATTTTAAAATATTAAACTCGGTGGCACGCGCTTTACCAGCATGAGTGTAAGAAGCCTCAGAAATAACAAAAATATCTACGTGATCCCAAAGAGTCTCCAAACGTAGCTCTAAAAGCATGTCCTCATTGAAGTAACAGAAACAATCGTAGATACGTGACATAAAGTAATTAACCCTTTAAAGTAATAATAATCGAAGTAATTTGCTTTAATTCCTTCTTATAATCAGCCAATTTAGGTACTAGTTTGCATAAATATATTATGAAAAAAGATAAATACTCTCTTACCTTTGCCTGTTACAACTCTGTTGAATACACTAAACTTTGTATTGACAGTATGATAGCTCAAGGCACCCCTTTAGATCGCTTGGTGGTAATTGATAATGGCTCAAAAGATGAAACTAGAAACTATCTTAGCACCCTTCATTTGGGCGGCAGAATTTTCAATTCTCAAAACCTAGGCTGTGGTGTTGCTTGGAATCAAGGTGCCTTGCACCTTCAATCTGAGTGGACAATTGTCATGAATAACGATGTAATAGTCTCACCAATGTGGATTGAAAAATTAATTAATACAGCTGAAACCATAGGTGCAAAGATAATATCTCCTGCTCTCATTGAGGGGCCTCTAGATTATGATTTTGACCTATTTGAGCAGGACGCTTCCAAAAGAATGAAGAATACTCATCGAATCGGGGCTCGTCACGCAGTTTGCTTAGCAATTCATCAATCAGTATGGATGGAGATAGGATATTTTCAACCAGTACCAAAATTATTGGGTTACGAAGACACACTATTTTTTAATGAAGCAAGAAAAGCTAAGATTAAAACTGCAATCACTGGTGCATCTTGGCTTCACCACTATGGATCAATAACCCAGTCAGCAATGAAATTAGAACGCGGCCTTAAGGAATCTGACAATCTTCCCTACAGATATAACTACAAACTACTTAATCAGACCTGGCTTGAAAGAAAACTCATTAAAGCTTCAAGAAAAAAGCAAGAAAAAATATGGCGCGACACTGAAATTGAAAATTTTGGGATGTCCATTCACGGGGTCAGAGAAAACAATTCAACTAATTGGCTTTAATATTTAAAAATGCCAAAATATTAATGATATTAATAGGCAGCAATCTTCGAAAAAATTATGGGCACGCCAAACCAATCTTGTTGTTTATAGAAATACTCTAATATTTTTTAAAAAAATATAAAAAAATTTGATCAATGAAATTAAACCCCACAACTTTTTCAAGCTTTAGTTTCCCGAGCTTTGTTTTTGGATCATTTACATAACTATTTGAAATATGGTGTACCAATGAATCACTAATTATTGACTTCTCTTTAATACTGTATGCTACACAATTTCTTGACTTAAAACCTCTTGGGACATTTACAAACGTTAACCCAGCGGCAGCTTTTTCACGAATTCCCCATTTACTATATTCTGGTATCGCTGCTTTGCTTCTTAAAAATTCATCCATTAACTCTCTATCCATCATGTAAAGGCCTTGATACGGCTCTGGAAAATTAAGGAAAATATAGTCTTTATTTACCCAATGTTTTGGCAACTTCCTGATTGAGGTAACCCTTGTAATGTCAGTAACAAATTTTTGTGTACTTAATTCTGCAATTTCAAATCTTAGAAACGAAGGCACAAGGTTTTTCTCTCTTAAATCTTCTCTACTCTTTAACCAATAATTTATATTATCTTTAGAAATACAAATATCATCCTCAAGGTACAAGAAATGTGATGCGCTTGTATCACTTTCGAAAACTTCTCTAAAAATGCTTAAGTGAGACCAAGTTAGTAAAAAAGGATGCCCGAGATAAGTTGGTGACAATATTTTATAGTTATTAATTTTTAAACTAGAAAAAACTTCTCTCAATTGCTTAATATTTTCCATTCCGTGGGAATTAGTAAAGACAAATATCTCATAATTAATGTCCATTATTGAAATGTTTTCAACAACTTTTCTTAAAAAAGCGATCCTATCCTCTTTAAAATGAAAAGATATTGCTATTACTAATTTTGAGATTTTCATAATAATGATTTTTTAAAAAAATCTATTGTATGAATAAGCCCAGCATCTAAATTAATTTTTGGCTGCCAATTTAATCTCAATTTTGCTAATTCAATATTTGGCTGCCTTTGCTTAGGATCATCTTGTGGTAACGGCATAAAAATAAGTTTACTTTTAGATTTAGTTAGCTCGATCACTTGTTTCGCCAACTCCAGCATAGTGAACTCTCCAGGATTGCCGATATTAACTGGTCCAGTAAAATCAACTGGTCCATTCATCATACGAACCATGCCATCAATCAAATCATCGACATAACAAAAACTTCTAGTTTGTTGGCCATCACCGTAAATTGTGATGTCTTTTCCCTGAAGGGCTTGCATGATGAAATTTGACACTACTCGACCATCATTAGGATCCATTCTTGGGCCGTAAGTATTAAAAATACGCACCACTTTGATGTCTACTTGATGTTGCCGCCAATAATCAAAAAATAAGGTCTCAGCACAACGCTTACCCTCATCGTAACAACTACGAATACCAATTGGATTAACTCTGCCCCAATAATCTTCTGTTTGCGGATGAATTTCCGGATCTCCATAAACCTCACTAGTTGACGCTTGTAGGATTTTTGCTTTTAATCTTTTAGCTAAACCCAACATATTAATTGCACCGTGTACGCTAGTTTTAGTGGTTTGTACTGGATCAAACTGGTAATAAGGTGGGGACGCAGGACAAGCTAAGTTATAAATTTCATCAACCTCAACATACAAAGGAAAGGTTACATCATGACGCATTAACTCAAAATGCGGATTTGATAGTATGTCCTTCACATTATCTTTATTACCCGTATAAAAATTATCAACGCACAAAACATCATTACCCTCATTGAGTAATCTCTCACATAAATGAGAGCCTAAGAAACCAGCGCCGCCTGTAACTAATATTTTTTTCATTTTTAATGTTTTCTTAATGTATGAGTGGCTCGGCCAATGCCATAGTATTCAATTCCTAATAATCGCATATCTTCAGGCTCATAAAGGTTACGTCCATCAAAAATAATAGAATCCTTTAATTCTTCCTTTAATAATTTAAAGTCTGGTGATCTAAATTCTTTCCACTCTGTCACAATTACCAAAGCATCAGCCTGCTTTAATACTGACTGCATAGTGTCACCATAACTCACCTGCTTTAAACTTTGTACATTATTTTTAAAATCCAACTCAAAAAAATGTTGAGCTTCTTTGGTCGCAACAGGATCATAGGCCTTCACACGAGCCCCATGTTTGATTAATTCTTGAATTATGATGCGACTAGGAGCTTCACGCATATCATCTGTGTTGGGTTTAAATGCCAAGCCCCAAATTGCAAATGTTTTACCGCTTAAATCTGAACCATAACGCTGAATGATCTTATTAACCAATACGCCCTTTTGCAATTCATTGGCAGCCTCAACAGACTGAAGAATCATTAAATATTTTTGATACTCTTGGCCTGTTTTTATAAGCGCCTGAACATCCTTGGGGAAACATGATCCACCATAACCAGTACCCGCATATAAGAATCCATAACCAATTCGACTATCAGACCCAATCCCTTGCCGAACGTGCTCAATATCTGCGCCAACCTGTTCAGCTAAATTAGCTAATTCATTCATAAATGAAATACGCGTTGCCAACATGGCATTAGCAGCATATTTAGTGAGTTCTGCGCTGCGCACATCCATATAAAAAGTACGCTCATGGTGACGATTAAATGGCGCATATAATTTGCGCAGCAACTCCTTAGCGCGCACTCCCAACTCATCATCATAGGTTCCAACAACAATTCGATCTGGCCTCATAAAGTCTTCAATAGCAGCACCCTCTTTTAGAAATTCAGGATTGGACACTACGGAATAATCAGTTAGACGATTGACATTTTTCAACTCATCAGAAATTGCTTCCTTAACTTTATCTGCTGTACCAACAGGCACCGTTGATTTATCAATCACCACTTTAAAATTGGTCATATAACGCCCAATATTGCGAGCCGCTGCTAGTACATACCGCAAATCAGCTGAGCCATCTTCATCTGGCGGTGTACCCACGGCAATATATTGAATATCTCCATGAGCAACAGCCGCCTGGATATCTGTAGAAAATTGAATGCGGCCTGCAGCACGATTTCGAGTGATCATCTCCTCTAATCCTGGCTCATAAATGGGCACGCCACCGTTATTTAATATATCAATCTTTTTATGATCAAGATCTAAGCAAAACACTTCATTACCCAGTTCAGCCAAGCAAGCTCCTGTTACCAAACCAACATAGCCTGAACCAATTACAGTTACCTTCATCTGAAATCTTTCTACTTAAATTTTGGTGCCGCCTGCCAAGAATGACCGACAGCATCTTTTGAATTAATAATTAAATTAATATCCATTTTAGGCCATTGAATATTCAATGTTGACTCATTCCAAATAATCGCTTGCTCACTTGCAGCATGCCAGTAATCGGTTGTTTTGTATAAAAACTCTGCCTCATCTGATAACACCAAAAAACCATGAGCAAAACCTTCGGGCATCCACAACTGTTTTTTATTTTCTGCAGACAATTTAACCCCAACCCACTTACCAAAAGTAGGTGATGATTGACGTATATCTACAGCAACATCAAATACAGCGCCCTTGGTAACCCTAACAAGCTTGCCTTGCGTTTGCTCTGTTTGGTAATGCAGTCCTCTCAAAACACCTTTTTTCGAGGATGAGTGGTTATCTTGTACAAAACTAACTTCTTTGCTAATTGCAGCAGAAAACTCTTTTTCATTAAAAGATTCAAAAAACCAACCGCGGTCATCACCAAAGACTTTAGGCTCTATGATTAATACATCCGGTATAGCTGTTGGGGTAACAGTAATTGGCATTACATTCTTTCTTTCAGCATTTTTTCTAGATACTGGCCGTAAGCGTTTTTCTTTAAAGGTGATGCCAATTTAAGAACATGCTCAGCGCTGATCCAACCCTGTCGATAAGCAATTTCTTCAGGACAAGCTACCATTAAACCTTGGCGCTTTTGTAGGGTTGCAATAAAACCTGCTGCATCTAATAAGGAATCATGGGTCCCCGTATCTAACCATGCATAACCGCGCCCCATAATTTCAACCTGCAATTGGCCAAATTCAAGATATTTGCGATTGACATCTGTAATTTCTAATTCACCTCGGGCACTTGGCTGAATAAATTTAGCAATATCACAGACCTGTTGATCATAGAAATATAAGCCCGTTACAGCATAGTTACTTTTTGGCTTTATAGGCTTTTCTTCAATCGATAAAGCTTTAAAAGCATCATCAAACTCAACAACACCATAACGTTCTGGATCATTGACATGGTAAGCAAATACGGTGGCTCCAGATGTTTGATTGTTAGCTGAGTGAAGTTGATTAACCAGTTCGTGACCGTAAAAAATATTATCTCCTAGCACTAATGCTGAGGGATTGTTGCCAACGAATTCTTTACCAATAATAAAAGCTTGGGCTAAACCATCTGGAGAGGGTTGCACCGCATATTGAATATTCAAGCCCCACTGAGAGCCATCGCCCAACAACTCAGTAAATCGTGGCGTGTCTTGCGGTGTTGAAATCAATAAAATATCTTTAATACCAGCCAACATCAAAGTTGTTAATGGGTAATACACCATGGGCTTATCGTACACAGGCATCAATTGTTTCGAAACAGCCTGAGTCACTGGATAGAGACGAGTTCCTGAGCCACCCGCCAGAATGATCCCTTTGCGATTTAGTGTATTCATTTATGAGAAATTCCAAATATTCTTAAAGGGTTTATAAAATAAATTTACTCGCCAAACCCATTAGGGTTTTTTAACTGCCAACGCCAACTATCTTTACACATACGATCCACATCATACTCGACAGTCCAGTCTAATAATTTCTTTGCTAGTTGAGAGTTGGCATAAAACTGCGCAATATCACCTGGTCGTCTTTCGACTATTTGGTAATGAATTTTCTTTCCAGATACCTTCTCAAAAGATTTAACTAAGTCAAGAACGCTATAACCTTGACCCGTGCCCAAATTAATTGTTAAAGATTGTTTCTGATTAATTAAATAGTCGAGCGCTTTTATGTGGCCGCGAGCCAAATCAACAACATGAATATAATCACGAATACCAGTGCCATCAGGAGTAGGCCAATCATCTCCAAAAATAGATAAGTACTCCCTTCTACCAACGGCAACCTGCGTAATGAAAGGCATTAAATTATTAGGGACGCCTTTGGGATCATCACCAATCAAACCACTCTCATGGGCACCTATAGGATTAAAGTATCGCAGATATGCAACAGACCAGGAAGTATCAGCAACCTCAATATCTCGAAGAATCTGCTCACTCATATACTTACTCCAACCATATGGGTTTGTTGATCCTAGAGACATTCCTTCAACATAAGGAATCAAATTGTTAGGATGATAGACAGTTGCTGAAGAGCTAAAAACAAATTTATTACACTGATTCTCCTGCATTACTTTTAACAAATTAAGTAGCCCATGAATGTTGTTTTGATAATGCGAGATGGGTATTTTAATTGACTCTCCCACGGACTTCAGTCCGGCAAAATGAATAACTGACTCAATAGGATTATTCCTAAATAAACTCGATAAGAACTTCTCATCAAGCATGTCGCCCTCAATGAACTGCGATTTTTGTCCAGTTATTTTTTCTACTCGATCAAGCACCTTTCTACTTGAATTGCAAAAGTTGTCTATTCCCAGAACTTTATAGCCAGCATTCAACAACTCTACCCATGTATGGGAGCCAATATAGCCCGTTGCGCCTGTAACAAGAATCATAAATTATCTTTTCTATACGAGAACAATTTAACTGCTTAATGATTGTTTAACAATATTCTTCACATACTCTTCAACCTGACCCATCCAATGAGGATATTGTTCTGTAAGAGCCATTTCTGACAGCGCTTTTTTAAGCTTAGAATTATTTAAACGTGAGTTGTAAGGCCTTTTAGCTGGTAGAGGATAGTCTGTGGCAGGTATGGGTAGGATATTTTCAGACTTTAACTCAATACCCTCACCTGCAGTTGCCGCAGTTTCGATAGCAAAGACTGCCAAACCATGCCAAGAAATCTCACCATCAGGGATAGCATGATAGATACCTGACTCCATTCTAGACCCTGCTATTTGAATACCTACTTCGGCCAACCACCCTGCAGAAGTAGGAGCGCCCACTTGATCAGCCACGACTTTTAATTGATCACGCTCACCAGCAAGACGCAACATGGTTCTAATGAAGTTACCACCATCACCATAAACCCAAGATGTTCTTAAGATGAAATATCTAGAAAATTTATTATGATAGATTTCATGACCAGAATCATGGGCTAAATTAAAGGCTTCTTCAATCGCTTGCTCACCCGCTAATTTACTTTGCCCATAGATGCACAATTGATCAATTGGCCCTACTTCATCCGTTTCTAGATAAGCAGTGGTTTGGGTGTCGGCGAATACATAGTCTGTTGAGTAATGAACCAATATTCCATGGGAGACATTAGCAATGTAATGTGCCATGACTTGAGGTGCTTTGGCATTAATGGCAAAAGCAAGCTCGCGTTCGTTTTCAGCCTTGTCAACCGCTGTATAAGCAGCTGCATTGATGATGACTTGAGGTTGGTAGCGATTTAAAACTTGTCTAATCGCATCCTCATTGGCAAGATCACATTCATTACGCCCCAGAAAAACTGTTGGCGTTTTTAAATCTTTTAAACAAGCTTGTAATGCCTGACCTATTTGGCCATCACGACCAAACACCAAGATAGGCTTGCTATGGTCTAAAAGTTCAAATGAGGAATATGACATATGAGATTTATATAACTTAATTAGTTATATTGTTTTTTAACCCAGTCGCGATAAGAACCACTGATAACACCATCTATCCACTCTTGGTTATCCAAATACCACTGAACTGTTTTTTGTATCCCAGTCTCAAAAGTCTCTGCTGGTTTCCATCCAAGCTCGCGCTGTAGCTTTGAAGCATCTATGGCATACCGACGATCATGACCTGGGCGATCTTTCACATAAGTGATTTGTGAAGCATAAGATGCTCCATCAGTCTTTGGGCGCAAACTATCTAGGATTGAGCAGATGGCATGAACAACATCTAGGTTAGGTTTTTCATTCCAACCTCCGACGTTGTATGTTTCACCCAACTTGCCAGCTTCCAATACTCTACGAATCGCTGAGCAGTGATCCTTGACATAGAGCCAATCACGGATTTGTTGACCATCACCATAAATAGGTAAAGGCTTGCCAGCGAGTGCATTCAAGATCACCAAAGGTATTAACTTCTCTGGGAAGTGATACGGTCCGTAATTGTTAGAGCAGTTGGTTGTTATGACAGGCAAACCATAAGTGTGATGCCAAGCCCTCACCAAATGATCGGATGCAGCTTTGGATGCTGAATAAGGGCTGTTAGGCTCATACGGGTTGGTCTCTGAGAAAGCAGGATCTGTTGGAGATAGGGACCCATAGACTTCGTCCGTTGATACATGCAGGAAGCGGAATTCTTTTTTAGCCGAATCAGACAGATCAGACCAATAAGCACGAACAGCTTCCAGAAGATTAAAAGTACCGACTACATTGGTCTGAATAAATTCCCCAGGACCATGAATGGATCGGTCTACATGAGATTCAGCCGCAAAGTTCACAACTGCAAGTATTTGATGTTTCTTAAGTAATGAAAGAACTAAATCGTAGTCACCAATATCGCCTTGCACAAATATATGACGAGCGTCATTTTTTAATGATTTGAGGGTTGCTAAATTACCAGCATAGGTGAGCTTATCTAAGTTGACAATACCCTTAGCGACAGGATTGGCTAACCAGTCCAAAACAAAATTACCACCAATAAAGCCTGCCCCGCCGGTCACTAAGATCATGATTTTTGAATGATTTGCATCTATTTAAGGATTAAGCCTATTTTCTCATAAAGAGACCGTCAAAATTGTCTTTAATAGCGTTGCTTGGACTTACGCTATTTTGAATAACTGTCGATTAAGATACGGCATTAGCGTGCC
>CAMDUR010000018.1 GCA_945879115.1 Polynucleobacter meluiroseus
CAAAACCAGATCACCAATAGTGTGAAGTCTTTAAAAGTTCACACTTTGGAAGAGGTTGTTTTGGAGTCAGGGAATCGTTTTGCAGGTTACTGCTCTGCCAAAGGTCGCCTAATGGGCTCTTTCTGGATACACCGCACAGAAGCTCTAACTGAGAGTGGTGAGTTGACACCTCAGTTTCAATTATTCATTTCTAAGGATATTGCAGGATTAATTGCAAAACGTCTCAGTATGTTTGTGCTGAGATCCAAGGTCAAAGTTCTTGATCAATCGGATCAGGTGCTGATCTATGGTTTAAGTTATGACCTAGGTTCACCAGCAATAACTAGCTTGCCCAAGGACATCTCTCAAGTTACTGGCTCTAGAGTTGTTGAGATTCCTCAGGTTCTGATTGAGTCAAGGTCTGTTCAGCGCTTCATAGTGTCTACTCCTTTAGATCAAGAAACTCAGCTCCAAGCCTTGGCTAAAGAACATCAGTTACTGGACATTACGCCTATTTGGAATTGGCTTGAAGTGATGAGCGCCATACCAAGAGTGACCTTAAAGACTAGTGAGCAGTTCGTTCCGCAAATGATCAATATGGAATCTTTGAAAGGTATCGACTTTCAAAAAGGTTGTTACCCAGGCCAGGAGGTTGTTGCTCGTAGCCAATATCGCGGAACGATCAAACGTCGACTTCAAATAGCCAGTATTCAAGCTCCAACTCTAGCTGAGCCAGGCGCAGAAATATTTCATGATGCTGATCCAGAGCAACCCTGCGGCATGGTCGTTCTCGCAGCGCAGAATCCCGCAAGTCCCGATCAATTAGATTTACAAGTAGAGTGCAAGTTAGAAGCGCTATCAAGCGGCGCGATCCATCTCGGCTCAACAAATGGCCCTAAATTAATTTTTAAGCCGCTTCCCTATCCTTTAATTGAGATTTAACCAGCTTCATTAAACCTATGTGCCTAATACTCACCTCTTGGCAATCTCATCCTCAATACCCATTGGTGGTGTTAGCTACTCGAGATGAGTTTTATGAAAGACCCACTGATCCGATGCATTGGTGGGATGAACACCCTCATATACTGGCGGGTAGAGATAGAGCCGATGTGAATGGCAGTTCTGGAACTTGGATGGGTTTCACCAAAACCGGAAAATTTGCTGCTCTTACCAATGTTCGAGCCCCATCTGAAAAGAACCCAGAGTCTCGAACGCGTGGCGAGATCGCTGCGGAATTTCTTAAAGGGCGCCAAACCCCGGAAGAGTTCATGAACGACTCTCAGAAAAAATTTCAGCGCTACAACGGATTTAACTTTCTAAGTGTTGATTTATCTCTAGAGAAACCAGCACTTCACTGGTTATCCAATCGCGTTCTCATGGGTGACAAGCTGCGCCCTCGCAAAGTCATGAATCCACAACGCCTAAAGCCTGGCGTTTACGGTCTTTCGAATGCCATGTTGGATACCCCATGGCCAAAAGTTCAGCACAGAGTAGGAGCATTTGCTCAGATGTTAGCGATGGATACCGGTGACTTTAAAAAATCAGAACAGTACATTCGGATCATGCAGGATCTGACTCAAGCTCCTGATGATTACTTACCGCAGACAGGTGTTTCTTATGAATGGGAAAAGGTACTCTCTTCTACTTTTATCAAAACGGAGCACTACGGCACGCGTTCCATCACATTAATTCGAGTGAAACACAATGGTCAATACGAAGTCATTGAAAAGTGTTTTGATGCGGAGCAAGAGTTGAATACCCAAGTGTTTGAAGGGCAGCTAGAAAACTTTCGTTCAACTCAAAGTTAACTAGCGACTTTTTTCTTAGCTGGTAGCTCTTTAAAGTATTTAAACGTAGCGCTACCCATGCAACAAACTGCATCGCGCTCGTCATAGAGTTTGGCTTCAACAAATGCTAAAGTTGGCGTGACATGAACTGTCTTGGCAGCAACTCTTATAACCCCTTTTGCTGCTTGCATAAAATTGGTTTTAAGTTCGATGGTCACAACCCCGCGCCCTGCAGCGTCGCCAGCTCTTGCAGCAATGGCCATACCCACATCCATCAAAGTTAGTAAAACTCCGCCGTGAGCAACTTGCCAGCTATTATTATGTTCAGGCTTTAGAGAAAGTAGTACTTCGCCCTCGCCTAAATCTGCACGTAAACAACGCACTCCTAATAATTTAAGAAATGGGACGTCTAATTCAACACCGAGCTCTTTTAATTGTTTTTTATCCATAACCCTATCTTAATCGTAGTTATAGTCATTATTAAGGCTTTTCTGCAAACATTGGTGAACGACCCTAGAATGAAGCACTTCTAAAAAATTATGCCATTTCATCTTCCTAACTTTTCCGATTTATCTCAAGCACAAAGTGTCCTGCCGCACCCTGTGCCAAAACCTTATTGGGTCGGCTATTCAACAAAAGTTGGTAGTCTTCTGGGTATCGAGCAAGATAGTCAGTTACCGATCAACCCTGAATATCTTCAATTACTTGCTGGTAATCAAACAAAGATAACTGGTTTATCTTTTGAACCATTTGCTACTGCCTATAGCGGCCATCAATTTGGCCAATGGGCGGGTCAATTAGGAGACGGTAGAGCTATTTATCTGGGTGATATCCATAGTTATGAAATTCAACTCAAAGGCGCAGGTCCTACTGCTTACTCAAGACGCGGTGATGGTCGTGCAGTATTGCGATCTTCTATTCGAGAGTTTTTAGCGAGTGAAGCGATGAGCGCTCTTGGCATCCCCAGCTCTAGAGCGCTATCGGTTGTAGGTTCGGATTTACCTGTAATCAGAGAGAGTGCAGAAACTGCCGCTATCTGCGCACGAGTAGCCCCTAGTTTTTTAAGGATTGGTCACTTAGAGCACTATGGTCATAATGAAATGGAACAAGAGTTAGAGCAAACTTTGGATTTCTTGATTAAAAATCACTACAAAGAGTGCCAACAGTCCCCTACTCCCTATTTAGAGCTTCTGAAGTCTGTCGCCACAAGAATCGCGCACACGACAGCGCAATGGCAATCAGTTGGTTTCTGTCATGGTGTTTTAAATACCGACAATATTAGTTTGCTTGGCTTGACTCTAGACTATGGCCCATTTGGATTTTTAGATACATTTGATAACACTCATATTTGCAATCATTCTGATCATGCTGGACGGTATGCCTATCATCGCCAAAGTGAAATCATGCATTGGAATATCTACTGTATGGCCAACGCTATGTTACAACCCTTACAAAAAGAGCTGGCTAAGGAAATGCATTTAAATAAAGAAGATGCAATTCAGAAGATCAAAGAAACATTAGATGTTTACAGTGAACAATATGCCAAAAAATGGCAAAGTCTTTTCCGTCAGAAAATTGGTTTAAGCAATGAAATGCCAGAAGATATTCAGTTGCTGGAGCAACTGATGCAATCACTGCATCAGCAAAAAATAGACTTCACCTTATTTTTCAGAAACCTTTCTGAGGGGCAAAACTGCCCTTCAGTCATGAGCGAGTGGCATGAGCTTTATCAGGAGCGTCTGATGTTAGAGAAAACACCTCTTGATCAAAGACTTGAGGCCATGCAGGCGATTAATCCAAAATATATCTTACGCAATCACTTGGCTCAAAAAGCCATTGAGTCTGCTCAGAAAAAAGACTTTTCAGAAGTAGCAAAATTACTCAAAGTTCTAGAGACTCCTTATGTGACGCAAACGGTCTCTGAGGAATATGCTAACCCGCCTTCTCCAGAAATGGCGCATATTGCCATTAGCTGCTCTTCATAATCTCAATTGACCCTAAAATAAACATCATGAAAAAAACTGATCAAGAATACCAAGAAGAACTCAGTGAGATTGCTTACCGAGTCACTCGCCAGTCGGCAACAGAGCGACCTTTTACTGGAGAATATTGGGATCATTGGCAAAAAGGGCAATATAACTGTATCTGTTGCAATACCCCTTTATTCCAATCTGACAGTAAGTTTGATGCTGGCTGCGGTTGGCCCAGCTACTTTCAACCCTTAGAGGCCAAGAATATTGATGAACATCGCGATGTAACCCATGGGATGATCCGTACGGAAGTCCGCTGCTCTCAATGTGAGGCTCACTTAGGCCATGTTTTTGAGGATGGTCCTGCCCCAACGGGTTTGCGTTACTGCATTAATTCCGCTTCGTTAAAATTCAAGTCAGACTAAAATTAGAACGCTGCATAACCCGCTTATTACTTTTAAAGACCCTAATGAAATTTCTATTTGACCTACTCCCCGTTATCTTATTTTTTGTTGCTTTCAAGATGGCGGATATATATGTGGCCACTGCGGTAGCGATTGCTGCCACTATTGCTCAGATTATTTATGTGGCTATTAAATATAAAAAAGTGGAGACCATGCAGTGGGTTAGTTTGGGTCTTATTGTTGTTTTTGGTGGTTTAACAATTGGCCTTCAAGATAAGACTTTCATTCAATGGAAGCCAACCATCCTTTATTGGTTGTTTGCAGTTGGCTTAATGGCTAGCGCCCTTATCTGGAAAAAGAATTTGATTCAGACCGCTATGGGTAAGCAAGTCAAATTAAAGCCAGGTATTGGTAACGAACTCTGGAATAAGCTCAATAATGCTTGGGCCCTTTTCTTTGTATTCATGGGCTTTCTCAATCTCTATGTGGCCTATCAATATGATGAGGCGACATGGGTCAACTTCAAATTATTTGGTGGCATGGGCATTTTGTTTGCTTTCATCATTGCCCAAGGTGTTTGGCTCAATCAGTTTATGGATCAAGAGCAAAACTAATGAATTCAATTAACGCTAGCAGAATTGTCAAATTTGAAGAAGCTTTAAATCAAGCCTTACCAATTGATGTTTTACATATCGAAGATGAAAGTCATCTTCATGCAGGTCATGCTGGAGCGCAAGGTGGCGCCGGACATTTTCGTGTCCACATTCAGTCCCCCGCTTTTAAGGGTTTAAGCAAAGTACAACAGCACCGCCTAGTGTATGATGCTCTATCCTCTTGGATACCCCATGAGATCCACGCATTAGCGATTATTACTAACTAAACAACGATTATGAAACTATCAAAAATTGCACTTTCAGTTGCCCTATTAATGACTATTTCTGGACCCGTATTGGCTCAAAATGCAGCAGTTGTTAACGGAAAATCTATTCCTAAAGCTAAACTCGACAAAATGCTTGAGAGCTCAGGTCAGCCAAGTACCCCCGAGCTTCGTGAACGTGCTCGTGACATGCTCATTACTCGTGAGTTGATCAATCAAGAGGCCATAAAGAGTGGCGTGATTGCCAACCCAGTTGTTCAAGAGCAATTGGAAGATGCGCGCTTAAATGTTCTGGTTGGCGCTCTATTCGATAACTACATCAAGCGTGATGGTGTTAGTGAGGCTGAATTGAAAATAGCTTTTGACCAAATCAAAGGCCAATTTGAAGGTAAGGAATATAAAGTTCGTCACATATTGGTTGAAAAAGAGTCTGAGGCTAAGTCTCTCATTACTAAAATTAAGGCTGGCGAGAAGTTTGATGAGCTAGCTAAAGCTAACTCTAAAGATCCTGGCTCTGCTGTTAAAGGTGGTGATTTAGATTGGATGAGTCCACAGTCTTTGGTTCCTGAATTTTCTAAAGCCATGGTTGCCCTTTCTAAGGGTGGCTTGACTGACAAACCTGTTAAGACGCAATATGGCTTTCATATCATTCAGTTGGATGATGTTCGTGAAATCAAGACACCAACCATGGCTGAACTTAAACCCCAGCTAATTGAGATGATGAATCAAGATCAAAACTGGCAGCGTGCCAAGTTCAATGAAATGATTGATAAACTGAAAGCGAAAGCTAAAGTTCAATAATAAGAACTATGTAATATCATAAAGGTCACCCAAGGGTGGCCTTTTTTATAAACAACCAGTGTTAACCACGGAGTTTTTATGAGCTTACATCGCCAGCTTCAACAATTAGCTGCCAATCAAAAAAGTATTAAAGTAGGCTTGATTGGTGCGGGTAAATTTGGATCGATGTATCTGTCTCAGATACCGACAACCCCTGGAGTTCATCTAGTAGGTATTGCGGACTTATCACCTCAACAAGTGAAGAGTAACTTGGCGCGGGTTGGCTGGAAACCGGAACAAACAGAAGCTCAATCAATTGATCATGCCATCAAAACAGGTCAAACCTTCATCTCTGAAGATTGGCAGGCATTAGTGAGCCATCCAGCTATCGATGTGATTGTGGAATGTACCGGTCACCCTATTGCTGCAGTAGATCATTGTTTACTAGCCTTTAAAAATGGTAAACATGTCGTCAATGTCACAGTTGAGGCAGATGCTTTTTGTGGACCTTTGCTTGCTCAAAAAGCATCTGAAGCTGGGGTAGTTTATTCACTTGCGTTTGGCGATCAACCAGCTCTTATTTGTGATTTAGTGGACTGGGCCAGAACTTGTGGTTTTCCGGTTGTTGCAGCAGGTCGTGGTCATAAGTGGCTTCCCCACTTTTCTGAATCAACGCCTGAAACAGTATGGGGTAACTATGGTCTAACCCCTGAGCAAGCAACTAGAGGCGGTCTAAATCCTAAAATGTTTAATAGCTTTTTAGATGGCTCTAAACCTTCGATTGAGAGTACGGCGGTTGCTAATGCCACAGGTTTATCAGTACCTAGCAATGGTCTGCTTTACCCTCCTGCTAGTGTTGAGGACATCCCTTTTGTTACAAGACCTATCTCTGAGGGTGGCGTTTTAGAGAAAAAAGGTATGGTAGAAGTGATCTCTTCCTTAGAAGCTAATGGACGTAAGATTCCTTATGACATCCGGATGGGTGTTTGGGTCACGGTTGAAGCAGAAACCGATTACATCAAAAATTGTTTTGAAGAATACAACGCTCACACAGACCCAAGCGGTCGCTATTTCACGCTTTATAAGCGCTGGCATCTAATTGGCCTTGAAGTGGGTATGTCGGTGGCTAGTGTCGCACTTCGCAAAGAGGCCACAGGGGTGGCGCATTGCTGGAATGCCGATGTAGTAGCAACGGCAAAAAGAGATCTGAAACCAGGTGAAATACTGGATGGCGAAGGTGGTTATACCGTTTGGGGAAAACTACTTCCTGCGGCCAAATCGGTTGCTATGGGCGGCCTCCCTTTGGGTTTGGCGCATGACATCAAAGTCATTAGACCTGTCAAAAAAGGCCAGTCGCTTTGCTGGGATGATGTAGCGGTTGATACCAGCACTCACGCCTATAAGATTCGCCAGGAGCTTGAAACTAAGTTCAAACCAACTTAGATCTTGTTAGATGAATTAAAAAAGTCGCATCGTTTTTAAACAAATGCGACTTCTTTGATAATGCTAAATTGGTTAAAGTAATACTTAGTTTACTTTTTTCAAATCACCTTTAATAACGCCACCACGCTGAATGGTGATCGATGAGTAAGTTAAATTACCGTCCACAATCGATCTACCGCCAACAATAATATCGGAACAACTAACATCACCAGCTAACTTGCCTTTGACGTTAATAGATTTTGCCGTAATCGTGCCTGATACAGAACCAGTTACGCCAACAATAAGGTTATCAACGGTGACCTGTCCTGTAATTGAGCCATCAACGGTTAATGAACCATTGGATTTAATGTCGCCATTGAACTCAAAGCCTTCGCTAATCATGGAGGGTTTTAAATTACGAGTTTCAGATGCATCTTGATCGATTGATTCGGAAGCTTCAGATTGAACAATCTCGTTATTCATATCTTCTTCGGACTGTAAGTTTGACTCATCATCACTTTTTCTACTAAACATGACTCAGTCCTTATTAGTAGTTGCTGCCTGATGGCGCATCAGTTTTAACCATGGTGCCTTGAATATCGCCACCCTTTTCAATTTCTAACTCAACATAAGTGATATTGCCGCTCACATGACCGGTTGAACGAATCAATAATGATTTTTTAGACGTAACTTCTTGATGAATCTCGCCTCTTACATCGATGATGTCAGCAGAAACCTTGCCTTTAACCACACCAGTTGCACCGATTAAAATCTCTCTTGCAGTTAATTCACCGTTAACCGTTCCTGAGATAAAAGCGATATCGGGAACAATAAAGTTACCTGATAAGGAAACACCTTCACCAATTGTTAAACAACCATTTTGATTTTGATCAGACATAAAAACTCCAGTTTATTTAGATAATTTCGATATTAAAGACTATATATTTGTCTTTTTAGTAACCTTTTTCACCATCAAACCAACAATTTCAGCGCCCGGTTCAATACCAAGCTCTGCATAGCTAACATCACCATTAACGACTGCTTTTGCATGAAGCTCAACGCGTTCAGCACCGTAAACGTTACCCTCGACATAACCACCAATTAAAATTCTAGGAGCTGTAATGTCGCCATAAATTTTAGCTGATTCACCTAAAGCGATAGTTATATCAGGAATCCCAGGTGGCGTTTCAATATTACCGTAAACGATGCCATCAATACGAATACTTTTATTAGCAACAACTCGACCATGAATTTCAGAACCAGGACCTAACATAGAGTCAAATGACTCAAAACTAGGCATTAACATGGGTGTCTTTTTTTTACGGCCAAAAATCACAAGGATTTCCTATTGGTTAAAGCAAATTTTCTTATATAAAAACGGTAAAACAGTTCCACGTGGCCTAAAAGAACAATAGTCAATATTTTACTATTTTTAGTAGAAAAAATACTTATATTAATTATATGCTTACGAAGGGTAACAGTTAGCCGAAAAGCTAAATGATGTGAATAATTCTTTATAGTGCACTGGATGACAGTGAGAATTCCGTTGGTAATTCAGTCTCAGTCGTCGTTGCGATCGTTTTTTTCAACATTTCACCGTAAAATTCAGCTCCATGCTCAATTCCAATGACGCCGTAGTGAATATCTCCCCTTACTTTGGAGGTCTCAAATAGATCACATCGTTCTTTAGCGTAGATATTGCCATCAATCCTGCCACTAACCAAAACGCGGTGAGCATACAGATCGCCCGTCAGAGTACCCTCATGAGCAATATGGATTGTTACTTCAGTATTGGGCTGAGCTTCAATAGATCCCTGAATCTCACCATCAATTCTGACGCTATGATTGACGACTAGGCGACCGAAGATCTGGGTGCTTGCCCCAATCAGCGTTCCAAATGATTCATCAGGAATATCCTGAATCATTTTTTTGCTTTTCCCTAATAATGCCAAAATAGTTACCTTTCGGACAACAACATGAGAAAGCTAATTTATGCCTTTAAAGAGGCTTGAACAATTAGCCCTGTAGGTAATGTTGAGTAAAAACTACTTTTTACTTCCTGATAATGTCACAAACAACAGAAATGGATCTTTTGTAGATTAATTAGTTCATTGTTCTAGACAACAAAGTGCTCAAGTTAAATCGTCATGTAACTATTTTGTCTGGCGTTCTCTGATCTTAGTCCCGGTACCCACGATTTGGTTGGTAAACCATATTTCCTCTCAAGGAACTCTGCTCTACCCTTCACATCTTTCCAGTCGACATCTAAGGATGGTCCTTTAAATGCAATAACCACCACATTGTAATCATGGACCTGTTGAAAGACCATCACACGATTATCAAAGGCATTACATATATTATTAATATTAGTTTTAAAGCTTTTATGATTACCAAATAGATTAACAGTCATCACCCCCGGTGATTTAAGACTGTCATAACATCCCTGATAAAACTCTTTTGAACTCAATGCTGGTCCACGAGCGGTTGCATCATATAAATCAACTTGTAATAGATCAATCGAGTCTTGATGTTTTTTAGCTGTGACATATTGAAGCGCGTCTGTTTCTAGTAAGTGAAGATGTTCATTAGGGGCTGGCAGCTTAAACATGACTCTAGCAGCCACAATTACAGCAGGATTTAAATCAACTGCCGTGACTTTAGCTTTAGGAAAATGCTTATGAGCAAACTTGGTTAAAGCACCCGTTCCCAAACCTAGTTGAACCATGTGAAATGGCTTAGATAGTTTTGACTGATTCAATCGTTTGTCATGAGGATCTAAAAATAATAAGCCCGCCATCATTTGTTGGGCGTATTCCAATTCGATGAAGTCAGGTTTACTAATACGCATAGCGCCCTGCACCCACCATGTGCCAAAGTGTAGAAACCTCACACCATGCTCTTCCGAGAAAGTCACCGGAGCAAAATGCGGCGCTCTATCTTTTTTAATAGCTTGATCAACTGATTTTTTTGCTTTTATTTTTTCTGTTGCTTTTGGGATAGATGGTTTATTAGCCATGGTGGCCTCCGATAAAAGAATAAGGCTCAACGCTTGTTGAGCCTCGTAGGATAGTTTTTGCTTCAATTAAATGCTAAAGATTTATTTAGTCCAAGCTCTAGCGTTACGGAACATGCGCATCCATGGGCTTGCACCATCTTGGATATCGTTCCATTGCTTAGGAGCCCAACTCATTTGCGCAGTTCTGAAGACTCGCTCTGGATGAGGCATCAGAACTGTGAAACGACCATCAGGTGTTGTTAGGCCAGTGATGCCATCCGGTGAACCGTTGGGATTCAAAGGATAAGTTTGAGTTGGTTGACCTTGGTTGTCCACAAATCGTAAAGCCACTAAGCCCTTGGCTTGAGTTTCTGCTTGATGACCCTGCTGAGTAAAGTTAGCAAAACCTTCACCGTGAGCTACGGCAATCGGCAATTGGCTACCAGCCATGCCTTGTAAGAAGATAGATGGTGATTTTGTTACTTCAACCATGACCAAGCGGGCTTCATATTGTTCCGATTGATTGCGTGTGAACTTGGACCAAGTATCAGCACCCGGAATGATGCTGGCCAAGTTAGACATCATTTGGCAACCGTTACAGATACCTAAACCAAAGGTGTCTTGGCGATTGAAGTAAGTTTGGAACTGATCTTTGATGGCAGCATTGAATAGGATGGACTTCGCCCAACCTTCTCCAGCACCTAAAACGTCACCATAACTAAAACCACCACAGGCAACAAGACCTTGGAAGTCTTTGAGATTGACTCTACCGGCAATCAGGTCGCTCATGTGAACGTCATAGCTTGAGAATCCAGCCCAGTCCATGGCATAAGCCATCTCTAGATGAGAATTAACGCCCTGCTCTCTGAGGATCGCTACTTTAGGTTTGATACCTTTAGCAATAAATGGAGCTGCCACGTTCTCACTAGGATCAAATGTGAGTTTGGGCTGCATACCTAGATCAGATAAGTTATCGACAAGGTTGTTTTCGCTATCCGCACAATCCGGATTGTCACGCAAACGTGCAATCTGCCAGCTCGTGCTTTGCCATAACTTGTGTAATACGTTGCGAGGCACACCAAATATTTTCTTGGCATCGCGCCAAACTTCAATGTGGCCATTGGTATTAGGCTTAGCTATGACGTGGCTGCAAGCATAAAGATTGTGTTGCTTGAGGATGTCAAAGACAGCGTCGCGATCCTCACGTTTTACTTGTATCAATGCGCCGAGCTCTTCATTAAAGAGTGCTCTGATAGTCATGTCATTACGTCTGCCAGATACTTGTTGTGCCCAGTTCTTAGCATCCCCATAGTCTGACTCATGATCTTTATCTAAGACCAACATATCAACATTGAGTGATACGCCCACATGAGATGTGAAAGCCATCTCTGTGGCTGCTGCAAATAAACCACCATCGGAGCGGTCGTGATAAGCAAGCAACAAACCTTGGCGACGCGTCTTAATAATTGCTGCAGCCAAGTTCTTCAGATCTTGTGGATCATCGAGGTCTGGGGTTGTTTGACCCGCTTGGTCAATCACTTGAGCCAAGATACTGCCGGCCATACGGCTCTTAGATCGACCCAAATCAATCAAAATGATTTCTGTATCAAGTACCTGACCTTGTTCATCTTTGGTTTGAAGCAAGGGCGTGGTGGTTTGACGTGTATCGACCACTGGTGCAAAAGCAGAAATAATCAATGAAACCGGTGATGTCACAGCTTTCTTTTCTGATGTGGTTTCATCAGACCACTGCGTCCTCATCGATAAAGAGTCTTTACCAACCGGAATCGAGATACCCAATGCTGGGCATAACTCCATACCTATGGCTTTAACTGAATCAAATAATTTGGCATCTTCACCAGGATTGCCACAAGCAGCCATCCAGTTAGCAGATAACTTGATATCTTCAATTTTGTCGATATCAGCAGAAAGAATATTAGTGATCGATTCGGCAACAGCCATACGTGCAGCAGCAGGTGCGTTCATCACAGCCAATGGTGTGCGCTCGCCCATTGACATGGCTTCACCACGATAACCTTTGTAGTCCATTAGAGTGACAGCAGCATCTGCTACTGGCAATTGCCAAGGACCAACAAACTGATCACGAGCGTTGAGGCCACCAACAGTTCTATCACCAATGGTGATTAAGAATGATTTACTAGCGACCGTTGGATGTTGTAACACCAAGCTGGCTGCGATATCTAATTGAACATCGGTCAGATCAACTTCAGGTAGTTGCTTGTCAATCCGCTTGACATCACGATGCATGCGCGGTGGTTTACCCAACAAGACTTCCATCGGCATATCAATCGGCAAACGTTCATTTTTACCCTCAGCTTCTTTGGTATCCACCAAAAGTAACTGACGCTCTTGGGTTGTTTCACCAACAACAGAAATCGGGCAACGCTCACGCGCACACATGGCTTCAATGATCGGTAAACTTTCTTTGGCAATCGCTAATACATAACGCTCTTGAGATTCGTTACACCAAATCTCTGCGGGGCTCATACCACTCTCTTCTAATGGCACTTTTCGCATATCAAAGATCGCACCTAAACCAGCGCCATCAGCTAATTCTGGGAAAGCATTCGATAGACCACCAGCACCGACATCATGGATTGAGACAATCGGATTTTTATCGCCCATGGCGCGACAAGCATTGATCACTTCTTGGGCACGGCGCTCAATCTCAGGATTGCCTCGCTGAACAGAATCAAAATCTAGATCGGCTGTGTTGGCTCCTGTAGCCATGGAACTAGCAGCACCACCGCCCATACCAATGCGCATACCTGGACCACCCAATTGCACCAATAGGTTACCCGCTTTGATTTCTTTTTTATGAGTATGGCCATCATCAATCGCACCAATACCACCGGCAATCATGATGGGCTTGTGATAGCCACGACGCTCACCGTCAATGGTTTGTTCAAACACTCGGAAGTAGCCACCTAAATTAGGTCGACCGAATTCGTTATTGAATGCAGCGCCACCTAAAGGACCTTCAATCATGATTTGCAAAGCAGAAGCAATGCGCTCTGGTTTGCCATAGAGCTTTTGCTCCCAAGGCAATTGACTACCCGGTAAGTTCAAGTTAGATACTGAGAAACCACTTAAGCCTGCTTTAGGTTTGCCACCAATACCCGTAGCGCCTTCATCACGGATCTCTCCACCGGAGCCAGTCGATGCGCCTGGGTATGGGGCAATCGCTGTTGGATGATTGTGCGTTTCTACTTTCATAAGCGTGTGAGTCAATCGAGTGCTCTTCACATACTCTTGCTGTTCATTCGGGGCCCACACCTCTGCGACACAACCAGCCATGATGGCCGAATTATCAGAGTAAGCAACGATAGTGCCGTTCGGTTGCAATTGATGCGTATTACGAATCATCGCAAATAATGATTTGTCTTGCTCTAGACCATCAATCGTCCAAGTCGCATTAAAAATCTTGTGACGGCAATGCTCACTGTTGGCTTGCGCGAACATCATGAGTTCAACATCACTGGGATTACGCTTGAGCTTTTTAAAGTTATCTACCAAGTATTCCACTTCATCTTCCGATAAAGCTAAACCCATCGTAGTGTTAGCTAATTCCAAGGCGGCTTTGCCACCCTCTAGGATATCAATACGAGAAAAGTGTTTATCACTCAATATTTGATAAAGCTCACCTGCTGCCTCAACATTCGGGAGAGTAATTTCTGTCATCCGGTCATGAATGGCAGCTAAGACGATTTGCTTTTGAGCGTCGGTTAAAGTTTTTTTGCTGGTCCAATAAACCTGAAGACCGCGCTCAATTCTTAAAACATCTAAACCACAGTGATGAGCAATATCCGTAGCCTTGCTCGCCCATGGAGAAATCGTGCCTAATCGAGGCGCTACAATCGCTTGGTCTTGTTTGCCTGAAAAAAGACCTTTGGCTTCCTCAAGAACAAAAGGCTCGCCATAGCTGAGTAAGCCTTTAAGAACTTTTAATGATTCGTCAGCAATTGGGGCTTTGGACCAGATAAAGTGCACATATTGGGCCTGTATCTGAGTCAACTCGAGACCTTGCTCAGCTAAAGAGCTTAATAGGCGCTGTTGGCGGAATTGGGAAAGGGATTTAGACCCAGGAAGGCTTAAAAAACAGTGGTTAACAGGCATCCCATGATTATAAAACGAATGGGATTTAAGCTCTTATTTTTGAGCGTATTTTTAGCAAAAAAGGAGTAAAAGCTAATCTAGTCTGGCTTAACTGGTGACAATATTCCCAGCATTAATGACCATTTGCCTTTGACAGCGCTGGGCTAGGGCTAAATCATGGGTTACCAATATCAAGGTAGAACCGGAGTCTTGATTAAGACTGAAAAGCAGATCAATAATCGTCTGACCAGTCACTTCATCTAAGCTCCCGGTTGGTTCATCTGCAAATAAGACATCAGGTTGGGTAACAAAGGCTCTAGCTAAGGCAACGCGTTGCTGCTCTCCACCAGACAAAGTTTTAGGTCGATGGTTCAAACGTTCACCCAACCCTACTTTTTCTAACCAAACTTGTGCTTTTGCCGAGGCCTCATGCCTAGGCATGCCTTTGAGCTCTAGAGGTAATTGAACATTTTCTAGTGCGCTTAAGTGGTCAATCAGCTGAAATGACTGAAATACAAATCCCACATGTTGAGATCGGATTTGGGCACGCTGATCTTCACTAGCTGCTGAAATATCCTTATCCATTAAATACACTTGACCCGAAGTCGGTGTGTCAAGGCCTGCTAATAATCCTAACAGCGTACTTTTACCTGAACCACTCGCACCAACAATAGCCAAACTCTCGCCTTCCGCAACAGAGAAGCTGATATCGTGCAAAATAGTCAAAGGTCCATCCACTGTCTGAACCGATTTAGCTAAATGAGAAACAGTCAGAACAGACCGTGTTGAATCAGTGGGCATTAGATATATAGTTTAAAAAGTCGTTTAAATAGAATGGTGAGTATATTTTGAATCAGTTGGCTTCAAGAAATTCAATAACATCATACATAGTAATGGTCTTTAGCCTTACTTGCTTAACTGTTATCGCCAGTGCTTTGATGTTTGCGTCAGTCTTCGCACAGAAGACAGTTGCTCCCTCTGCCTCCAACATACTCATCTTGGGTGATAGCTTATCTGCTGAGTATGGACTGGCCAGAGGCACAGGATGGGTGGCTCTATTAGAGAAGAGACTTCAAAGTGATCAATCCTCATGGAAAGTTGTGAATGCCAGCATCAGCGGTGAAACAACCGCAGGCGGTCAAACTCGTTTGGCTCAATTATTAAAAATCCATCAACCTAAAGTCGTGGTGATTGAATTGGGTGCTAATGACGCATTGCGAGGTCTACAGTTAAAAGCAACGGAAAAGAATCTCCAAGCAATGATCCAAGCATCAAAGAATATTGGTGCAAAGGTATTGGTATTAGGCATGCGCATTCCACCTAATTACGGACAGGAATACACCACGGAATTTTTTAATTTATTTGGTAAATTGGCTCTATCTGAAAATGTGGCACATGTACCATTTTTCTTAGATGGGGTTGCTACAAAAATGGATTTGTTCCAAGCAGATCGTATCCACCCCAATGAAAAAGCCCAGCCTGTTTTGCTGGGCAATGTTTTACCAAAGCTGTTACCTCTACTCAGACCTTAGTCTTTGAAGGGTTCAAGATTGAGGTAGTTTTATTTAACTTGATTAACTTGCTTCAAACCAGAGTTAACTCTAACGGCATCAAAATAAACTGCACCTTCAGCTTGGGCTGATAGCTGGGCAATTTGTTGAGCTTGCTCAGCGCGCACCTTAGGTTCAGCTTTAAGAGGCTGTTGAATTTTAGTGACTCGATAGATCGCCATACCGCCACCATTAATTGGCGCACTTACTACTGCCGGTAACTGAGCAATATCAACTGCCATGATGGCATCGACTGCTGGAGCATTTAAATCAGTCGGCTTGTTACGAGAAATCCATTTGGCCGCTGCAAATCCAGAAGCATCTTGAGGAGATTTTTTTGCGGATTCTAATTTTTCTTGAGCTGATTTATTAGCTAACTCACCAGCCAAACGAATACTGACTTGCTTATTAACTTCTGCTTGAACAGCATTCAAAGGAATTGCTGCCTGAGCTTGATGATTGGCAACACGTGCTACAACGATCTTGCCAGGTGAAATTTCTTGAGCTTCAATATTGCGTCGACCCTTAATGGCCTCGCTATTAAAAACACCAGCGAGCAACTTAGGGTTATTCAAAGGGTGATCTGCTGGCAAGCCTTTAGTTCCGGCACGAGTAATGCCCTTCACGCTTTGAATGTTTAACTTCAAGCGCTCTGCAACAGGTTTTAAACTGTCTGGCTGCTCATAAGCCAAGTTGGCAAATAAGTCTGCTTTTTCAGCAAAGTCTTTTGGATCATCTTTAGCATTAGCAACTAAAAGAACAAATTCAACATCAATCATTTCTGGTGATTGGAATGCAGAAATGTTCGCTTGATAAAAAGCATCTAATTCTTCTGGTGTAGGTTTGACCTTGGAGATGAAGTCAGATGGTGAGAAGCGCAATACCTGTACTTCACGCTCCACTTCAAATGCTTGAGAAATCTTTTCAGCTACTTTTCTAGAAGAAATGCTGGTAGCCAGAACTGAGGTTATAACTTGGCGACTTAAAAGTTCGTAACGACGACCATTTTCAAATTGATCAACTGTCATCTGATTGCTAGCTAATATTTGTTTGTAACGGGTTGAATCAAATTGGCCATCTTTGTATAAGGTACGTATTTCCGGAATTTGTGTCAAATCATTAGCAAGTGCCTCTGGAGTGACTATTAACTTGAGTGATTTGATCTCATAGGCTAGTAAGCGTTGCTGAACGATTTCACTTAAAACAGTTTGCTTAAATGGCACACTGTTCAACATCGCAGAATCTAACTTTCTACCTTGTTGCTGAAGTCTGTCAGCCTTAAGTTTCACGGCATTGTCTAGCTCTTGACGTGTAATATTAGCGCCGTCAAGTTTGAATAACGTCGTGTCTTTACCGATATCACCCATGTAACTCTCAACTCCCAAAAATACAAAAGATGGAAGGATGAGGAGCAACAAAATGCCCATCAGTATTTTTTGGTACTTACGAATTGATTCAAGCATGAGTTTTTATGGATTTGACGAAGAAAGGTCAGAAGAAATCTGTGGTGGGTGCTGACGGGGTCGAACCGCCGACATTCGCCTTGTAAGGGCGACGCTCTACCAACTGAGCTAAGCACCCACAGAGAAGACAAAAGTATACAGTACCTTCACCCTAGCTGCAAATTTTTTCCTACTTTTGATGATTAATATTCCTCATGGTTACGGGGTTCATAACCATGAGGTCTTGATACTTCTTTACTACTTTAATGCTTCAGAATCTCACCGCTAGATATTGCAGCAGCTTTACTAGCTTCAGCAGCTTTAGCAATATCTTCAGCTGTCAATTCAGGTAATGGCAACGGCATTTTTTCTAATGCCAATTCCAATACTTGATCAATCCAGCGCACGGGTCTGATTTCAATTCCGTTTTTAACATTATCTGGAATATCAGTCAGATCTTTGACGTTCTCTTCAGGAATTAAAACCAACTTGATGCCACCGCGATGGGCTGCAAGAAGTTTTTCTTTTAATCCGCCGATGGGAAGAACTTCACCGCGCAGTGTAATTTCACCAGTCATGGCTACATCAGCACGAACTGGAATACCCGTAATCACAGAAACCAAAGCGGTTGTGATCGCAATACCCGCCGATGGACCGTCTTTAGGAGTTGCACCCTCTGGGAAGTGGATATGAAGATCTTTTTTCTCAAACGCTTCTTCAGAAATACCTAGTTTTCGGCCACGTGCACGAACTACCGAGCGAGCAGCTTCCACAGATTCTTTCATCACATCGCCTAAAGAACCAGTACGGATGGTGTTGCCTTTACCAGGCATCACAGCAGCTTCAATCGTTAATAGATCTCCACCGACTTCAGTCCAAGCTAAACCAGTGACCTGCCCTACTTGATTTTCTTTAGCTGCCAAACCGAAGTCGTAGCGGCGCACAGATAAGAACTTATCAAGATTTGAGCCATCGACTTTGATCGGTGCCGCTTCTTTTTTCAAGAGCAATAGCTTGACGACCTTGCGGCAGATCTTGCTGATTTCTCTCTCTAAAGAACGCACACCCGCCTCGCGGGTGTAATAACGAATGATGTCGCGAATAGCGGATTCTTCGATGACGATTTCGCCAGCTTTCAAACCATTACCTTTGATCTGTTTAGGCATCAAGTAACTCATCGCAATATGTGTTTTTTCGTCTTCGGTATAACCCGCCAAACGAATCACTTCCATACGATCCAATAAGGGACCTGGAATATTTAATGAATTAGAAGTTGCTACAAACATCACATCTGATAGATCGTAATCCACCTCGACATAGTGATCTTGGAAAGTATGGTTTTGTTCTGGATCTAATACTTCAAGCATCGCACTTGCTGGATCGCCACGGAAGTCTGTACCCATCTTATCGATCTCATCCAATAAGAACAATGGATTGCGAACACCGACCTTGGTCAAGCTGGTCAAGATCTTGCCAGGCATCGAACCGATGTAAGTACGGCGGTGACCACGAATCTCAGATTCATCACGCACACCACCCAAAGCCATACGCACAAACTTACGGTTGGTGGCACGCGCTATAGATTGGCCCAATGATGTCTTACCAACACCTGGAGGACCGACTAAGCAAAGGATAGGAGCTTTGACTTTATCAACGCGTTGTTGAACCGCGAGATATTCCAAGATACGCTCTTTAACTTTATCAAGACCATAGTGATCTTCATTAAGAACTTTTTCAGCATGAGTCAAATCATTATTTACTTTGCTCTTTTTTCTCCAAGGCAAGTTAGTTAATGTTTCAACGTAATTGCGAACCACAGAAGCTTCTGCTGACATCGGTGACATCAACTTCAACTTCTTCATTTCGCCATCAACTTTCTTTTGCGCTTCTTTAGGCATCTTGGCAGCTTTGATACGTTTCTCGAGTTCTTCGATATCCGCACCATCTTCACCTTCACCTAGTTCTTTTTGAATGGCTTTAACTTGCTCATTCAAATAGTACTCACGCTGACTCTTTTCCATTTGGCGCTTCACGCGACCACGAATGCGTTTTTCAACTTGCAGAATGTCAATTTCGCTCTCAAGATGAGCCAAGATCGCTTCTAAGCGTTCAACGACAGTTGCTAACTCCAATAAGCGTTGCTTTTGATCAAGCTTGATGGGTAAGTGTGAACAGATGGTGTCCGCTAAACGAGCAGCATCATCAATGCCTTGCAAAGTCGCTAAGACTTCTTGAGGGATTTTTTTATTGAGTTTGACGTATTGGTCAAATTGAGAAACCACTGCGCGACGCAAGGCCTCAATCTCAGGAACATCTGTTGAAACTGATTCATGTGGCATAGCTTCGCACATGAAATACTCTAAGCCGTCTTCAACATGGCTCACATCAGCACGCTGGGTTCCTTCAACAAGGACCTTCACAGTACCGTCTGGTAGTTTGAGCATTTGCAGAATCTTTGCAATACAACCAACCGTATACAAATCTTCTACTTCAGGCTCATCCTTAGCAGCCGTTTTTTGAGCGACCAATAGAACACTTTTGCCACTTTCCATGGCAGCTTCAAGAGCTTTGATAGATTTTGGTCTACCCACAAACAATGGAATGACCATGTGTGGGAATACCACCACATCTCTCAACGGCAACAATGGCAGTTGGATGGGTTCAGAAGGAAGTAACAAGTCACCAGGCATGGTTGATCTCCAAATTGTGTTTGTAATTTCCTACAAGGTAAGAATACATCTAATTTGGGTCTGTTTTGACCAAAAACAAGGGGAAAAGTGAAGAAATTTACTAAAAAATGCCATTTTTAGTGAATTTTTATTCTTGATAAATAAGAAATATCGTTTTTATGACCATTACTTTAGATTACACCCCCAAGTACTTATAATTAACATAAATAAAATACAAGGCGTTTGAAGATATGAAAAATAAACTCTGTGGCGAGTTAAACGTTTGGAAAAGTTCTAATTTCTTAAAAACAGAAGAAGACATCAAAAATTATTGGGAAGCATGTCTGGAAGAAGGAGATAACGATCTTTTAACACTTGCAAACAAAAGAATATTAGAAGCAAGACACCGCCTTGCTTCCAATCTTTTAACTCATGATGGTTCCAAGCTTAGCTAAGACATGATCTAAAACATCTTCTGAAATAGTTTCAACCTTTTTTGCTTTTCTGGATTGCAAATCTAACGCTCTTGGCTGATCGCAGCGAACATAACCAATAGTTTTACTGTTGTTAAGCTCAACTGTAAATCCAGCGGTTCTTGCAAAAGCTCCACCTCTTGTTATTGGCAAAATAATTGGTGTTTTTGTTAACTTATTAAATCCGTGTGGTGAAATTATGAGGACCGGTCTAAAACCATTTTGCTCGTGACCGGCCGTAGGATCTAATGAAACCATATAGATATCCCCTCGCTTCATTAAATTAGCTCTCTTCCAACTTTAGGACTATTTAACCATTGCTCATCTTCTTCTGAAATTGGCGCATCTGGATTGCACTGACTTAAAAGATCATCTAATTGATACTGAGGCTTAGAAGTTGGTTGTATAAATAAACGACCTTTATCAACAGTTAAATCAACTCCCGATCCAGCTGTTAATCCTAATAAGTTCATTATTGCTGGAGGTATTGCTAGCATCATAGATCCACCCACTTTCCGAATAGTTGTTTTATACATGTTCATCTCCATAAGTTATACAAAAGTATAACTTAATAAAAATGAGAAAAATAAAAAACTGCCAATTTCTCAGAGAGATACGGCAGCTTTGATTTGAGTTTATGAGAACTCTAAAGTAAAAGCAAACTATTTATAAAAAACATAATTTGTATGTGGGTACATAACTCAAGTCAACCAGTTGAAGATTTATTTAAGCTAAGGAGTTAAGACGCTAGCTTCTCTGACGCTTCTTGATAAAGCATCAAAGGTTTACCGTCACCGTTGATGGTGTTCTCATCAATGACAACGCGCTTCACATTCTCAAGACTTGGTAGGTCATACATCACATCCATCAAAGCATGTTCAATGATAGAACGTAGACCACGGGCACCCGTTTTACGAGCAATCGCTTTTTTGGCGATAGCACCAAGCGCATTTTCACGAATCTCAAGCTCAACACCTTCCATATCCAGTAAAGCTTGGTATTGCTTCACAAGAGCATTGTTGGGTTCAGTCAAGATTTGGATCAAAGCTGCTTCATCCAATTGAGTCAATGTAGCAATCACTGGCAAGCGCCCAATCAATTCTGGAATCAAACCAAACTTGATCAAGTCTTCTGTTTGAACTTCTTTTAATAACTCTGAGATAGAACGGTCATCTTTACCACGCACCTGAGCACCAAAACCGATACCGGCAGTAACCGTACGCTGCTGAATGACTTTTTCTAAACCATCAAACGCGCCACCGCAAATAAATAGAATGTTGGTCGTATCAACTTGCAAGAAGTCTTGATTAGGATGTTTACGACCACCTTGTGGAGGTACAGAAGCCATCGTGCCTTCAACTAGCTTTAGTAGCGCTTGCTGAACACCCTCACCTGATACGTCACGCGTGATTGATGGGTTATCCGACTTACGAGAGATCTTGTCGATCTCATCGATATAAACAATACCGCGTTGCGCCTTTTCTTTATCGTAGTCACAAGCTTGCAACAACTTCTGAATGATTGCTTCAACATCTTCGCCCACATAACCAGCCTCAGTCAAAGTGGTGGCATCTGCAATCACAAATGGCACATCTAATAATCTTGACAATGTTTGCGCTAATAAAGTTTTACCGGATCCCGTTGGACCGATTAAAAGAATATTACTTTTAGCTAATTCGATACCGTTGTGAACAGTTTTCTTGTTCTTACCAGCGCCGGTAGTTTCAATATGCTTGAGGCGCTTGTAGTGGTTGTAAACGGCCACAGCAAGTTGTTTCTTGGCATGATCTTGACCAATCACATACTGATCTAAGCTGGCACGAATCTCATGAGGTGTTGGCAAGCCTTCACGCACACCCTCTTTGACTGCCTTACCAGCTTCTTCAGTAATGATGTCTGTACATAGATCAATACATTCGTCACAAATAAAAACATTAGGTCCAGCAATGAGCTTTTTAACTTCGTGCTGATTTTTGCCACAGAAAGAGCAAAAAAGTGGCTTGTCGGTTGCAGTAGTTATTTCGCTCATGTCTGTTTATTTTTATTGTTGATATTTTTTTGATTACTTCTGATTAACGCTTTTCAATGACCAGATCAATCAAACCATATTCTTTGGCCATCTCAGCTGACATGAAGTTATCACGATCAGTATCTTTAGCAATCGTTTCAATAGTTTGACCAGTGCGCTCTGACAAAATCTTATTCAAGCGCTCACGCAAGTAAAGAATCTCACGTGCTTGAATTTCGATATCAGAAGCTTGACCACGTGCGCCACCTAAAGGCTGGTGAATCATCACACGTGAATTAGGTAATGAGAAACGCTTACCTTTTGCTCCTGCTGCTAATAAAAATGCGCCCATGCTGGCAGCCATACCCATACACAAAGTGCTCACATCAGGCTTGATGAATTGCATGGTGTCATAAATTGCTAAACCAGCGGAAACAGAACCACCAGGAGAATTAATGTACAAAGAAATGTCTTTCTCTGGATTTTCACTTTCTAAGAAAAGTAACTGAGCAATCACCACGTTGGCGGTTTGATCATTGACTTCACCTACTAAGAAAACAACACGTTCCTTTAATAAGCGTGAATAAATATCATAAGCACGCTCACCACGACCAGATGTTTCTACAACCATTGGAACCATGCCCAATGCTTGAGTATCTAGCGCGTTGTTATTAGTGTTGTTCATATCTTTGTCATCTCCGGTGATTTTTTGTTTGATTCAGTACTTATTTAATCTGACTCAATTCCTCAAAGCTTACTGCTTTTTCAGTCACTTTGGCTAAACCGCTCACATAAGCTACAACGTTGTTCTCAAGAACAAGCGCCTCGACATCAGCCAAACGCTTAGGATCACTGTAATACCAGTGCATCACTTCTTTTGGATCTTCATAACTAGAAGATTGTTCCTCAATCTCAGCCTTGATCTGATCAGGTTTAGCCTCTAATTTCTCTTTCTTCACCAAATCATTCAAGATCAAGCCTAATTTCACACGTTGTTCAGCTTGCGCTGTAAACAATTCCGCAGGAATCGGTGCATCTTTAGCATTAGGAATACCACGAGCAGCCAAATCTTGACGGGCATTAGCAATCAAACGCTCTTGTTCTTGTGCTGCTAAACCTTTTGGCACATCTAATTCGCAAATCTTGGTTAAAGACTCCATCACTTGGCTCTTTAAAAGAGTTTGGGTACGACGCTTCACTTCACGCGTTAAGTTCGTACGAACTTCTTCACGCATTTTGGCAACGCCATCAGCAACGCCTAATGATTTAGCGAACTCATCATTAATTTCTGGCAAATGTGGCCATTCCACTTTTTTTACTGTTACTGTGAAATCTGCAGTCTTACCAGCAACTTCTTTACCGTGGTAATCCGCCGGGAAAGCTAATGGGAATACTTTAGACTCGCCAACTTTGAGGCCTAATGAGGCTGTTTCAAACTCAGGCAACATACGACCTTCGCCCAATACAAAAGTGAAGTTCTCTGCTTTACCGCCAGAGAATTCAACGCCGTCGATCTTACCTACGAAGTCCACTGTGACCTGGTCATCCGTTTGAGCTGCTGTATTAGCACCACCATTGCCGTGTTCACCCTCCTCGCCACGGGCATGGAAATGCACACGTTGCTTACGAAGCACGTCTAATGTTTTATCAATTTCAGTTTCATTCACTTCTGTTGAATAACGAGTAATTTCTGCTTTTGTTAAGTCGCCCATTTTTACTTCTGGAAAAACTTCAAATTTTGCGTCGTAAAGAACCGGATCAGCAGTCATGTCGCTCTTTGGCTCAAGACTAGGTTGACCAGCAATCTTTATTTCTTGTTTTTTAACGATGTCGTAAAAGAGATTCGTTGCATGATCAAATTGAGCTTCAAAATCAACTTGCATACCGTACTGTGCTTCAACCATTTTCATAGGCACTTTGCCCGGACGGAAGCCAGGCATTTTGACTGTCTTAGATAATTTTTGTAAGCGCGCAGTGCGAGCTTGTGCCGTATCAGCTTTTGAGAAGCTGATAGTAATTTTGCGGTCTAAATTGCCGAGGTTTTCAATCGTTACAGACATGCTGGTATCCCGTTTAAGCTAATTAAAATAGGGGCAAAACCAAATTTTGGCCTGCCACCTTGAGTAGTACTTCACAAAAGTTCACTATTCTACATGAGAGCAGGCAATTATAGGCATGACCGTTTGCCCTATTCCCGATAAATCAATGACTTAGAACCGTTGGGCCTTCATGAGAATGTCATGAATATCATGTTCACTAAAGCCAATTAACCCAAGAGCTACTCATCTACGGGGCTTTATGATGTCAAAATATCGTTTTTCCCATATTTGAGCTCAAAGGTTACCCCATGAAAATGATCCAAGAATTCCGCGCATTCGCCGTTCGTGGCAATGTGATTGACCTAGCCGTCGGTGTCATCATTGGTGGGGCTTTTGGCAAAATCGTAGATTCGGTTGTAGGCGACGTATTTATGCCCTTTGTTGCTTGGTTAATTGGTGGCAAATTAGACTTTTCTAACTTGTTTATTGTCCTTGGCACGGCTCCTGACAATGTTCCCCACACCATCGATGCTCTTAAAAAGGCTGGTGTTCCATTATTTGCTTATGGCAACTTTTTAACGATCACTTTGAACTTTGTTATTTTGGCCTTCATTATTTTTCAAATGGTCAAAATCATTAATCGCATTAAACTTCAGGATGAAGCTGAAGCAGCTACTGAAGTTCCACCAACTCCAGAGGATATTCAGTTGCTCAGAGAAATTAGAGATAGTCTTAAAAAATAAAGGAAACAAATGATTACGACTCCATCAGGTTTGCAATACGAAGATACAGTGATTGGTTCTGGCGAAGAAGCCAAAAAAGGCAATTACGTTTCAGTGCACTACACAGGCTGGCTCTATGAGAACGAACAACAGGGTCAAAAGTTTGACTCTAGCAAAGATCGCAATGATCCATTTGAGTTTCCTTTGGGTGGCGGCATGGTTATTCGTGGTTGGGACGAAGGCGTTCAGGGTATGAAAATTGGTGGCACACGCCGCTTGGTGATCCCTTCAGAATTAGGCTATGGCGCATCTGGTGCTGGTGGCGTGATTCCACCGAATGCCACACTTCTATTTGAAGTTGAACTGTTGGCTGTTTAATTACTGCTGATTTATTTAACTTAGTTAGTCATTGAAAAGCGCTCTGAATTAGAGCGCTTTTTTATTTGATCGCTTATCTCAGAAAAAGAATTTAGATCTTGTAGAGCATCGCCATCGCTTGGACTGCAATCGCCTCACCGCGCCCTAAATAACCTAAACCTTCATTGGTTTTGGCTTTGACGTTCACTTGATTAGGATCAACGCCTAGGTCTTTTGCAATGTTCATCACCATCGCTGGGATATGAGGAGCCATTTTCGGGGCCTGACAAATAATCGTCGCATCAACATTACCTACTTGATAACCGGCAGCCTGAATGAGTGATGCGGTTGCTTTTAGTAATACGCGGCTATCAGCACCTTTGTACTTGGCATCTGTATCTGGAAAATGACGACCAATATCACCTAAAGCAGCTGCCCCTAATAAAGCATCTGTGATGGCATGCAATAAAGCATCTGCATCGGAGTGGCCTAATAGACCATGCGTATGAGGAACTTTTACGCCACCCAAGATTAAGTCACGATCAAGAACTAAGGCATGAAGATCGTAGCCTTGGCCAATACGGTATGGGAATGAAGAAACGCTCATGATGTTTTTTTCAAAGTATTTTTCAAACTAAGTAGATCATTCATTAAAGACCAATCTTGTGGATATGTCACTTTTAAATTGCGCCATTCACCGGGAACTAATAATGGCTCACAACCTGCTCGCTCCATCGCACTGGCTTCATCAGTTACTTCAGTTTTGGTGTTTAGAGCTTCTTGCAAAGCTTCACTGAGAGCCTGAAGACGGAACATTTGTGGAGTTTGAGCTAACCATAGGCCATCACGTGGTAATGTTTTGCCAATACATTGAGGGTTGGATTGAGAAATTAGCTTCAAAGTATCAGCCATGGGCATGGCTAAGATGCCACCCGATACAAATCCCTGCTCAGTCACCCCTTCAACTAATCGTCTAACTGCTTCAATCGTTAAACCAGGTCTAGCAGCATCATGCACCAAGACCCAATCATCACCAGATATACCTGATTCTGACATGGCCTTCAAAGTTTGAAGAACAGTCTCATGACGACTGTCACCGCCAGTGGGGCTGATCTTAAGACGTGGGTCATTCGATGAAACGAATTCTTTTGCATTATTAAGATCTGGTGACACCCCAACCCAAAGACTTCTTATTTCTGGCATATCCAGGAATGTTTGCACAGAGTGCATCACCATGGGCTTGCCTGCTAGGAGTTGGAATTGCTTTGAGACTTGCTGAGTTGGCTGCCCCATGCGACTACCTGTGCCCGCACAAGGTATGAGCACATGTAAAGCGATTGTCTTATCTGAAGGTATTTGAGCAGGATTCATGCCTCAATTCTATAATGCTTCGCTTATGCAGAAGTTATCGGCTGATTTAGAGGCCACTATGAGTCAGGTGACATGGTCACCCCCCCTCCCGGGACCCCGGGGTGGGCAGCGCTTAACCGTTTCAAAGCTAATTGGCTCTTCTGATGCCGCTGTGCTTGCCCAGCAAGCCATGGCGCATCGATCTTCTTTCTCTGTGATGATCGTGCTTTGTGCCAATGCTTTAGATGCGGCGCGCCTTCAAGAAGAGATTCCGATATTTGCACCAAACTTAACCGTGCGCTTACTTCCCGATTGGGAAATCCTCCCCTATGACGCTTTCTCTCCTCACCAAGATTTGGTCTCTGAGCGTCTAGCGACTTTGCATGAACTCTTAATTGGTGCCTGCGATATTGTTTTAATGCCAGTGACTACGGCCATTCAGAAACTAGGACCACCTAGCTTTTTAGCCGCTCATACCTTTTTCTTTAAAAAAGGTGACAAGCTGGATGAGAAAGCTTTACGACTTCAATTGCAGCAAGCTGGCTATGATCCGGTCAGTGCTGTCGTTCGTCCTGGCGAATACAGTCTTCGCGGCGGTTTGATTGATTTATTCCCAATGGGATCTGCTCTTCCCTACCGTATCGACTTATTTGGTGATGAGATTGATCAGATCAGATCCTTTGATCCTGATACTCAGAGGAGTTTATTCCCTGTCCAAGAAGTACGACTATTGCCTGGTCATGAATTTCCGATGGATGAAGACTCAAGAACAGCATTTCGTGGCCGCTGGCGTGAAGTCTTTGATGGCGATCCAACACGCTGCAGTATTTATAAGGATATCGGCTTAGGTATCCCAAGTGCCGGTATCGAATCTTACTTGCCTCTCTTTTTTGAGGGCAGTGCTACTGTCTTTGATTACTTACCTTTGAGTAAAGGTCCTGTTTGGCTGGGTATCCATGGCGATCTAGAAAACAATATCAGAGGGTTTTGGCAAGATACACAGCAACGCTATAACTTTCTAAAGCATGATTCAGCACGGCCTGTTTTAGATCCTAAACAACTCTATTTGCAAAACGATGAGTTGTTTAGCTTACTGAAACCTTTTGCTCGCTTGCAATTGCAACAAGTTGGTTCAGATAAAAATGATGTTGCAAATGAAACGTCATCTGAAGAACTTGTCACTGATATTGCTTTTTTACCCTTGCCCAATATTGCGGTTAACCGCAAAGAGGCTGATCCGATTGCTAAATTAAAACATTTGGCATCAACAACAAATTCAAGAATATTAATCAGCACTGATAGCGCTGGTCGACGCGAAACCGTTCGCCAGCTTTTAGTAGAGAATGACTTGCGAGTTCAGCAAACCGATAGCTTGGCAGAATTTCTGATATCAGATAGTCCACTTGGGATTACTCACAGCACAATCCATGATGGCTTCGTTTCAACAGCAGCCCAACTCATCATCATTACTGAAACTGAATTATTTGCCGCAAGCGCCAGAGTAAGACGCAAGGGTAAAGATAAAGAAGCGAGTAACGTTGACACACTCGTTCGCGATCTTTCTGAATTAAAAGTCGGTGACCCCGTCGTTCATGCCGAGCATGGTATTGGTCGCTATCAGGGTTTGATTTTGTTAGATGTAGGTCAAGGCGAAGAGGAATATTTACATTTGCTCTATGCCCATGCTGCAGCACTCTATGTACCTGTACAACAATTACAGCTGATTTCTAGATACGCTGGATCAGATCCTGATACAGCACCATTGCACCAACTGGGTTCGGGTCAATGGGAAAAAGCCAAACGCAAGGCAGCTCAACAAATTAGAGATACCGCTGCTGAATTACTCAATCTTTATGCAGCTAGAGCACTTCGTAAAGGTCACGCTTTTGAGTTTTCAGCCCACGACTATGAAGCGTTTGCTGATGGCTTTGGCTTTGAAGAAACTGCTGACCAAACAGCGGCGATTGCTGCTGTGATACAAGATATGACCAGCGATAAACCAATGGATCGCCTCATATGTGGTGATGTGGGCTTTGGTAAAACAGAGGTTGCTTTGCGAGCTAGCTTCCTAGCTGTGATGGGTGGCAAGCAAGTAGCCATCTTAGCTCCCACCACCCTGCTTGCCGAACAACATGCCGAGACTTGGAAAGATCGCTTTGCTGACTGGCCTGTAAAAATTGTAGAGCTATCACGCTTTAAAACTGCTAAAGAAGTTAAGGCTGCTCTTGATGCGATGGCTAAAGGTGACGCTGATATCGTCATTGGTACACATAAGTTATTTTCAGCAGATGTGAAGTTTCCAAGATTAGGTTTGGTGATCATTGATGAGGAACATCGCTTTGGTGTTCGCCAAAAAGAAGCTCTAAAGACATTGCGTGCTGAGGTGGATATTTTAATGCTCACCGCCACACCTATTCCACGAACCTTGGGTATGGCTCTAGAAGGTTTGAGAGATTTTTCAGTAATTGCGACCGCACCTCAAAAGCGTTTAGCGATTAAGACTTTTGTTAGACGCGAGAGCGATGGGATTATTCGAGAGGCTGTGCTTCGAGAAATCAAACGGGGTGGTCAGGTTTACTTCTTGCACAATGAAGTCGATACGATTGAGAATCGCAGACAGTCTTTAGAAAAGCTCTTACCAGAGGCCCGAATAGCTGTTGCTCATGGACAAATGCATGAGCGAGATCTAGAACGAGTGATGCGTGACTTTGTAACGCAGCGCTCCAATGTTTTGTTATGTACCACCATTATTGAAACAGGCATCGACGTGCCAACGGCTAATACGATCATCATGCACCGAGCAGATAAGTTTGGTTTGGCTCAGTTGCATCAGTTACGTGGTCGCGTTGGTCGCTCTCACCACCAAGCCTATGCTTATTTAACAGTTCCTGATCCTGAGGCTTTGACGAAACAGGCTAAATTAAGACTCGATGCCATCCAAGCCATGGAAGAGTTAGGCTCTGGTTTTTATTTAGCCATGCATGACTTAGAGATCCGTGGCGCGGGTGAAGTGTTGGGCGATAAACAATCAGGTGATATTTCTGAGATTGGATTTCAGTTGTATACCGAGATGTTGAACAAAGCTGTTAAATCTCTCAAGAGTGGTAAAGAGCCAGACTTGATGGCGCCAATGGAAATCATCACAGACATTACATTGGGAGTTCCTGCCCTACTCACCAATAATTACTGTCCCGATGTGCATGAGCGTTTATCTTTATACAAACGTTTAGCCAGTGTTGAGACTCATGAGAAGCTGATTGATATCCGTGAAGAATTGGTCGATCGTTTCGGGGAACTACCAGAGCAAGCTTTGTCTTTATTTGAAACTCATCGTCTGCGATTGAATATGGCTCGCTTGGGTATTAAGAAGATTGATGCCAATCCCGTTCAGATTACTATTCAATTTATCCCTAATCCACCGATTGATCCCATCAAGATCATTCAGTTAGTTCAAACCAACAAGCGCGTGCAACTCAATGGTCAAGATAAACTGAAAATTCTTCCTGCTGATAAAGAGGCTTTTATTACTTTTGCACAGCGTTTAGAAGCGATTCGCCAACTGTTTAAGCACTTAGGCGATACTGTAGTCAAAGAGACAAAATAAAAGTTAATTATGCAAATAGCCCTATTCCACGCTAGCGCGATTGATCCTCAATTGATCATAAAGATTGGGGCAGTTCACACTGTTCAATCATTTATTCCTAAAACAGTGAAAACAACAGTTCTTGAATTAACCGAGAACTTAAGTCTTGAGCAAAGAACACACTTACGCAATCTTTGTAATTTGCATGCGACAGATATTGGTTTTTTACCAAAGCATTTTGATCCAAGCCAAATCAAAGTATTAGCAATGGATATGGATTCCACTCTTATCAATATTGAGTGTATTGATGAGATTGCGGATGCAATAGGTAAAAAGAAAGAAGTCTCAGAAATCACAGAGGCAGCAATGCGCGGTGAGATCAAGGATTTCAGTGAAAGTTTGATTCGTCGTGTCGCCCTTCTGAAAGGCGTACCTGAAAGTGCTCTAGAAGGTGTTTTTAAAGATCGCTTAAGTCTCAATCTTGGTGCGAAAGAATTGATTGCTGGTGCTCACGAAAAAGGTATCCATACTTTGTTGGTTTCCGGTGGCTTTACTTACTTCACACACAAGCTGCAAGCAGAATTAAATCTTTCTGAGACTCACGCTAACCAGTTAGAAATCATTGATGGTGTATTAACTGGTCAAGTACTAGGTAATATTGTTGATGACGCAGCTAAAGCCGCTTACGTTGAAGCGTGTTGCTTAATTCTTGGAAGTAATAAACATGCTGCTGTCACGATGGGTGACGGCTCAAATGATTTGCTCATGATGCAAGGTGCAGGACTATCGATTGGTTATCGTGCCAAACCGATTGTGAAAGAAAGTGCAGATATCGCTTTTGATCATGTAGGCTTAGATGCTTGGTTGGATCTTTTGTAAAAAATATTCTTGATGTAAACCTTTTAAACAATTACACGTTAAATATCCAAAGCCCTCACTTCTATGAAGTGGGGGTTTTGTGCATTTAAGACTTAATAAATTAACAAAATTGATAAAAAGGTGAATATTTGAAGCGTCTTAATATGCTTGACTATGGTAGTTCATTGAACTACCATAAGGACTACGAATGGGATGAGATTAAAAGCATTGAATGTCAAAAGTTACGAGGGTTCGGATTTGAGGAAATAACTAACGTTTTTCTAGATCCACAAAAACTAATTAAAACGGATAAAAGACATGATTACGGCGAAGATAGGTATGAGATGTTGGCCGTGTTTACGGAAACATTATTTGTTGTAGTCTTCACAATTAGAAGTGAAGCAATTAGGATAATTTCTGCGAGGAAAGCAAATGAAAGAGAAAAAAAGAGATATAAAAATCAAAAGAGTAACAGTTAATCTGAATGATCCAACTTCATTTCCAAAATGGAACGTCAATCAAAAATTGCTAGATGCTACTGGTGAGAAAGAAATTGCAAAACAGAAAGCTGAAGATGATCTAGAAGCGAAGATGGATGCGGCTAGATATGCAAAAAGCATAAGGGAAAAACTAGGATTTACACAAAAGCAATTATCCGAAAGAATTTTGGTCCCACTCGACACCATCAGAAATTGGGAACAAGGGAAAAGATATCCTACCGGTCCGGCTAGACTGTTACTAAAAATATTAGATAAGTCACCAAAATTAGTCTTAAAAGTAATTTAACTCAAAAAAGCCGCTTATCTAAGCGGCTTTTTATTGGGCTAAATTTCTGATCAGAGACGTTCAAAAATCACAGCAATACCTTGGCCACCACCGATACACATGGTCACTAAAGCGTATTTGCCGCCTGTGCGATGTAATTCATAGATCGCCTTGGTAGCGATGAATGCACCAGAGCAACCCACTGGGTGACCCAATGCAATCGCACCACCGTTAGGGTTGGTCTTAGCCATATCAAGACCGAGACCTTTAGAAACAGCAATCGCTTGCGCAGCAAATGCTTCGTTAGATTCAATCACATCCATCTTATCGATGCTTAAACCAGCGCGTTTCAAGGCAATCTTAGAAGCGGGTATAGGACCCTCACCCATGATGTCATTCGGAACACCTGCTAGCGCATAAGACACTAGACGTGCCATTGGCTTTTGACCTGCTTTGGCAGCTGCATCTGCTGATGCCAAGACAAAGAATGCCGCACCGTCGTTAATGCCAGAAGCGTTACCAGCCGTCACAGAGCCATCCTTTTTAAAGGCTGGCTTCATTTTGCCTAAACTTTCCATCGTGGTGCTTGCTTTAACGTGTTCATCCGTATCAAAGACAACATCACCTTTACGAGTTTGCATCGTGATGGGTGTAATTTGAGATTTAAAACGGCCTTCAGCAATCGCTGCAGAAGCACGACGATGCGATTCAACTGCTAGCGCATCTTGCTCTTCACGAGTGATGTTCCACTTCGTGGCTAAGTTTTCAGCAGTGATACCCATGTGGCCAGCACCAAATGGATCTGTCAAAGTAGCAACCATGAGGTCGATCATTTTGGTGTCACCCATACGAGCACCAGTTCGCATAGAGGGAGCAGCGTAGATGCCACGCGACATCACTTCAACACCACCACCAACACCGTACTCGCAATCACCTAACATGATGGCTTGAGATGTGGTCACAATGCCTTGTAAACCAGAACTACATAAACGGTTCACTGACATCGCTACCGATTCCATCGGTAAGCCGGCTTGAATAGCGGCTACGCGAGCAACATATGGGAATCTTGATTCTGTTGGAATACAGTTACCAACAGTCACATAATTAATTTGTTGTGGGTCAACACCAGAACGGCTAACCGCTTCTTTCATGACCATACCAGCTAATTCAGCTGGCTCTATGCTGCTAAGAGAACCTCCAAAACCACCAATTGCAGAACGTACTGCACTAAGTACAACAACTTCTCGAGCCATTTGGAACTCCCTGTAGGATCTTATTAATAAAATAACTAGTCTGTGGGGCTAATCTTACGACTAACTGTCATTAAGACGCAATTGAAAAAGATTAAGGGTAATCACTCATGGGTTCTGAGTGATTACTTGAAAGTTTTAGATTAAAGCTGCGCGATCAAATCATGACCTTGAGTACCCACCACTGTTGCTTTAACAAATTCGCCAGCTCTGTACTTTTTAGAGATTTTATCGGTAGGTAGTAAATGTACCAAGCCGTCGATTTCAGGAGCGTCTGATTGGCTTCTACCAACGCCACGAGGACCATCGACAGAATCGACAATCACTCGAATGCGTTTACCGATTTTAGCTTTCAAGAGCTTAGCTGATATCTCTTCTGCCACTGCCATGAACTGAGCTTGGCGCTCATTTCTGAGCTCGTCTGGTAAAGCACCATCTAATTCATTGGCTTTGGCACCTTCAACTGGAGAGTAAGCAAAGCATCCAGCACGATCAATCTTGGCTTCACGCATGAAATTTAATAAGTAATTGAACTCTTCTTCTGTTTCACCAGGAAAGCCCGCAATGAAAGTACTACGAATCGTTAAATCAGGACATGCTGCTCGCCATGCCTGGATGCGATCAAGATTTTTTTCGCCACTGGCTGGGCGTTTCATTCTTTTAAGAACATCGGGATGGGCGTGCTGCATCGGTATATCTAAATACGGCAATACCCCACTACTCTCATCAGCAAATTGGGCCATCAAAGGTAATATCTCATCGACGTGAGGATATGGGTAAACATAGTGCAAACGCACCCATGCATCATGTTGTCTGGCTAACTTACCGAGAGCTTCCACCATGTCAAAAAGCTTTGCCTTGACTGGACGGCCATCCCAAAAACCTGTTCTGTATTGCACATCAACACCATAGGCGCTGGTGTCTTGAGAAACTACTAATAACTCTTTAACACCGGCTTCAAATAGATGTTGCGCTTCTAGCAATACATCACCGATGGGGCGTGAGACCAAGTCACCGCGCAAACTAGGAATAATGCAAAAAGTACAACGATGATTACAACCTTCAGAAATCTTCAAATACGCATAATGCTTAGGCGTTAACTTGATACCTGCTTTAGGTACCAAATCCATAAAGGGGTCATGCTCTTTGGGGAGATGTTGATGGACAACGGCTAGCACTTCATCGGCTGCATGAGGGCCTGTCACAGCTAAAACTTTGGGATGCACAGATGTAACAACGCCTGATCCATCAGCGTTCTTTTTAGCCCCCAAACAACCTGTAACAATGACCTTGCCGTTCTCAGCTAATGCCTCACCAATCGCATCTAAACTCTCTTGAACGGCAGAATCAATGAAGCCACAAGTATTGACTACGACTAAATCTGAGCCTGCATAATCTTTAGCGATCTCGTAACCCTCAGAACGCAATTGAGTAACGATTCGTTCAGCGTCGACCAGTGCCTTAGGGCAACCTAAGGAAACAAAACCAATCTTGCCACCCACTTATTTATCGCTCTTAGTCGGTGTTGTAAATGGGAAGCCCGTAAAAGCCTTGCTCGGGTCTTTCATGCTCTCTTGCATTTGCGTGAACAAAGCTTTGCTTTGCTCAATATAGTTGCTCATCACATCAGGCATGACTGGGGTTTGAACATTCATAAACTGTGCCCAAGCTTCTGGTGTTGCCTTAGCACCACCTTGCTGGGATTGCTCTGCAAATTGGCTTTGCATGTCGATGAACGATTGCATATTTTTCTCTAGTAAGCCGCCCACCATACCTTGCATAGAGTGACCATAGAAACGAATCATTTGTGACAACATCGGTGTTGTGAATAATGGCACACCACCTGCCTCTTCTTCCAAAATGATTTGAAGCAAAATAGCCCGAGTCAAATCGTCATCTGTTTTAGCATCAACGACTTTAAACTCCTCATGTCCGAGAACCAATACTTTGACATCTGCCAAAGTGACATAGCTACTTGTTTGAGTGTCATAGAGACGACGATTAGGGTACTTCTTAATCGTTCGGATGCCAGCAGATTTTGCGGATTGTTTTTTTGTGACCATGATTATTCTTAAGAACTTGAGTGACTCTATTGTAAGTGCAAATCAAATCATTTATTGCTAGGCAGCAATGGGCTCTCTTGGTTGGCGCAAATTCGACCTTCAACGCCCAACTTAAAGAGCCCGCTAGCCTTTTTAACCCATGTGTAAGCCACCGTTGACAGAGAAGTCAGCACCCGTTGAGAATCCGCCTTGATCTGAGGCCAACCAAGAAACCATAGAAGCGATCTCATCAGGGGTTCCTAAGCGTTTCACTGGAATCGTCGCAATGATCTTTTCTAGAACATCTTCACGAATAGACGTCACCATATCTGTACCGATATAACCTGGTGAAACCGTGTTCACAGTCAC
>CAMDUR010000019.1 GCA_945879115.1 Polynucleobacter meluiroseus
TGCATCATAAGTTTGAATAACTACTTTTTGAGTAAAGTCTGAATTGATATTCATATTACTTGATGCCTAGACCTTTAAAAAATTGTATACCAAGCGGTGAAATAGGATCATGAATATTACCAATTTCACCGATGATTTTTTTTACTTCATTAATAAGTATTGAACCATAACCTTGCCTCCGATAGGCAGGGTTAACGTAGATATACTCAATATCACCGGAGGGAGTATATCTACAATAACCAATTGTTGTATTTTGATTTTTTATTAATACAACACCATAAGAGATATCAATCAGATGGCTATTTTGGTTGATACCCATTTTTAAAGAAACGTTACGCGCTTGATCAAATCTGACAAGCTTACTTTTGGTGAATGGAAAGCTTTAGAATCTGCTGTATTAACAATCACGCCCATTCCAAGAATCGGCGCTAAGTTATCAACTTTGAAGCGCCCCACCTGATCTTGTTGTCGAATAAAGCATTCTTCATCAAAAAATAGCTGATCAAAATTATCATCAATCTCATCAGAAGCAACAGTTTTAAAACCAATTAAATCTTGGATGGCCCCTAAAGTGGGCTCTATTTCTATTTCCCTTACTTCTTTTAGATTTGGGTTAACTAATAGAGCTTTCACATTGAATCCTTTTGTATAGTTGTTATAACTTAGATCGTAAAGTAAATAGATAAAGTCTGCTGAGTATTAGCTTTTAGTCTCGAAGACACTATTGTGACTTTATTTTATAAATACCCCATGTGCTTACTAATCCTATAATCTAAGTTAACTAAACAGCGGCCGGAGCCACAGGTGAAAAAAGAAATCAAAAAAATTGTGGTTCTTGGCGCTGGTGCAGTGGGCTGCTATTTTGGTGGAATGCTGGCCCGCTCTGGAAAAAATGTTCTTTTAATTGCTCGTGACAATCATGTAAATGCCATCAAGAAACATGGCTTATTTATGGAATGTCAGAGTTTTCAAGAGCACGTTGCTATAGATGCCAGCAGCACTATGGAAGGTGTGGCAGATGCTGACCTTATTTTAGTTTGCGTTAAATCGCAAGACACTAAGATTGCCATGCAAGAAATCAAAGCTTTGACTAATCCTGACGCTTTGATTTTGAGTTTACAAAACGGTGTTGATAACACCGAAAGAATTAGCCAAGTAATTTCTAATAAAGTTTTCCCTGCCGTGGTTTACGTTGCGACAAGTATGAGCGGTGATGGCCATGTTAAACACTTTGGTAAGGGTGAGTTGATCATTGGCAATATGAGCCAAAGCGAGCTAGCCTCATTAGAGCTTCAAAAAATATGTGATTTATTTTTAGATGCCAATATTCCTTGTGCTATTTCAGAGGGGATCCAGCGAGAACTTTGGTTAAAGTTTTTGGTGAACTGTTCTTATAACGGCATATCAGCCATTGGCCAGATAAGCTACGGTGAAATGGCTCAACAAGAAAACATTAAGAAGCTAATTGATGACCTTACAGCGGAATTTCTACTCGTTGCCCATCATGAAAGTATTGATATCTCTGCAGCAGATGCAAAGATGGTTAATGAGCAAATTGCTAAAACAATGGCGGGTCAAAAATCCTCGACTGCTCAAGATCTTATGCGTCAGAAGCCAACAGAGATCGATTATCTAAATGGTTTAATCATTCAGAAAGCAACTCAATATGGTTTAGATGTTCCAAACCAAAAAGCCATATATGCGTTAGTGAAAATGCTTGAAAATAAACAGAAATGTTAATAGTTATTTAATAAACTGCCAAAAGGTTAGATATTTCAGAACAAATTCAAATGAGCGCCGTCTTATATTCTTATCGACGATGCCCGTATGCCATGCGGGCAAGAATGGCGCTTAGCTATTCTCAAATACCGGTGGAGATTAGAGAGATTTCTTTGAGAGAAAAGCCGAGTTCACTCTTGGATATTTCACCAAAAGCCACGGTCCCAGTTTTTCACCAGGGTAATTTGGTCATTGAGCAAAGCTTAGATATTATGAGGTGGGCTATTGCGCAGCATGATCCTGATGTGTGGTGTCCGACAGACTTAAAAGCAGAGATAGCCTACCTTATCGATATAAACGATGGCCCATTTAAAAAGCTATTAGACAGTTATAAATATCCTGAAAGAGCACTGAGTAAGGGCTATCCAACCCGTACTGAAGTTCTTGAAGCTGCAGTTGAGTTATTTGTTGAACCACTGAATCAGCGTTTATCCAAGAATAAGTTTTTATTGTCAAACCAGATATCGCTTGCTGATATCGCTATCTTTCCGTTTATTAGACAGTTTTCGATGGTGGATCCAGTTTGGTTTGCTAACTCAGAATTTCATGAGTTAAATAAATGGCTTTGGCATCATCTTGAATCCCCCTTATTTACTGGGGTTATGCAAAAATACCCTACTTGGAATGACGCTCCTCAGGAGAAAAAATGAAGCGCTTTATTACGTTAATCATCTTAGCAATTCTGCTGCTTACTTTTTACACTTGGACTACGCTGACTTGGAGCTACTCTGTGGGTGAGCGTGCTGGATATGTTCAAAAAATTTCCAAAAAAGGTTGGGTATGTAAAACTTGGGAGGGTGAATTAGCCATGATTAATATGCCAGGAACCCTAACTGAAAAGTTTAACTTTACAGTTCACGATGACAAGGTAGTTACAAAAATTAATCAAAGCATTGGTAAACGAGTAACCCTTGTGTATGAAGAGCACGTAGGTGTTCCATTTAGTTGCTTTGGGGATACGGGACATTACATTACTGATGTGGTTGTTGCTGAATAAATTTACTTAGTCAGAATTAATTTTCTAAATTTTGTAACGCGAAGCCTGTAGGTTTCGCCCTCATGAAGTAAATCAACATAGTTAAGCTCGCCCATAAGCGGCTTGATATCAATGATTTTAGGCGTTTCATTTAATGGAGCTTCCTTTTTGAGGAAACTTTTGTCTTTAGTCTGCATAAGCGCTCTCTTCTTTTGAAAGAAGTTGCTATCTTAAATCATCCCATAGCACTACAGTTCAGATGGTTTTATTTGAGATTAACTTATAGTCGAACGATTCTTGATTCTAAAAATAATTAACTTTGCAACATAGACAACAATGACTGTCCCAATCAAATCACCAATAATCATGACGCCTAAATTTTCTAAAAAAGGATTATCTGGATTAAGAGCTGTAAAAAGAGCTTGATGAAGTAAAGGGCTAATTAAAGAGTAGATCAGTATGCAATTAATTAACTTTGGACCGTTTAAGGTATCTAAGTTGGTCTTTAAGTCCATACCTTTAAAAGCTAAATATCGTGCTAGAAATGGAGCCAAGCCACTTATGATGCCGGCACCAATACCAAGCACTAAGCCCTCAAAGTAAAAAAATATACCGATCAATATCGATGAAATGGCTATCCCTATAGCCCCACTACTTGCGAAGATCAGGGTTAGTAATAGCCTAAGACCGGCAGGCAAGAATATCCAAGAAATACCAAGCGAATGATTGAAGTCATCTAAAAAATAGGTATTAATACTAAAGCTCAAGCCATATAAAAGACTTGATATTAATATGATTAGTGGATTAAAGAATGTCAGGAACATAGAATATCTAAATGTACTGGAAATTATATTTTCAAGCCATATCAAATTTAAGGTTTGTAACAAAAATACCGAATTTATTGTAAAAAATGGTTACAATTTCTAAGGCATAGATATCTATGCCTCACTTACCCCATTAAGATTTTAAAAGGAGTACAACTTGAATAAAGCAGAACTTATTGCAGCGATTGCAGAAGAATCAGAATTATCAAAAGCCAAGGCAGAACTAGCATTCAATTCAGTCATGGATACGATCAAAAAAGCAGTTACCAAAGGTGACAACGTTCAATTAATCGGCTTTGGCACATTCAGCTCAGGCAAGCGTGCAGCTCGCATGGGTCGTAATCCTAAAACTGGCGAAGCCATTAAGATTGCCGCCGCAAAAACAGTTAAGTTCTCAGCTGGCAAGGCATTTAAAGATACGGTTAACAAGCGTAAATAAAAACGGCTGTTCTAAAAAAGCCCAGTATTCCTGGGCTTTTTTTATTTGCTTTAAAAATAATTTAACTTTGTACGAGTCTTCTGTGACGATGTATGTTCATTAGTATCCCCACACCAATACCAAGAGTTACTAATGCGGTACCACCATAACTAATAAATGGTAAGGGTACCCCCACAACAGGCAATAAGCCACTGACCATGCCCATATTAACAAAGGCATAGGTGAAGAAAATCATGGTTATTGAGCCACCAAGCAGTCGAGTAAATAGAGTGGGGGCACTTGATGAAATAGCAAAGCCTCTTTGGATCAGAGCAGTAAATAAACCCAATAGGATGACATTACCAAGTAGTCCAAATTCTTCAGAGAAAACAGCAAAGATGAAGTCAGTATGTTTTTCTGGAATGAACTCTAGGTGTGCCTGAGTACCATTGAGCCACCCCTTGCCAAATAGTCCGCCAGAGCCAATTGCGATGATGGATTGAATGGTATGGAATCCTTTACCCAAAGGATCTGAACTCGGATCTAGTAAAGTACAAACACGATGTTTCTGATAGTCGTGTAAAAAGTACCACTTTATTTGTGGTTCGCAAATATAGCCACCAAAAATCAAAATAAGAAGAATACAAAATACCCCAAGTCCAACAACAGGAATAATGAACTTCCAAGGAAAGCCCGCCAAAATGATGACATAAAGACCAGCGGCTAAAACTAGCAATGCTGTGCCTAAATCAGGCTGTCTTGCTATCAGAGCTACAGGTAAAACTAGTAGTAACGCAGCAACGCCATAATCTAAATTTTTAACAACCCCTTCCCTTTTTTGAAAATACCAAGCTAGCATCATAGGCATTGCTATTTTCAAAATTTCAGAAGGTTGTATAACGACCCCAACATTCACCCAACGCCGCGCACCTTTTTTAATTAAACCAAAAGCGGCCACTGCTAAGAGCAACGCAATACCAAAGGCATAAAGCCAAACTGCTGATCGTTCCAACCACTTAGGAGGAACTCTAGAAACGATTAACATGACCCCATAAGCCAAAATAAGATTACGAGCTTGATCAATTAATTTAACTGGAGCGCCACTACTAGCTGATATAAATGTGATGATACTAATGATGACTAAGGCAAGAATAACAAGACCTAAGGTCTTATCTAAGCCGCGCCACAGAAAATCAATTCTACTAATTAAGGAGCGTTTTTCCATTCTGGAACCTCCTTAGGCCAGCGCCCTTCAAGGTAATAATCAAGGGCTCTTCTAGCGATCGGCGCTGCGTGTGCCGCACCAAATCCCGCATTTTCAACGACCATGGCAATAGCGATTTTAGGATTTTCTGCTGGGGCAAAAACAATATACAAAGCATGATCACGAAGCATTTCTGGGGTTGCGCCATGATTATAGGTTTTTGAATTCAAGCTATAAACTTGAGCAGTTCCGGTTTTACCTGCGGCGTTATAGCTTGCGCCTTTAAACGCCGCCGCTGATGTGCCAAAGCGATTGACGTCAACCATGGCGCTGGTAATGACATCAATGTTTTCTTTCTTTAAATCAATTTTGTAACTCTCCTGAGCAACTGTTATTTTCTTTTCTCGAGAAATTGGATCTTCAATTGATTTAACTAAATGTGGTTTCATAACCACACCCTGGTTAGCAACGTTAGCCGTTGCATGAGCAAGTTGCAAAATGGTGAAGTTGTTATAACCTTGACCAATCCCCAGCGAAATTGTTTCACCCTCAAACCACTTTTGTTGCTCGGGGTTTTTGAAAGTACGTATCTTCCAATCGGTTGATGGCAACACACCTCTTGACTCACCTATTAGATCAATGCCAGTAAACTGACCAAAGCCTAATGGTTTCATGAAGTCATGCATTAAGTTAACGCCCATGTCCTTAGATAATTGGTAGTAATAAGTATTGCAAGACTCCACGATTGATTTAGCCATATCAACGGTGCCATGACCTCCCACCTTGTCGTCTCTGAAGGTATGGTTACCAAGAGTAAAGTGGCCGGGATCCGCAATTGATTGGCTAGGCGTACGCTTGCCAGTTTCAAGAGCACCCAAAGCCATGAAAGGTTTGTAAGTAGATCCTGGTGAGTAAATGCCTTTTAATGGACGGTTATAAAGGGGCTTCTCCATAGACTCATTTAAATTTTTCCAAGTATTGGGATCAATACCTTCAATAAAGTCATTCGGATTAAAGTTTGGCTTTGATACAAATGCAAGTATGTCACCTGTTTTAGGCTCAATAGCAACAAAAGCCCCGCGTCTTTTGCCGTAGAGCTCTTCAACTATTGATTGCAGCTTGATATCGATGGATAGAACTAAATTCTTACCTGGCGTTGAGGATGATGTTGAAAGAGTTCTAACGGCTCTACCGCCAGCAGTTATTTCAACTTGCTCAAAACCAGGTGAGCCCCTGAGAGCCTGCTCATAGCTTTGTTCAACGCCCACCTTACCTATGTAAGGCATGCCTAATAAATTGATATTTTTCCGCTGCTCCCAGTCATCTTCTTTACTTTTGCTAGAGTCAAGTTCAGCTATTAACTTTTCACGATCTTTCTGAGAAACTCGCCCGATATAGCCTATCAAGTGTGAGCCAAGCTCTCCATATGGGTACTGTCTAAATAGCCGCGCTTGAATATCAACGCCAGGAAATCTGTAGCGCTGGGCTGTAAACTTCGCCACTTCCGCATCAGTGAGTAGCGTTCTAATCGCAAAAGAATCAAAAGTTTTTGATTCTTTAAATAGTTTTAAAAAATTACGACGATCTTTGGCCTGGATATCAACGACCTCAGACAACTCATCAAGCAGAGCGTTGACGTCCATTTCAATTTGCGCGGGCGTTATCTCTAAGGTATAGGCGGAATAGTTTCTGGCAATCACAACACCGTTTCTATCTGTTATTAAGCCTCGATTTGCTGGAATAGGAATTAATGCAATACGATTATTTTCAGCGGCTACAGAGTGTCGGCTATACGTGATCACTTGAAGCCAAACAAAACGTGCCAATAAAATGGCGAAGCAAATTAAAACAAAAATCATCGCCACAGAAAGACGCTCTTGAAACGACCTAACGGTGGGTTGAGGTTTGTTAAATCGCTTCATGACCTAAATCAAAGTGGTCTGTTAAGGTCAACATCAGTAGGTCTTCTTTGCGGCGCTAATAAAAGCCAAACAGCAGCGGGCCAAAGAGCTGCCTCTATAAATGCTGAGAAAAGGCTAGCCCATGCCCATATGGGAAGATCACCTGCCGATACCCAACGAACAATCAATGGCCAAATAGAGGCTGTTAAAAAAAGAGGTAATAAATGCAACATTTGTTGCGGCCTTGAAAACCCAAGAACTCGTCGCTGCCAATAAATACCAAAGTAAGCTACCAATGGGTACATAAATGCATGTTGGCCAAATAGGCTCGCGTTATGGACATCCATAATGAGGCCCAATATAAAAGCCCATACAACCCCCACTCTTTTGGGCTGGTAAATGGTCCAAAAAACGATACAGATTAGTAGCCAGTCTGGTACCCAGGCCCCTCCGCCTAATGGAAGAAAATTTAGTAATAGCGCAGCAAACAAACTAAAACCTATAAATAAAGGGCTTGCTGATCGAAGTATGTAACCACTTTCTATCACGGTTTACCTCGATAAAGGCTATTAGGCTTGTTATTAACTGGTTTATTAATTTCTTGAGGTGCGGGTCTTGATCCAAATCCTGAGTCATAAAAAAGGATCATGACCTGTCGAAAACGATTAACGCCACCGATGGGGGCGCAGTAAATGCGAGCAAAGTTTTTATCAATGTTCCTATCTATTTTTTCGATCGTAGCAACCGGAAAGCCCGGGGGGTAAACACCGTCTATGCCAGAGGTCATTAAAACATCGCCCACCTGTAAATCAGTTAAAGCTGCCATGTGGCGCAATTCTAGTGACTGACCCCTACCGTTACCGTAAAGGGCGCCTCTAGTGCCGTTACGGCTGACCTGAACAGGTATAACCATGTCTCTGTCATCTAAAAGAGCAACTTCTGATTTGTTTTCTAAAACACGAACAACTTGCCCAACAATTCCTTGGTGGTCAGAGACACCCTGACCTTCCTTGATCCCATCACTTGCGCCACGGTTTATGACTACCCTCTGAGATATTGGATTGCTCGGGCTATAAAGAATTTGAGAAATGAGAATCTTGAATCGCGTTTGCTCTTGAATGCCTATTAGTTTGCGAAGCTGTGAATTCTCAGACATCAAAGATTCAGACTGATTTGCTAAAAGCGTTAGCTCAGCTACTCTTTTAACCAAAAGTTCATTTTGCTCTTCAAGTGAGCTTTTTGTTGTTAAGTAGTCGTAGCTACCCTCAATGATCCCTCGGGGTAAAAGCATGACATTTTCAAGGGGGGTAAGGAGGTAGCTAACAATCGAGCGCACTTCACCTAAAGCTTTGTATTGGTAATCAATAATCATTAAGGTCAAGCTAACAACAAGGCAACCAGCCAGCTTTAAAAGGGCTGGGGTACCTTGCTTGAAGAGGGGCGGGGAACTAAGCTGCACTTAAATGTTAGTAGCTGCTTAGTTAAATTATTCTTGTGAGAACACGCCGCCCAATTTATCCATGCGCTCTAAAGCCATACCTGAGCCTCTGGCAACGCAGGTTAGTGGGTCTTCGGCAATATGGACAGGCAAACCTGTTTCTTCAAGCAACAAACGATCAAGATCGCGAAGTAATGCACCGCCACCAGTTAACATCATGCCCCTGTCAGCGATATCAGAGGCTAATTCTGGCGGGGTTTGCTCAAGGGCAACCTTAACAGCTGTAACAATTTGATTAAGAGGGTCAGTTAACGCCTCAAGAATTTCATTACTTGTAACGGTGAAGCTTCTTGGAATACCTTCAGATAGGTTGCGGCCGCGGATTTCCATCTCGCGAACCTCTGAGCCTGGGAACGCTGAGCCAATGGTCTTCTTGATGGATTCAGCCGTCTGCTCACCAATCAACATTCCGTAGTTTCTACGAATGTAATTAATGATAGCCTCATCAAACTTATCGCCACCAACACGGATTGACCCTTTGTAAACCATGCCGCCAAGCGACATAACGCCAACTTCAGTCGTGCCACCGCCGATATCAACAACCATTGAGCCTGAAGCCTCAGAAACTGGCAAACCTGCACCAATAGCTGCTGCCATAGGCTCTTCAATGAGGAAAACCTGTGAGGCGCCTGCGCCAAGGGCCGATTCGCGAATAGCACGTCTTTCAACCTGAGTTGAGCCGCAAGGCACACAAATAATGATGCGCGGGCTAGGCTTGAGCAATTTAGTCTCATGAACCATCTTGATGAACTGCTTCAGCATCTGTTCAGTGATCGTAAAGTCGGCAATAACACCGTCTTTCATGGGGCGAATTGCTTCAATATTCCCCGGAACGCGACCCAACATCTGTTTTGCGTCCTGACCTACGGCTAAAATAGTCTTTTTGCCATTAGGACCGCCCTCTTGGCGAATTGCAACAACGGATGGTTGATCAAGGACAATGCCTCTATCACGCATATAAATCAGCGTGTTAGCCGTGCCCAAGTCAATGGCTAAGTCATTAGAAAAGTAGTTACGAAAGAGACCAAACATAGTTTAAGTAGGAAAATAGATTAATTAATACGTTAATGAACCCTTTAATGATACCGTAGCAGGACAAATGAATCTCGAAGACGTTAAGCGCATAGCGCATTTATCCCGATTGGCCATCTCTGATGAGGAGGCGAAGAGCACCCTAAGCCAGTTGCAAAAAGTATTTCAATTGGTTGAGCAAATGCAAGCTGTTGATACAAATGGCATTGAGCCATTGGCTCACCCCATTGAACAAATCATGTCAATTGCTCAACCATTGCGTGAAGACATTGTCACCGAACAAGATCAACGTGATGCTCATTTAGTAAATGCACCCGCACAACATGAGGGTTTATTTTTAGTGCCTAAGGTGATCGAATGACCTGGCATACCAAAACTATTAAAGAATTAACAATTGCCCTTAGCGCGAAAGAAATTAGCGCGCAAGAATTAGCAGGGTACTTCCTAAATAGAATTCGTGAGGCGGTTGACTTAAATACCTTTGTTGATTTAAACGAAGAGCAAACCATGATTCAGGCAAAAGAGGCTGATTCTGCACTAGCTAAATCAGGGGCATTACCACTCACTGGCATTCCAGTCGCACACAAAGATGTCTTCGTTACTAAAAATTGGAAAACTACTGCCGGATCAAAAATCTTAACCAATTATATGAGTCCGTTTGACGCTCACGTTGTTGCGAAATTGGGTACACAAGGTGCCGGCATGGTTTGTTTGGGTAAGCTCAATATGGATGAGTTTGCGATGGGTTCATCAAATGAAAACTCTAGTGCAGGCGCAGTAAAAAATCCTTGGGATATATCACGTGTACCAGGCGGCTCATCTGGTGGTTCTGCTGTTGCGATTGCTGCGGGCTTAAGCCCTGCTGCCACAGGCACTGATACTGGGGGCTCAATTCGTCAACCCGCATCTTTATGCGGCATCACTGGCATCAAGCCTACTTATGGCAGAGTTTCTCGATACGGCATGATTGCTTATGCTTCATCTTTGGATCAAGCTGGCCCGATGGCAAAAACAGCTGAAGACTGCGCGTTGTTATTGAATGCCATGGCGGGCCATGATGCTAAGGATTCAACAAGTCTTGAGCGTCCGGCTGAGGACTTCACCGCCAAACTTGGTAAGCCTTGGATGACAGATACCACTTTGCCCCTGAAAGGATTACGCATTGGTTTGCCAAAAGAATATTTTGGAGATGGATTGCAATCTGATGTAAGAGCAGCAGTGCAATTAGCCATTGAGCATCTTAAAAAAATGGGTGCCGACTGTATAGATGTCTCCTTGCCAAAAACTGAGTTATCTATCCCTGTTTATTACGTCATTGCTCCGGCAGAAGCTTCAAGCAATCTGAGTCGTTTTGACGGCGTTCGTTATGGTCACCGCGCTGATGAGTATGTCGATTTATTGGATATGTATAAGCGCTCAAGATCAGAAGGATTTGGTGCCGAAGTAAAGCGTCGAATTTTGATTGGCACTTATGTTTTATCACATGGGTATTACGACGCCTATTATCTAAAGGCTCAACGCATTCGTAGAATTATTGCTCAAGATTTCCAAAATGCATTTAAGCAATGCGACATCATTGTGGGTCCGGTTGCTCCGACTGTTGCAGGAAAAATTGGGGAGAAGACTTCTGATCCCACTCAAATGTACTTAGAAGATATTTATACGCTTTCACCGAACCTTGCCGGCTTGCCAGCCATGAGTGCGCCATGTGGATTTGGGGCCAACGGAATGCCAGTGGGATTGCAGCTAATCGGCAACTACTTTTCAGAAGCAAGCTTGCTGCAGGTCGCACATGCTTATCAACAAGAAACAGGTTGGCATAAAACACTTTCGCCTTTTGCAATGAAAGGTGGTGCAGCATGAAATGGGAGGTCGTCATTGGTCTTGAGACCCATGCGCAGTTAAGAACCGTATCAAAAATTTTTAGCGGCGCATCTACTGAATATGGCGCTCAACCCAATCGCCAAGCGTGTGCAGTTGACTTAGCGCTGCCAGGCGTTCTACCAGTATTAAACAAAGAGGCTGTAGCACACGCCATTCGTTTTGGCTTGGCAGTTGGGGCTCACGTAGCGCCATTTAGTGTTTTTGCTCGCAAAAATTATTTCTACCCTGACTCACCAAAAGGTTATCAAATAAGCCAATTTGAAATACCTGTAGTACAGGGTGGTCATTTAGATATCTTAGTTGAAGGCACTCCAAAGAGAGTTCATTTAACTAGGGCACACCTTGAGGAAGATGCTGGCAAATCTTTGCATGAAGATTTTCGTGGCCCACATGGTGAGCCATCAAGTGGTATTGATTTAAACCGCGCTGGCACTCCTTTGCTTGAAATTGTGACCGAGCCAGATATGAGAAGCGCTGCTGAGGCAGTCGTTTATGCAAAAGCTATGCACACCCTAGTGGTTTGGCTGGGCGTATGTGATGGCAATATGCAAGAAGGATCATTCCGCTGTGACGCCAACGTTTCAGTTCGCCCGGAGGGGCAAGCAGAGTTCGGCACCCGTTGTGAAATTAAGAACCTCAATTCATTTAGATTTTTAGAAGAAGCAATTCAGTATGAAGTTCGCCGTCAAATAGAGTTAATTGAAGATGGTGGAAAAGTTGTTCAAGAAACTCGTCTCTACGATTCTGATAAAAAAGAAACTCGTAGCATGCGCAGTAAAGAGGATGCTAACGACTATCGTTATTTCCCAGACCCTGATCTGCTGCCCTTAGTTATTTCAAAAGAATGGGTTGAAAAAGAGAGAGCTAGCATGACTGAACTACCTGCCCAGAAAGCAAGTCGCTGGCAAGCTGAGTTTGGTTTATCTGCTTACGATTGCCAAATTTTGACCCAAGAAAAAGCGACAGCTGAATTTTATGAAGGCTTGATTAATCAATTAAATAAAGATCAGGCGAAAGCTGCGGCGAATTTAATGGCTGGTGATTTTGCATCGGCTTTAAATAGAGATGGCATCTCAGCAGCACAATCACCCATATCTGCTGAGCAAATGGTGCAGCTGATCCAACGAATTGGTGATGGCACTATTTCAAATAAGATTGCTAAAGAAATTTTCTCAGTCATGTGGGATGAGAGGGCCAAAGATATTGATGCGGTTGATCGAATCATCGACGAAAAAGGGCTTAAGCAAATTAGCGATAGCGGTGCCTTGGAGGCAATCATTGACCAAGTCCTTGCCGCTAATCAAAAGTCTGTCGAAGAATTTAGAGCTGGTAAAGAGAAAGCTTTTAATGCCTTGATTGGACAGATTATGAAAGCTACCCAAGGTAAAGCCAATCCACAACAAGTCAATAAGTTATTAACAGAAAAGTTGAGCTAATGATGTCACAAGAAAAAAATGCGCAGGATCAAGTAGAACAAGAAGCTCTTGTGGCTGAGTGGTTAAAAGCCACCCCAGGTTTCTTTGAGAGGCATGCAAATTTATTAGCTGAAATTCAGTTAAAAAATCCACATGGCGACAGAGCTATATCCCTGCAAGAGCGACAGCTAAGTGTTTTGCGCGAGCAAAATCAAGCTCTTAATCAGCGTTTATCGGCGATGTTAAATTTCGGTAGTCAAAATGATAAAACCCAAGGCTTGATGATTGCTTGGTTGAAAAATCTATTATTGGCAAAGTCAACAACTGAGGTTCGCCAAGTAATTACAAGCGGCCTTGGCGAGATTTTTGGAATTGAATCAATTAAGTTGGTCGCTGGAAAAAGTTTGCCTAATTACTGTGGTCCTATTGAATCATGCGACGATGTATTTAAAGAGTACCTCGGCCCCACTGAACAAAGCTTGGCTGTTGTTAACTTACCAAATACCGACGAGCAGCTTTTATTGGCTAGCACATCTAAAGAAAAGTTTACGCCTGATATGGGGCGTTTTTATTTAGAGCAAATCGCTGAGTTGGCGGTTGCTGCAATCCATCGAGAGCAAGGATAAGGGCCCAAGGCATCGCGCCTGAGGCAGGTTATTATGGATCAGTTGCTCGCGCAGCAATATCTTCGCGAACTGCATGTGGTTCGACAGGTTTCTCCTCACACAATTAATGCTTACGAAAAAGATCTAAAAGTTTTGTTGGAGAAACTTCAAGAGTCTCATACAGACATTACTAAATTAACATCTGATCAAGTTCGCTCTTGGGTGGGTCGACTACATTCTCAAGGCCTTGCCCCAAGAAGTATTGCAAGAACATTATCTGCCTGGAGAGGCTTTTATCTGTGGTTAGCAAATCAAAAAAAACTAATTGCACATAATCCCCTTGATGACATCAAAGCCCCCAAAAGGCTCAAGCCATTACCAAAAGCACTTTCGGTCGAGGGAGCTATTAATTTGGTTGAAAGTGCGGCAAAAAAAGATATTCAAGAAGATGATTTTTTAAGAGTTAGAAATAAAGCTATTTTTGAACTTTTGTATTCATCTGGTTTGCGCCTATCAGAGTTGTTGGGAATAGACCTTGAGCCAGTTCAATCTAAAGACTATGAGTCATCTGGTTGGGTAGACTTTGAAGCTGGAGAAGTCATGGTTCTTGGAAAGGGTGGAAAGCGTAGGACGGTTCCGGTGGGGTCAGCAGCACTCAGCGCCATTCAAGAATGGGTAACAGTTCATAAAGCATACCCTTTTAAAAATTATCAACTGGGCCATGAACATATTCAACCCTTATTTATTAATAAACAGGGTAAGCGCGTTTCTTCCAGAACTGTACAAAAGCATTTGGCAGAATTAGCAGTAAGAGCTGGATTGCCAAATCATGTGCATCCACATATGTTGCGGCATAGTTTTGCCAGCCATGTCTTACAGTCATCTGGAGATTTGCGTGCGGTTCAGGAAATGTTGGGGCATGCCAGCATCACTAGCACTCAAATTTATACAGCCTTGGACTTTCAACATTTAGCCCAAGCCTATGATCAAGCTCATCCACGAGCAAAAAGTAAAAAAAGCGGGACATAATTTCATGCAGGCAAATGCAATTCTTAAGGCTGGAAAAGAGCGGCCACTCAACCGCCATCACCCGTGGGTTTATTCAAACGCAGTAGATCGCCTTGAGGGAAAGCTATATCCCGGATGTACGATTCATATACTGAATCATGAAGGCCAGTTTGTTGCTAAAGGTCTATATAGCCCGGTCTCCCAAATTAGAGTGAGGATTTTCAGCTGGGATGAGTCAGAAATAATCGATCATGCTTTTTTTAAAAGGCGCATTGCTAGAGCAATTGATCACAGAGACCAATGGGTAAAAAATACCAATGCGATCCGTTTAATTTTTGGCGAAAGTGATGGTCTTCCTGGATTGGTAGTTGACCAGTATGCAGACACACTTGTGTGTCAATTTTTATTTGTCGGTATGGAGCATTGGAAAGAGGCTATTACAGATGCGCTTGTAAAGCAGACTGGATGCAAGAGAATTGTTGAAAGGTCAGACGCTGCTGTTCGTGCTCGTGAGGGTCTAGAACCCCATATTGGAGCACTGTTTGGCGAGCTACCAACTGAGCCAGTGTTAATCAATGAATGTGGGGTTCTCTATACGGTAGATGTACTAAAAGGACACAAAACAGGCTTTTATATTGACCAGCGAGATAGTCGTGATTTACTTAGTCAGTTAAGTGAAGACAAAGAAGTGCTAAATGTATTTTGTTATACAGGTGGATTTTCTTTAGCAGCCTTAAAGGGCGGTGCAAAACATGTGACTTCAGTTGATTCATCAGGCGATGCACTGGCGATGGCTCAAAAACAAATGGCTATTAATAGTTTTGATGATAGTAGAGCTACCTGGATTGACTCTGATGCTTTTGCAGTTTTAACTCAGCTCAGAAAAGAAGAGCGACAATTTGATATTGTTGTTTTAGATCCTCCAAAATTTGCACCATCTGCACACCATTTAGAAAAGGCCCTTGGAGCCTATAGACAAATCAACCGAGCGGGCATGCAGCTACTTAAGCCGGGAGGTTTATTATTTACCTTCTCATGCTCGGGTGCAGTTGATTCGGCTTTGTTCGAAAGAGCCATTGCTATGGCAGGGGCTGAGGCAATGGCTCATAGCTCTGATAAGGCTTTAGACTTCAGAGTTATGAAACGTTTGTCATCGGGCGCCGATCACCCTTTGCTAACTAGCTTCCCGGAGGGGGACTACCTTAAAGGCTTATTGCTGCAGCGTGTGTAGCAAATAATAAAAGACAGCAGCATAATTTAAAGATTAAATAAGGATTTACAGAATGGCATTAATACCCGTTACGATACTTTCAGGTTTTTTAGGTAGTGGTAAAACTACCCTTTTGAAACACATCCTTCATGAAAATCATGGCAAAAAAATTGCCGTGATCGAAAATGAATTTGGTGAAGAAAATATTGATAACGATATTTTGATCCAAGACTCATCTGAGCAAATTGTGCAAATGAGCAATGGTTGCGTTTGTTGCACTATCAGAGGTGATTTAGTGATTGCTCTAAATGACCTGTGGGAGCAGCGTCGAGATAAAAAAATAAGCTTTGATCGTGTTGTGATTGAGACAACGGGTGTTGCTAATCCGGGCCCAGTTGCACAAACTTTTTTCATGGATGAGGAGATAGCGAGCCATTACATGTTGGATGCCATCGTGACGCTGGTTGATGCAAAACATGGAAATCAACAATTAGATGTTCACGAAGAAGCGCAACAACAAGTTGGTTTTGCTGATCGTATTTTTATTACAAAAACTGACCTTGTGACGGAAGCAGCAGTGGGCGCTCTCAAACATCGTTTGATGCATATGAACCCCCGCACTCCAATTACAGGGATTACACAGGGCACTGTTTCGCTAGAGCAAGTTTTGGATTTAAAAGGTTTTAACTTGAATGACAAGTTAGATATCGACCCTCATTTCTTGGAGCAAGAGGATCACGATCACGATAACTGTGAACATGACCACGACCATGAACATGAACATGTTCATGGCCCCGACTGCGACCACTCTCATGACCATGATCATGATCATGGTCAAGCGCAGCCCATTCAATTTATGAAAAAGAGCCATACGGATAAGATCCAATCTTTTGTCTTTAAGAGCGATCGGCCTTTTGATTCAGATAAGCTGGAAAGCTTTTTGGGCGGAATTCTTTCGGTTTTCGGCGCTAAGATGTTGAGATATAAAGGTGTTTTGTATATCAAAGGTGGCGCTCGTAAAGTGATTATTCAGGGCGTTCATGAAATGATGGGCTCAGACTTAGGTAAGCCTTGGGGTAATGAGAAACGTGAAACAAGAATGGTTTTTATTGGAATTGATTTGCCAAAGGATGTTTTATTAGGCGGTCTTGAAACGTGTTTGGTGTAATCTGCTGGGATTGGGGTAGAATTCGCGCGCAAGGTTATTTATAAAAATTAGGTTGTTTGGAGTAGTTAAAAGTCGGTAAGTTAGCTTTAAAGCTAGAAGTTACCAATAATAAGTCCCGAAAGGACATGAGATGAGCAAGAAACCATTAACTGAAGCTGAACTTTTAAAAATGTCTGAAAAAGACTATATGAATGCGGCTCAGCTTGAATTTTTCAAAACAAAGCTTCTGACTTTAAAAGCCGATCTTTTAATGCATGCCAGCGAAACAACAGAGCACTTGCGTGAAAACGTTTTAGTCCCTGATCCTGCTGATCGCGCCACGATTGAAGAGGAGCATGCACTTGAGTTGCGAACACGTGACCGAGAGCGCAAATTACTGAAAAAGGTCGAACAATCTTTGGTAAGCATTGAGTCTGGTGATTATGGCTGGTGCGAAGAAACTGGGGAGCCAATTGGCGTTCCTCGTCTTTTAGCAAGACCAACAGCTAACTTGTCATTAGAAGCCCAAGAGCGACGCGAACTACGCCAAAAACTTTTTGGTAACTAGGCTCCAGGACTTACTTAATCAATCAAATGAAATTTGCATTGAGTAAGTCTCGATTCATTTCCCGTTTTTTATTTTGTATCTGTATTGGGCTTCTTTTAGCCCAATGGCAGGGCTTTTCTCATGGCATTTATCACACTCCCGAGAGTCTTCAGCAAACTATTTCAAAAATAGAAATAAGTGATTCACATCATTCTTTAGCCCATGATGAAACAAATAGTCACCATTGTGCTGCTTATGATTCATTGACTTTAAGCTTTGCTTTAATTCTTCATCCGCCTACGCTTAAGGTAGTTGATGCAAATCATATTGCCATCAAGCGTTATCAGATTTATCAAATTTCAATTGAAGCAGATGCCTCATTTGAAGCAAGGGCCCCTCCTACTAAGCACGTTTGATTTTTATTAGGCTCTCCTCATAAGTGGAGAGTTATTTCATTCGTGTTTTTTAGGAGATATCCATGCAAGTTTTTACTCGCACTCAGATGAGTGCCGCCATTCTGGCAACCCTATCTATTTGTTCATTAGCAAATTCTCAACAAACATTAACGCCCATCGTTGTAACAGCCAACCCATTGGGTGGCGACATTAATGATTTGATTTCACCTGTGAGTGTTTTGCGTGGTGAAGATTTATCTAAAAAACAAAGTAGCACCCTAGGTCAAACTTTGAATGGTTTACCGGGAGTCAGTTCAACTGACTTTGGTCCTAACTCAAGTCGACCAACGATTCGTGGTTTAGATGGTGATCGCGTTCGTATTATGAGTAATGGCGGCGCAAGCTTAGATGCATCAACACTTTCTTATGATCACGCGGTAGCAGTTGAGCCTTTAACGGTTGAGCAAATCGAAGTAGTTCGTGGGCCTGCGGCTCTTCAGTATGGTGGCAGTGCTATTGGTGGTGCCGTCAATATTATTGATAACCGTATTCCTAAAGCCCCAATTAAAGGCGTTGAGGGCCGTGCAGAAATTAGAGTGGGTGGAGCAGAAACAGAAAAATCTGCAGCTGGTTTAGTTTCTGTTGGTAATGGCCAATTTGCACTTCACGTTGATGGCTCAAGTAGAAAAACAGACAACCTAAAAGTGCCTAAGCAAGCTGGCCGTGGCGAGTTTCTTAATCAAGGCGCATTATTAAACAGCGATGCTGATCAGCAAGGTGGCGCCTTTGGAGCATCTCTCACTAATGACTATGGTTTTTTGGGATTCTCAATTGATACCTATAGAAATAAGTACGGTACGGGACTTTATGAGGCGGGGGATATTAATAACCCAAGCAGAATTAAACTCCAGCAAGACAAGTTAACGGTTGCGGGTGAACAAAGAAATCTTGCTGGCAAGATGGGCCCTTTTGAATCAATCAGAGGGTCATTTAGCACAACAGATTACAAGCATGAAGAATCTGTTGCAGGCGCTGTTGAATCAATTTTCAAAAATAAAGGTTGGGATAGCCGCATCGAAGGAACGCATACGCCTCTTCAAACCTCTTATGGTTTGCTTAAGGGTGCATGGGGTGTGCAAGGCTCAGAATTTAAATTCTCGGCCGCAAGCATGGGTGGGCAGATGTTTGTCCCTAATACTCAAACCGATAGCATGGCTTTGTTTATGTTTGAAGAGCTGGGTTTTGCAAAAGGTAAAGCGGTGAGCGCGGGCTTGAGAGTTGAGTCTGTGAAGGTAGATAGTTTGGGTGGTGGAGATAATGGACAGGGAACTCCATTTGAAGTGGATAGTAAAAAATTCAAACCATTAAGCGCTTCCCTGGGTTACCGCCAAGAGCTTGGTTCAGGGTGGACTTCAACAAGTGGCTTGTCGTATACCGAAAGAGCCCCGACCTTCTACGAGCTATATGCTAACGGCATGCACCACGCTACAGAAACTTATGAACAAGGTAATGCTAACAACCAAGTGGAAAAGGGCACCACTCTAGAACTAGGTATGAAATTTAAAACCCAAACAATCAGAGCAAACTTTGGCGCATTCATCACTGAGTTCAATAATTTCATTGGCTTGATTCAGGATGGTGAGTTTGATGAGACAGGAAATGGTGACATGGTGCCCAAATATAATTTCACCGGCATCAAAGCGCGCATGTATGGCTTAGAAGCGGATGGCCGCTTGCCAATTGCAAGAGGAGTGTTTGGTAAGGCATCTGAGTTCAATATGGATTGGAAGGCGGATTATGTTCGTGGTGAAAATCGCTCAACTGGCGGCTCCTTACCAAGGATTTCTCCATTGAGACTAAGTTCAGCTTTGGTTTACAGCCAGGGTATGTACTCAAGCCAGCTTGATGTTCAATACGCTGCTCGCCAAAACCGTTATGCGGATGACTTGGGCTCAACACCTAGTTACACGATGCTGGGCTTGGGCGCCTCGTATAAAACGCCAATGCCAGGTTTTAGATCAGCTCTGATTTTTATGAGGGTAGAAAATTTAACAAACGTTGAAGCAAGAAATGCTTCATCCGTTTTAAGAGATATGGCACCTGCAGGAGCGCGTGCTATTAAGATGGGTCTTAAGGGTAACTTCTAAATCCGTTGTTTGATCAAAAAGGTGGCTAATGGCCGCCTTTTTTACATATTCTCTTAAAACTTCTAGCCAAGGTAAGAAAGTAAACTTACAATCCGCGAATGAGTACTCCAATAGCTGAACTAAAAGACGTCTCCCCAGCAGTTAAGGCTGAGGTTTTGGCGCAAGCTTTACCGTACATTAAAAAATATCACGGTAAAACAATTGTGATCAAGTACGGCGGCAATGCTATGACGGAAAATCGTCTCAAAGAGGGTTTTGCGCGCGATGTCATTTTGTTGAAGTTAGTTGGCATGAACCCTGTGGTTGTTCATGGTGGCGGCCCACAAATTGACGATGCTTTAAAGAAGGTCGGTAAAGCTGGAACATTTATTCAGGGTATGCGTGTTACTGATGAAGAAACCATGGAAGTTGTTGAGTGGGTTCTTGGTGGAGAAGTTCAGCAAGATATCGTGATGTTAATTAATCATTTTGGCGGTCAAGCTGTTGGTTTGACAGGCAAGGATGGGGGCTTAATTCATGCTCGCAAAATGATGATCCCGAATAAAGAAAAAGTTGGTGAGATGTTGGATCTCGGTTTTGTTGGGGAAATCGAATCCATTAATCCCGCAGTGGTTAAAGCACTTCAAGATGACGCTTTTATCCCAGTCATTTCTCCAATTGGTTTTGGTCAAGACGGCCAGGCTTACAACATCAATGCGGACCTAGTGGCTGGCAAGATGGCTGAGATCTTAAAGGCTGAAAAATTAGTCATGATGACCAATATTCCAGGGGTGATGGATAAAAGCGGTAACTTATTGACTGACTTAACAGCTAAAGAAATCGAAGCGTTATTTGCTGACGGCACTATCTCTGGTGGCATGCTACCAAAGATTTCATCTGCATTAGATGCTGCAAAGAGTGGTGTCAATTCGGTGCATATTATTGATGGTCGCATTGAACACTCATTACTTTTAGAGATTTTGACAGAGCAGGCCTTCGGTACCATGATTCGTTCACATTAAGATTGGCATGCGCCATCCTTTTTGGTTATTCGATTTAGATAACACGCTTCACAATGCGTCCGAGGCCATTTTTCCTTATATTAATCAATCGATGACCGGTTATGTTGCTCGTCGATTGAACTTAGACCCTGAGTCTGCAAGCCTTGTGCGCCAAAAATACTGGAAACAGTATGGTGCAACAATTTTGGGCTTAGTGAAGCATCACAATATTGACCCTCATGATTTCTTATATGAAACCCATAGATTTGATGAGAAGTCTGGCAGTCATCTAGGAGACTTATCAGGATTGGTTCGTGGAGAGCGGGGCATTCGCCAAACCCTAAATCGCCTTCCGGGACGCAAAATACTGCTAACAAATGCCCCAGAGGCCTACGCACTTAAGATTACCAAAGAGTTGGGTATACAAGCCTGTTTTGATGCGATAGAGGCCATTGAAGGCATGGAGGTTCATCAGCAATGGCGGCCAAAACCAGATCATTTAATGATTAAAAAGTTATTAAGAAAGTATCGATGTGCACCTCAAAATGCGGTTTTAGTTGATGACACTTTGGGACATTTGTTAGAGTATTCAAAGTTGGGTATAAAGACAGTCTGGTTTAAAAGGCATGTTAGGACTTACACCCATAATCGAGCCAGGCTTTCTCTAGAAGTACAATCAATACATCAATTATTTAATAGCTGGAAAAAACTCAGATGAACTCACCATTTAATCAACTGACATCAACCGAATCTTCAGAGCAGGATGAGGCGACACCTGTCCGCAAACGCCCCCGCCCTGGTGAGCGTCGCGTGCAAATTTTGCAGGTGCTGGCTCAGATGCTTGAGAGCCCCAAAGGGGATCGAGTAACTACTGCTGCATTAGCTGCCAGATTAGAGGTGTCAGAGGCTGCCTTATACCGACACTTTGCCAGCAAAGCGCAGATGTTTGAGGGCTTAATTGCATTTATTGAGCAAACAATTTTTGGATTGATTAATCAAATTACCGAGCGAGAAGAAGCAGGGGATCGTCAAGCACAAGAAATTGTGATGGTTTTATTAGGTTTTGGTGAAAAAAATCCTGGTATGACAAGAGTGCTTTTGGGAGATGCTCTTTGGTTAGAGGATGAGCGCTTACAAGATCGCATTGCACAAGTTTACGAAAGAATTGAATCTTCGTTAAAGCAATCAATCCGCATTGCGCAATCCCAGGGTCGATTACCTCAATCTGCAGATGGAAACGACGTGAGCTCAAGAGCTGCCATGATCATTAGTTACGTTGTGGGCCGTTGGCATCGTTATGCCAGAAGTGGATTTAAAAAAATGCCCACAGAGCTAAATGAGTTTCCTATGAGAGCCTTATTCTCAGTATGAGTTTAGGAGTTATTACTCCTAAAGTTTTAAGCTTTGCTGAACCATTGAGTTTGCAAAGCGGGGCAAGCCTTACTAATTACAACTTGGTTGTAGAAACATATGGCCAGTTAAATGCAGTCAAAGATAATGCTGTATTAATCTGCCATGCGTTAAACGCTTCTCATCATGTTGCAGGTATTAGCAATGATGATTCAACAGCTGGCTGGTGGGACAACATGGTTGGCCCAGGTAAGCCGGTCGATACTAATCAATTCTTTGTAATTGGCATTAATAATTTAGGCTCTTGTTTTGGTTCTACTGGTCCAATGAGCATTAATCCAGCAACTCAAAAGCCATATGGGGCTAGCTTCCCAGTTGTTACTGTAGAAGATTGGGTTAACGCTCAAGCAAGAGTCGCCGATCACTTTGGCATCGATAAGTTTGCAGCAGTGATGGGTGGAAGCCTTGGCGGCATGCAGGCAATTGCGTGGGGTTTAATGTACCCTGATCGAGTAGCTAATTGTGTGGTGATTGCTTCAACTGCCAAGCTTTCTGCTCAGAATATTGCATTTAATGAAGTTGCGCGTAGCGCAATCTTAAGTGATCCTGATTTTCACGGCGGAGACTATTACGCTCACAACGTCAAACCTCGTAGAGGCTTGCGAGTAGCTCGTATGATTGGGCACATTACCTATCTATCTGACGATGATATGGCTGAAAAATTCGGTCGAGAACTTAAACGTGCTGAAGGTGATTCAGACGCTTACAACTTTAACTTTGATGTTGAGTTTGAGGTGGAAAGTTACCTTCGTTATCAAGGTGAAAAATTTGCTGATTACTTTGATGCTAATACCTATCTTCTGATTACTCGTGCTCTTGATTATTTTGATCCTGCTAAAAAGTATGGTGATAACCTAAGTCAAGCAATGGCTGACATCAAAGCGAAATTCTTAGTGGTCAGCTTCTCAACCGATTGGCGATTTGCGCCAGAGCGGAGTAGAGAAATAGTTAAAGCTTTGTTGGATAACAAGTTAGACGTTACTTATGCTGAAATTGATGCCCCTCATGGCCACGATGCTTTTCTTTTAGAAGACCCGCGCTATCACCAACTAGTAAAAGCCTACTTTGAACAAATTGCAAAAGGAATTGCTTCATGATGCGTTCAGATTTTTCTGCAATTGCAAAGTGGATAGACCCGAATAGCCAAGTATTAGACGTTGGCTGTGGTGATGGCAGTTTATTGGAATATCTTCAAAAGACAAAAAATGCTCATGTCTACGGTGTTGAATTGGCAGATGACAAGGTTTTGGCATGCGCTCACAAAAATCTAAACGTGATTCAGCAAAACTTAGAAGGTGGCTTAGCTCTCTTTGAAGATAATAGCTTTGATACAGTTATTCTTTCCCAAACACTACAAACCATCCATCAAACAGCAAGAATATTAAGTGAAATTGCTCGTGTAGGAAAAGAGTGCGTTGTTTCTTTTCCAAACTTTGGACATTGGTCACACCGTGCTGCTGTAATCTCCGGACGCATGCCGGTATCAAAGTCTTTACCTTATCAGTGGTATGACACGCCAAACGTAAGAGTATTAACAATCGCCGACTTTGAAGCATTAGCTCCAGCAGTAGGCTTAGAGCTTTTAGATAGAGTTGTATTACACGAAGGCGAAATCATTCAATTTTTACCTAATCTGAGAGGCAGCCTTGCTATCTATCGAGCACGTAGGGCCAAGTAAAACAAGAGCTTTACTGGTTTGTATATTTCTAGGCTTTTCAAGTGGCTTACCGTTATTCATTCTTTACAATCTCCTTTCAGCCTGGTTGAAAAGTGAAGGGGTTGACCTAAAGGCGATTGGGTTATTTGCTTTAGTTGGAATTCCATATACATGGAAGTTTTTGTGGTCTCCTGCAATGGATCGATTCCAATTACCTTTTTTGGGGCGTCGTCGCGGCTGGATGATTGCTACTCAAATTGCTGTGATGTTGGCCGTGATGTTGATGGGGCAATTTAATCCAAGTACAGAAATTTGGACGGTTGTTTTTTTAGCTGCCATAGTTGCCTTCTTTTCTGCTAGCCAAGATATTGTGATTGATGCTCATCGAAGGGAGTGGCTGACTGAAGAGCAAATGGGATCTGGCACAGCGCTATTTGTTAATGCTTACAAGCTATCCACCTTAGTACCGGGTTCTTTGTCATTAATTTTGTCAGACATCATTACATGGGATTGGGTATTTTTTATTACAGGCCTATTCATGTTGCCTGGCATTTTGACAACATTACTAGTTTCAGAGCCAAGAATGTATGGTCCAGCACCAAAGACTCTGAGAGAAGCAGTTGTAGAGCCTTTTAATGAATTTGTTAATCGTCGAGGCTGGCGCCATGCGTTGTTAATTTTGGCATTTATATTTCTATATAAGCTAGGTGATTCGATGGCAACAGCTTTGGCAACACCATTTTATTTGGAGCTTGGTTTTACGAGAACAGAAATTGGCTTGGTTGCTAAAAATGCAGGGCTTTGGGCCAGCATTTTGGGTGGCATTTTAGGCGCTTATTGGATGTTAAAAACGGGCGTCAATCGCGGGCTCTGGATTTTTGGAGTTTTTCAAGCGTTGGCTACTTTGGGTTTTGTTATCTTGGCACAAACAGGTGCCGATCTATGGGTGTTAACTTGGGTTATTGGTTTTGAAGCTATAACAGTAGGATTGGGAACAGCCGCATTTACAGCTTACATAGCGCTGGAAACGAATCCACGTTTTACAGCAACTCAATTTGCACTCTTCACTAGCTTATCAGCAGTGCCACGAACTTTTATTAATGCGCTTACTGGTTATATTGTTGAGGTAACAGGTTGGACTAATTTCTTTATTCTTTGTTTTGCTTTAGCTATCCCGGGTTTATTGTTGTTACCAAAAATTGCCCCCTGGAACAAAGAAAAAAAATCTGAATTTCAAGCTACCTAAACTTCATCATTTATCGACTAATCATGTTTATAGGCTTTATCCAGCAACCAATTAAAAAATACGTCAGTGCTTTCTTATTTATTTTTTTAACGGCTTGCGCATCAGGTCCAAGGCACTTGCCCCCTACGGATGGTGTTAAGGCTGGCGAATCCTCAAGTTTTAAAAATATGGTTCCCGCTAGTCAGCTAGAGGCCTCTGCAGTTCGTCAATATGACGTAATGAAACAAAAGGCCGCAAAAGGTAAGGCTCTTGCACCAGATAACCACCCTCAGTTAATTCGCTTAAGAACTATCTCGAAGAAAATTTTGCCTTATGCTGAAGTTTGGAATCCAGAATCCAAGGGTTGGAAATGGGAGGTTAATTTATTTGTATCAGATCAGGTAAATGCATTCTGTATGCCTGGTGGAAAAATTGCTTTTTATACAGGGATTCTTGAAAAGCTTAAATTAAATGATGATGAAGTCGCTGTGGTGATGGGGCATGAGATAGCACACGCTCTGAGAGAGCATGCGCGCGACAGAATTGCTAAAGAACAGGTGAGTAATTTAGGCGTTAATATTTTGTCGCAGGCTTTAGGATTGGGCGGTATAGGTAGTCAAGCTTTGGGCCAAGGCATGCAAATCATGGGTCTAAGTTTTTCTAGGTCTGATGAAAAAGATGCAGACTTGGTCGGCATGGATATTGCAGCAAGGGCGGGCTATGACCCAAGAGCGGGAATTTCACTTTGGCAAAAAATGGGAGCTTCTAATAAAGATAAGCCGGCGGAGTGGCTATCAACTCATCCATCAGGTGATACACGCATTTATGAAATGCAAAGAAATATGTTTGATGCGCTAAAACTATATGCAAAATCTAAAAATACATCAGTGGACCAACTTCCAGAATACAAGCCTTGAGCTAACTGATTGTCAGCTTAGTTTGTAATCAATAATAAGCGGCGCATGATCTGAAAACTTTGCTTCTTTATAAATTTCGGATCTTTGAGCAGAGTGAGCAATTTTAGGCGTTGCAATTTGGTAATCAATTCTCCAGCCGACATTTTTCGCATAGGCCTGCCCTCTTTGACTCCACCATGTATAACAGTCATCAGTGGTATTGGGGTGTAAGTGTCTGTAAACATCCACCAACCCAATACCATTAAACAGCTTAGTCATCCAGTCACGCTCTTCTGGCAAGAATCCTGAGTTTTTTATATTACCCTTCCAGTTTTTTAAATCATTTTCATGATGAGCAATATTGATGTCTCCACATAAAACAATTTCTAGACCCTCAGCTTTTAATTTTTCTATATGCGGCATAAAAATATCTAAAAATCTAAATTTGGCCTCTTGTCGCTCAGGGGCACTTGACCCCGACGGAAAGTATGCTGATATGACTATTAATTTGCCAAAGCGAGCTTCAACGTAGCGACCCTCATTATCAAATTCGCCCTCATCAAAACCAACTTTTATATGATCAGGTTTTTGTTTAGAATAAAGTCCAACTCCGCTATAGCCCTTTTTCTCTGCATATTGAAAAATCCCGTGATAGCCATGAGGGGCCAGAAGAGCCTCATCCAAATCGGCTTCTTGAGCTTTAAGTTCTTGAATGCAAAGGATGTCTGGATTTTGAATTTTGACCCATTCAAAGAAGCCTTTTTTCGCGGCCGAACGAATTCCATTGAGGTTGGCGGTAATGATGCGTAACATCTCGGTTATGACTTCCAATCAAGAAAACTTTAAAAACGAATTTATTACTTTTGCATTAGATGCCAAGGTATTAGCTTTTGGCGAATTTAAAACAAAAGCAGGTAGATTATCGCCTTACTTTTTTAATGCAGGGGGCTTCAATGATGGGGCCCTTTTAAAAAACTTAGGTGAATTTTACGCAAAAGCATTGATCAATTCAGGACTTGAGTTTGATATGTTGTTTGGCCCCGCTTATAAAGGCATTACTTTGGCAGCAACGACTGCGGTCGCATTAGCCTCAATGGGGAAAGCGGTACCGTTTTGCTTCAATCGTAAAGAGGCAAAAGATCACGGCGAGGGTGGTTCTTTAGTTGGCGCCCCTTTGAAAGGGCGCGTAGTCATCATTGACGATGTGATTTCCGCAGGAACCTCTGTTCGTGAGTCAGTCGAAATTATTAGGCAGGCTGGCGCTACCCCTTCAGTAGTATTAATCGCTCTTGATCGTATGGAGCGATCTGGTAATGCTACTGAAATTGGGGATAGCTCAGCTGTACAAAATGTTGAAAAAGAGTTTGGTATGCCAGTAGTGTCAATTGCTAACTTAGCCAGTTTGATGAGTTTCTTGGAGTCTAGTAAAGACTCTGATTTGCAAAAGCATCTGCCTGCAGTGAAAGCCTACCGAGATCAATACGGAATCCAGTAAGCTCATTTATTCGAGGGTAATTTCGCCTTCGAATACCGTTTGGGCAGGCCCCGTCATCATGACAGGGCTCTTTGCAGTAGATTTAAAATCCCATGCAATTCTTAGATCTCCGCCACGAGTCTGAACTACAACAGGTGAGTCTAATTCACCGCGCAAAATCCCAGATACAACTGCCGCGCAGGCTCCTGTGCCACAGGCCAAGGTTTCACCTGAGCCACGTTCAAATACACGTAATTTAATTTCATGGCGGTTTTGGATTTGCATAAATCCAGCGTTAACTTTTTTTGGGAAGGCGGTATGAGCTTCTATTTCAGGACCCTCAGATTTAACAGCAGCTTTATCAACATCCTTAACTATTTGAACGGCGTGAGGATTGCCCATTGAAAGAGGATTAATCCAAACTGAGCCACCGGAGAGTTTTAATTCATAGAGAGTGGCGCTACCCTCAGTTTTGCTATTCAAATTAGCAGCATTAAAGGGAATCTGTTGTGTTGATAAGATTGGTGCGCCCATATCGACCGTTATTTGGCCATCATCATTTTCAGTGAGGCTTAAGATGGTATGAGCCACTTGAACTTTGACGGTTCTATTTTTAGTTAAACCTTTTTCTCTCACAAACCTCACAAAGCAACGGGAACCGTTACCGCATTGCTCCACTTCACCACCATCAGAATTAAAAATCCTATAACGGAATTCAGCCTCCGCAACCGTTGATTTTTCAACCAATAGAATTTGGTCTGCTCCAATACCTAGCTGGCGGTTAGCCATCAATTGCCATTGGGCCTTTGTAATTTTGGATAAATCTTGAGAAATGCCATCTAAAACAATGAAATCATTGCCTGCACCGTGCATTTTTGTAAATCGTAATCTTGTACTCGTCATAGGGATAAATATACAGGTTTGCCACTAAAAGTGAGAATGTTATAGAATATGGAACATTCGCCGAGTTAAGACAACTTGCGGGGCGAATTCAAAATATCCGCTAAAGCGTCGCCGCACTTAGTAATACTCGGCACGTGTTGTCGCTTATTTTACTAAGGAGCTTCAAATGGCTAATAATTATTTCTTTACCTCAGAGTCAGTATCTGAAGGCCACCCAGACAAAGTAGCTGATCAAATTTCTGACGCTATTCTTGATGCAATTTTGGAACAAGACCCAACAGCCCGTGTTGCTGCAGAAACTCTTTGCAATACTGGTTTAGTTGTTTTGGCTGGTGAAATAACCACAAGAGCTAATGTTGATTACATCCATGTGGCGCGCGATACTCTTCGACACATCGGTTATGACAATACTGAATACGGTATTGATTACAAAGGCTGCGCCGTTTTAGTGGCATATGACAAGCAAAGCCCAGATATTGCTCGGGGTGTTGATAAGGCTCATGATGATGGCCTAGATCAGGGTGCTGGCGACCAAGGTTTAATGTTTGGTTATGCTGTTGATGAAACCCCAGAATTGATGCCTTTACCGATTCATTTGTCACATCGTTTGGTGGAGCGTCAGGCAGACATGCGCCGTGATGGCCGCTTGAACTGGTTGCGTCCCGATGCTAAATCACAGGTAACTTTGCGTTATGTAGATGGTAAGCCTGATTCGATTGACACAATTGTTTTGTCAACGCAGCATTCGCCAGATATTTCTCTTGAAAAACTTCGTGAAGCAGTTATTGAAGAAATCATCAAGCCGGTACTTCCTAAAGAGCTCATTAAGGGAGAGATCAAGTATTTAGTAAATCCTACAGGTCGCTTCGTTATTGGTGGGCCACAAGGAGATTGTGGTTTAACCGGGAGAAAAATTATCGTTGACACATACGGCGGCGCTGCACCTCACGGAGGCGGCGCATTCTCAGGCAAAGACCCTTCAAAGGTTGATCGTTCAGCAGCGTATGCTGGACGTTATGTAGCTAAAAATATCGTTGCTGCTGGTTTGGCAACCAAGTGTTTAGTACAGATATCTTATGCGATTGGCGTAGCTCAGCCAACCTCAGTAATGGTCAGCACCTTTGGTACGGGTAAAGTCTCTGATGAAAAAATATCGGAGTTAGTGCGCACTCACTTTGATTTAAGGCCTAAGGGTATCGTAAAAATGCTCAATTTATTACGACCGATTTACCGAAAAACAGCGGCCTACGGACACTTTGGTCGTGAAGAGCCTGAGTTCACATGGGAAGCTAGCGATAAGGCTGCGGCATTAAAAGCGGCTGCTGGTTTATAATTTCGTAAATCTCTAAGGAGCGTTGCGAGGTGTTAGGTAGGACTTAACACCCTAGGCTTAGAGGGGGCTACTAAATAGCCTTTAGCAACGACGCTCGCTAACCTGTGAAGTGATTGGTTGGCGGGCTTTTTTATTTGCTCTCCATGATCTTCCTTACTAGCTTGGAGTTGCAATGAACAAACCATTAGATTTGAAGAATTTTACAGATTGCGCAATTGCTGATATTTCATTGGCATCATGGGGTCGCAAAGAGATCGCAATTGCTGAAACAGAAATGCCTGGATTAATGGCGATTCGTGAAGAGTTTGCTGCTACGCACCCACTTCGTGGGGCTCGTATCACAGGCTCACTACACATGACGATTCAGACAGCAGTATTGATTGAGACTTTAGAGGCGCTTGGTGCAGAAGTGCGTTGGGCATCTTGCAATATTTACTCAACACAAGATCACGCTGCCGCTGCAATTGCTGCTAACGGTACAGCAGTATTTGCTATTAAGGGTGAGTCACTAGAACAGTATTGGGAATTCACCCACCGTATTTTTGAATGGCAAGATGGTGGTTATTCAAACATGATTTTGGATGACGGCGGTGACGCTACGATGTTGTTGCATCTTGGAACAAAAGCAGAAAAAGATTTATCTGTTTTAAATAATCCAACAAGTGAAGAAGAGACTATTTTGTTTGCTTCAATTAAAGCAAAATTAAAAGTTGACCCAACTTGGTACTCAGTGCGTTTAGAAAAAGTTAAAGGTGTTACTGAAGAGACAACAACAGGTGTTCATCGTCTTTATCACATGCATGCAAAGGGTGAGTTAAAGTTCCCAGCGATTAACGTCAATGACTCAGTTACTAAAACCAAGTTTGACAATCTTTATGGTTGCCGTGAGTCATTAGTTGATAGCATTAAGCGTGCAACTGATGTGATGATTGCCGGAAAAGTTGCCGTTGTTGCAGGCTATGGCGATGTGGGTAAAGGCTCAGCTCAAGCTTTGCGCGCTTTGTCTGCTCAAGTATGGGTTACTGAAGTTGATCCAATCTGTGCGCTACAAGCTGCAATGGAAGGTTTCCGTGTTGTAACAATGGACTATGCCGCTGATAAAGCTGATATCTTTGTAACTGCAACTGGTAACTATCATGTCATTACACATGACCACATGATCAAAATGAAAAACCAAGCGATCGTTTGTAATATTGGCCACTTTGATAATGAGATTGATATCGCTGGTATTGAGAAGTACCAGTGGGAAGAAATCAAGCCGCAAGTAGACCACGTTATTTTCCCTGCTAGCAATGGTCAGCCAGAAAAGCGCATTATCGTTTTGGCAAAAGGACGTCTAGTGAACTTGGGTTGCGGTACTGGCCACCCTTCATATGTCATGGGATCATCATTCGCTAATCAAACGATTGCTCAAATTGAGTTGTGGTCATCAATTGGAACGAACAAGTATCCAATCGGTGTTTACACTCTTCCTAAGCACTTGGATGAAAAAGTTGCCCGCTTACAGTTGAAGACTTTGAATGCTCAGTTAACCGAGTTATCAGATCAACAAGCTAAATATATCAATGTGCAAAAAGAAGGCCCATATAAGCTTGAAACATATCGTTATTAATAGCTTGAGCACCAAGTAAATACAGAAAGAAATTAGATGGAATTGAGCGTTGAATTTTTCCCTTCAAAAACAGCCGAAGGTGCTGAAAAGCTTCGAACTGTTCGCGAGGAGTTAGCGAAGGCGCTCAAGCCAACCTTTTTTTCTGTGACATTTGGTGCAGGTGGGTCAACACAAGATGGTACTTTTTCTGCTGTTAAAGAGATTCATGAGGCCGGCCAAGAGGCTGCGCCTCATCTTTCTTGTGTAGGTAGCTCAAAAGAAAAGATTAGTACATTGCTAGCCCAGTATAAAACTCTAGGCGTAAAAAGAATTGTTGCCTTAAGAGGCGA
>CAMDUR010000020.1 GCA_945879115.1 Polynucleobacter meluiroseus
ATATTTGAGTATTTTTACTAAACACCAGAAGAAAACTCAGCTAATATAAAGTTATTGGGAGGGCACTGAAAATGAAGAAATACCTATTAAGCTTAATTTCTACGCTGTTTCTTATCGCTTGCAATCAGGGTGACCCCAGCGCACCTAAAGTTAGTAAGCCAAGCAAAGAGACAAAGGAGTCAAAAGATTCTAAGGAACCGCCTACTGCCCCTAAACACTATATGGAATAGTGTTCTACTCACGGTATTAATCGCATTAACCCTAGTTAACTCTTTCTTCTTTTCATCCAGGTGTACTCAACGCCATCAGGACATTTACCATCAGTAATGCCGTCGGCTCCAAACACACCAACGAGCTCGATTCCACCAAATTCAATTTTTACAAATTCACCCAACTCAGTTGCCCAAGCGATGGCTTGAGTGAGTGTTTCAAACTCATGAGTATCTTCTTTGTGTCTAATGATTATCAAATGATTTAAGCAAAAAGCTTGTCGTAGGCCTTAAGCAGGCTTTGGTGCATGGCACTTGCTTCCATATTCTCACCCAAATCTACTAATTCAAAGAAGCGCTCACTTGTATCAAGTAAAGCCTTAGCCTGGCGTAATGTCTCTTTGCCATAGAGCAACTCTAATGAATGATCATAAGCCTTGGCATCTTCAAACTGAATCAAGTTTTCAATACAGCGATAGACCAATCTGCGAGAAGGGTTCATTTGTTTGTAATGATGTATCCAGTCACAACCTTCCAAGATACCCTCTTTATCACCAATAGCTAAAGCTAATAGAGTTTTTAATTCGCCAATTCGCAATTCTTTCCAAGGTGTTCCAACCGGAATGGCAAGACCCAAGATTTCCCAAAGTGGGCGTTCATCGTTGAGGTTTTGCGTTTGAAGTTCTGCCAGAAGGCCTTCTATTTCTGGATCTGTCAGGCTTGATAGTTTGACCAATGCTGGGCGGATTAAATTACCAACGCTGTTGTTTTCCCACTCTAAGTCCTCGACTGGGTAAATTTCGGACATGCCTGGTACTAATATACGGCAAGAGTAGGCGCCTTGTTCTGAGAAGTCAGCAATATAGGCATCACAACCATCTTCTTCAATACGCTTACAAAGCCATTTGTAATCTTCTTCGGTCGTCGAACTAAAGTTCCAATCAATAAATTTGTAATCAGGTTCATCGCTTAAGAATTTCCAACTAATGACGCCACTGGAATCTACAAAATGAATCTCTAAGTTCGAGACGGAATTAATTTCATCCATATCAAAGCCAGGCTCCGCAAAATTCTCTAAAGCATCAAGTACTCGACCCTGCAGTAATTCTGTGAGTGCACGCTCAAGAGCAATCTCAAAACGAGGATGAGCACCAAAACTTGCAAAGCAACCTTGATCCTTAGGATGAAGTAGGGTGACATTCATCACAGGATAGATACCACCCAGTGATGCATCTTTAATTAATATGCCAAAACCAGCATCTCGAAGACCTTTAATACCGCTAGCAATTTTAGGATAGCGTGCAATAACATCTTCGGGTACATCAGGAAGACATAAGCCTTCGCTAATGATTCTGTATTTGATATGACGCTCATAAATCTCAGACAGAGCTTGGCTTCTGGCTTCCATCATGGTGTTACCGGCGGCCATACCGTTACTCACATAAAGGTTGCCAATAATATTAACTGGGAAATAAGTTAATTCATCATCCCTTAGTCGCTTATAGGGAAGGGCGCAGATACCGCGATCCACATTGCCTGAGTTCAGATCTACTAGGACAGAGCCATCAATGGCGCTATCAGGATTGTAAAAAGCATGTAACTCAGGATTCAGGATGCCAGTAGGCCAATTCTCACCATCAATCGGGAACCATTTTTCTTGGGGGTAATGAACAAATTTAGCTTCACTTCGTTTCTTACCCAAATAAAAATGCGTCCAAAAATAATGTGTGCCCAATCTCTCAAAGAATTCTCCAAATACACTGGCTCTGGCAGCTAATTCAGTCGCTCCTTTGCCGTTGGCAAACAGCATAGGACAATCTCGATCTTTGACATGCATCGACCAAATCCCCTCAACAGGATTTAAAAGAGATGACTCATTGAGAAAAAATCCTCGATCCGCCAGCTTTTTCTGCATGGTTGCGATAGTGGATTCAAGAGAGGCGTCTTTGCCTGGTATGTAGCTTTCTGTAGTCATGCGCCATTTTAAGGGTGCCTAACTAACTAATCTAGTCTCTTTATGAAAATCTAACTCTTAATTAACTTAAAAGTTTCATAAAACGACTACTTTTTTGGCATCTTTAAAAAAAAGCCTCAAAGCAAAGGAACCTGATACCACCAGCTACCAACTTCATTTTATTCCCCAAATTTTAGGAGGGTTATTGCCAAGCTCTATCATCGCAACATGACTGAATTTCTAGACCCCGCCATCCTTTTTTTCGTATTTGGAGTATTTGCAGGCGTTGTTAAATCCAATCTAGAAATTCCTCAGCCAATCGCCAGATTTTTATCTCTTTATCTATTGATGGCCTTGGGTCTAAAAGGTGGCTTTGCGCTTCATCATTCAGGATTTACGCTAGAGATTGCAGTAGCTCTTGGACTGGCGATCTTTTTGGCCGTCATCATTCCTTTAATAGGCTATGCAATACTTAAAACCAAATTAAACCGCTATGACTCTGCAGCTATTGCAGCTACGTATGGATCAGTCAGTGCGGTGACATTCATTACCGCTACTCAAGCATTAGATCAATTCGGGATTGAGTTTGGTGGGCACATGGCTGCTGCGATGGCTTTGATGGAATCGCCAGCTATCATTTTGGCCATTTTGTTGGCTAACAAAGCCAGAGTTGCATCCAATCCTGCAGCAAAGTCAGTAGGTATGCCAAAAATTCTTCACGAATCTTTTACGGATGGTGCACAGTTACTATTACTTGGCTCAATGATGGTGGGCATAATTAGTGGCGATGCTGGCCAAGCCATCATGGCACCATTCTCAATAGATTTATTCAAGGGAATGCTCGCTTTCTTTCTATTGGATATGGGCTTACAGGCCGCTAAGAACTTTGATGGTCTTAAAGGTAAACCGCCAATTACTTTGCTTTATGCCATAGGCGCACCTTTGATTCATGCCGCGTTAGCTCTGTTGTTATCTACGATTGCTGGCTTGTCCTTGGGCGACACTATTTTGTTGATGGTGTTAGCAGCTAGCGCATCCTATATTGCCGTTCCAGCAGTGCTCAGACACGCATTACCTGAAGTTAACCCAGCCCTATATATGGGGATGTCTTTGGGTATCACTTTCCCATTCAATATTATTTTAGGCATACCTTTATACACATATGTGGCAAAGCTAGTTCATGGTTTTTGATCAAAATGGAAAGCACTGGAAAACAAGCTTAAATTTAGGGTAATATGCATTTATTAACCCAAATCATGACATCAATTAAATGATACAAACTGCTTCTGGTCTTCAATATGAAGATATAAAAATTGGAACCGGATCCGGCGCAACTGTGGGTAAATCGGTTGCGATCCATTACGTCTGTTGGATAACAGGTTTTGGAAAAGATCCAGTAAAAATTGGAGAAACCTCTCGCTCAGATCCTTTTTGGTTCACCATTGGTAGCAAGACTGTGATTGAAGGGTGGGATGAGGCAGTCAGGGGAATGAAAGTTGGGGGAATAAGGAGTGCCAGTATTCCACCTCACCTTGCGTATGGTTTTGAAGGTCTTGGTAAAAAAGTGCCTCCCAATACTCACATGCTGACTGAAATTGAACTTATCATCATCGATTAAACAAGTGCAGAGTTGATTGTCAGCAATTGATTGAAGTTTTCTAACCTTCATGGTTAGAAATTAACTCAAATATCAATCATCTAAATCAAACTGTTTCAACAATAAAAATTGATTTCAATGTGAGTAATTGAGAACGATTATCAACAAAAAATCATAAAAAACAAACCTTTAGTGACTGCCATACAAGAGAATGAATTCTAATCTAGAATAAGTTTCCCTTATCTTAAATATGGTTAAATAAATGATTAATTCACGCCGCAAGTTTCTACTCATTTCAGCAGCAGGCGCTGCTACGCTTTCATTGAATAAGTTTGCTAACGCGCAAGCAATGGTTGGTGAAACTGAGCCACAAGCTGTAGCTTTGCATTACAAAGCTGACACAACTAAAGTTGATCAAGCTAAATATCCTAAGCACGCTGCTACACAGCGTTGTGATAATTGCGCTCTTTATCAAACTAAAGGTGCAGCAGCAGGTGCATGTAGTTTATTTGCCGGTAAGCAAGTTGCTGCATCTGGCTGGTGCTCTGCTTGGGTTAAGAAGTAATTAAATAGCTTAAAAGAAAAATAACAAAAAAGCCGCTCTCAATTCAGAGCGGCTTTTTTAAATCCATTAATTAACGTACATAACCATTTAAAAATGAACTTAATTAAGTATTTTTATCAGCCAATCAAAAAACTCCAGCAGTGGTTCGACGATATTTTGAGCTTGATTAAGGCTAACCTTCGGTAAGTCTACTGTTTTTCATTTCCTTAGGCACGTTCAACAGATTCCTGAATAAAAGGCTATGATATTTATATGAATAATAAAACTGACATCTCCTTTCATTACAACCCTCAAGGTCTATCTGATCGTGTGGCACTCTTTTTTACGAAAAGTATGCGCTTCGTTGCTGATACTTTTTTTAAGAAGCGTTATGGTCACCGCGCTGTAGTTCTTGAAACTGTTGCAGGTGTGCCTGGAATGGTTGCAGGTATGTGGACACACTTAACTAGCTTGCGTCGAATGAAACATGGTTATGGCCCTAAGATTAGAACCTTATTGGCTGAAGCAGAAAATGAAAGAATGCATCTCATGACGTTTATTGAGATTGCTAAGCCTAATGCTTTTGAAAGGTATTTAGTTTTAATCGTTCAGGCAATCTTCTGGAACTTTTATTTTATTATTTACGTTTTCTTTCCAAGAACAGCTCATCGCATTGTTGGTTACTTTGAAGAAGAGGCTGTTTACTCTTACACGGAGTATCTCAAGCAGATTGATGACGGTGATACGCCTAATATTCCAGCCCCCAAAATTGCTATCGATTACTGGAAGCTATCCTCAGATGCAACATTAAGAGATGTGGTGATTGCCGTACGTGCTGACGAAACTGAGCATCGTGACGCCAATCATGAATTTGCTAATGAGTACGACGTCAAGTAATTAATTGAAATACGCATTAGTAGCTCTATTGGCGCTACTAATGAGTTTCTCGTACTTCGAGTTCTCCGTAAATTAAAAATTGAGTTGAAGCTAATTTCCAACCTAAATCTTGAAAAATATCTTGGTAGGTGCCAGAAAATTTTCTGGTGACCTCGTAGAAAATTTCTGATATCTCAATTTCTTCATCTTCAGATATATTATTAGAGAAGCGAATGATCTTCTTACCCTGATAGATTTCGCTGATTTCAGCACCATTGATTTCGCTGATTGCAATTCCAAGATTAGGGTTATATTTTTTTAAGAAAATAGGCTTTATTTTGGTGACAAGCGAACCAATACGCCAGACGATTCCACATTTAAATTCCAAGTCAGATCTGATGAAACATTCCTGTTTCACAATTGAATTTGGTTCTAGTGGAATAATCCTGTAGTACACATCGACCCCCAACAGTAGTCGGTTTCAATCTGTACATTTTGATACAAGGATGTTTCAGATTTGTGATGTTTTTATAGTAAAAAAATTAAACATCAGAAAATCAATGCTATTTCAAATAGATATCGTAAAGAATAATCAGCCAAGTCATAAAACACATAAGAAGCGCCAGTAATACAGCCGCACTGCCAAAATCCTTTGCTCTCTTTGATAATCCATGAATGTCAAAGGATATCCTGTCAATAGCAGCTTCAACGCTAGAGTTCAATAGTTCAACAATCAATACTAGAAACACGCTAGCAATTAGTAATATTTTCTCAAGCGATGAGCAGGGTAAAAATATGGCTACTGGTATCAAGACTACCGCCAGGGCCAATTCTTGTCTAAAGGCACTCTCTTCATTAAAAGCATACTTGAGGCCATTCCAAGAATTGACCGCCGCTCTTATTGCTCGGGTGAATCCTTTATTGCCTTTATGAGGATTATCTTTTATTGAGTATTTAGAATCCATTAATCAATCCCAGTAAAAATAACATTAAGCATGATAAATATGACAAATTTATGTCATTAAACAATTCATGATTACATCACAAGACTGTTAAAAAACTTTCATTTAAAGGGGGCACACTGATGTCAATTCAATGACGAAAGGTTCCAATGAAAATCACTGTAATAGGATCTGGTTATGTGGGGTTAGTTACAGGAGCTTGTTTAGCTGAGCTCGGCAACCAAGTATGTTGTTTTGATGTCAATCAAGAAAAGATTGATTTACTTAATGCGGGTGAGGTTCCAATTTACGAGCCTGGATTAAAAGAACTGATATCTGGTGCCAGAGATAGTGATCGCCTTTACTTCACATCAAACCCCGCTGATGCTATTGTTTTTGGGGATGTTTTATTCATTGCTGTAGGCACTCCTTCTGATGAGTCAGGTTCTGCTGACTTAAGCCATGTCCTTGCGGTTGCAAAAACGATTGGCCGCCATATGGATAGATTTAAAGTGGTTGTTAATAAGTCGACTGTTCCAGTGGGATCTGCAGATAAGGTCAGAGCAGTGATTGAACAAGAGCTAGCTATTAGAAATCTACCCATTGAAAATTTTTCAGTGGTTTCTAATCCAGAGTTCCTTAAAGAGGGTGCTGCCATTGATGACTTTATGCGCCCAGATCGTATTGTTGTAGGAACATCTAATGACACGGCTGGCATATCAGCTAAGAGAGTCATGAAAAATCTCTACAGCCCATTCAATCGTAATCATGAACGCACGCTTTACATGGATCTGAAAAGTGCAGAATTAACTAAATACGCTGCAAACGCAATGTTAGCAACGCGCATCTCTTTTATGAACGAAATGGCTAACCTAGCAGACAAAATTGGGGCTGATATAGATTTTGTTCGTCAAGGCATTGGATCGGATAAACGTATTGGTTATGACTTTTTATACGCTGGAACTGGTTATGGGGGAAGTTGTTTCCCTAAAGATGTTTCTGCCTTGATACACATTGGTAATGAAGTTCATCAGGATATGAAAATCATTAAATCCGTTAATGAAGTTAATCAAATCCAAAAAAGTTCGCTGGTTAAAAAAGTTGTCTTTAAATATGGTGATCAGTTAAATGATCATACTTTTGCAATCTGGGGACTGGCATTCAAGCCCAATACGGACGATGTTCGAGAGGCGCCAAGCCTCATCGTTATCAAAAACCTACTTTTAAGGGGTGCCAAAATAAAAGCTTATGATCCTGTTGCAGTGGAACAAGCAGTCCATGCTTTGACGCATGAGCTCAGTGATACCCCTCAGTTCTTAAAAAATATCAGTTTTGTTAACTCTGCTGATGATGCTCTCATCGGTGTAGATGCTTTATTGGTCATGACAGAATGGCGCGCTTTCAAAAGCCCAAGCTTTAACGACATGGCATTGAAAATGAAGCAGAAAGTCATTTTTGATGGCCGGAATCTCTACGACCCTGAGATGCTGGCTCAGTTTGGCTTTGAATATTATGGTATTGGACGTAACAACATGAACTATTTTGGAGGAGATGAGCAGTTTTCATTGAGGGGATCATTTGAAAACAATCAAGCCCATCTTGACCAAATGGCAGATACTCAAAATCAAACAAAAAATCAAAGACTATCTAGCTAACTACTATTTTTTATAAGAAGATAAGTAAACGCTCACTAAGGCGAAATAAATCATAGGGAATTTCACAGAGTTGAAATAATTACAAATGATCATTACACCATTCTCAACTCAATAAAGTCATGCCATGAATGAATTTAACGATCCGATAGTTAATCCTACTGACAAGAAAACCATCAGTGAATTAGTCAATCCTCAGCGACGAAATATTCTTATTTCGTCTGCGGTAGCAGCTTTATTCACAAATACGAATGTTTTGGCATCCGACAAGACAAGCAAAGCGTTATTTGGTTTTCAGTCCGTGTCCTATACCTTGGCCAATGATGATATTCAAGTTCCCACCGGTTATAGCTGGTCTGTGGTTGCTGCATGGGGCGATTCTATTAACGGTCAAACAAAGAATATTTCAGCAGATGTCTCTGATAGCTCTTCAGATCAAGAAAAACAATTTGGTATGCATCACGATGGGTGTGCCTTTTTCCCGGTTAAGTTCAACGGATCAGATTCTGTAAAAGGAATTTGGGTTACTAATCACGAATATACGGATGATGGTTTGTTGCATGCAGGTGGTATGGAGCCTTGGACATCTGAAAAGGTCAGGAAATCACAAGCTGCTCATGGCGTAACGGTATCGATGATTCAAAAATCAGAAAATGGTCAATGGAAAGTGATCAATGACCCCCTCGCACGAAGAATTACTGCCAATACTCTTTGTACTGTTTCAGGACCTGCATCTGGCAGTTCTTATATGAAAACAGCAGACGATCAAAAGGGTAATCAAGTTTTAGGAACGCTGAACAATTGTGCTAATGGTGTTACACCATGGGGAACCTATTTAACTTGTGAAGAAAACTTCAATGGTTATTTTGTTAAAACTGCCAAACCTAATATGCATGAGCAAAGAGTGGGTGTTGATAACAAGGGTTTTGGGTATCGTTGGCAGGAACACGACGAGAGATTTAATTTAGATAAGCATCCTAATGAAATTAACCGTTTTGGTTGGGTCGTTGAAATTGACCCTAAAGATCCGAAGTCAACTCCTATTAAACGATCTGCCTTGGGCCGTTTCAAACATGAAGGTGCTGCATTAACAATTGCTAAAAACAAAAAAGTGGTTGTTTATATGGGCGACGACCAAAGAAATGAATATGTTTATAAATTTGTGAGTAAAAAATCATATGACTCAGTCAATCAGTCAAATAATAAAGACTTACTAGACAATGGCACGCTGTATGTGGCACGTTATGATGCAGATGGAACAGGCCGTTGGATTGCTCTTGAACATAATCGTAATGGCTTAACTGCAGCAAATGGTTTTAATGATCAAGCCTATATATTGATTCATGCTCGATTAGCCGCTGACTTTGTAGGCGCCACTTCAATGGACCGACCTGAATGGATAGCCGTTAATCCCAACAATCAAGATGTATATGTCACTTTGACAAATAATTCTGATCGCGGAACTAAAGTTAATCTTAATGCAGCTAATCCAAGAGCCAATAACTTGATGGGGCATATCGTCCGTTGGAGTGAGGCTAATGGCGATAGTTCAAGCACTGTATTTAAGTGGGAGATTTATACCCTTGCGGGAGATCCTAACAGTACTGAACCCCATTTACGCGGTAATGTCATCGGAGATACGCTGGGTTCGCCTGATGGTCTATGGTTTGATAAGCGCGGCATTTTGTGGACTCAAACAGATATATCTACTTCAACCCTTGGTAAGGGCGCATACGCTCAAATACCTAACAATGCTATGTACGCCTCTGATCCAAAAACTAAAGAATTTAGACGATTCTTAATAGGTCCTAAGGGGTGCGAAGTAACTGGCATAGATATGACGCCTGATATGAAAACGATGTTCGTCAATATTCAGCATCCTGGTGAGTCTCCATCTGAGCGTTCGAACCCGCAAACTCCTCAAGCTATTTCAAATTGGCCTGATAAAAATAGCTTTACTAGACCTAGATCAGCGACGATTGCTATATGGCGTGATGATGGAAAAGTAGTTGGTTCATGATTTTAGCGATTGGATTATTCATTTGAGGTATGCTTCTCATAAATAAATGGAGGAAAAATGTCTAAAACTTTCGTGAATCGTTTGACTTTGATCGGCAATGTCGCTGTTGAATCCCTTAATACTGAGATCAACAACAGATTTATTGCTGATGAGAACAAAAATGGCCCAGGTGACAACTACTCTGTATATCGTGTTTTTTACGGATTAAACACTACTGAAGCTAAAAAAGTTAACCAGGAAGATGACATCGAAGAGCTATGGTATTCAGATGATTCAGAGTGGGAAGCTCCTTCTACCGGATTCACGATCTTTAGTGCCCCAGAAAAATTGGATGATTTGCAAAATCACATCTTGTTTTTTGCAAGCGTTTTAGATAAGCAATTGATTGTTTGTAACCAGACTTATAACTTACCTATTAGCAAGTGCTCAGTCAGATACTTAGCTCTTGATGGCGGCAAGTTTCATGAATTCAAAGCATCCGCTAAGATTGATACACCTAAGAAGCATTCTGAAAAAACTGATCAAATGATTGACTTTGTTCGTGAAGAAATCAAGCAAGAAGCTTTCAAGAAAATGATGAAAAAGATTTCTTGGGTTAAGAAGTCAATGTATAAGTAATATTTGAATATTCCGTTACTCAATAAAAAACCACCCTCGGGTGGTTTTTTATTTAGAGCTTTCGACCCTGAATCAGTTGTACCAAAAATAGAACAACAGCAATGAATAATAAGATATGTATCAATCCACCTAGGTTATAAGATGATGCGAAACCTATCACCCATAAAACTAAAAAGACTATCGCAATATTTCTGTACATAAAAGCTCCTCTTTTGGCCAATTAAGATTTGAGCTTATAGGTAAATATATAGATTGAATGTTCGGTACCGTGCCTTAAAAGACAAAAGTGGCTTAATCATCTAGTATTGAATCTAATTAACCTACGTACATTCTCCAATTATGAGTTACCAACTAGTCTGGTTTAAACGCGATTTGCGTTGCGAAGACCACGCAGCCTTGACTAAGGCTGCCCAGTTGGGACCTGTTCGTTGTATTTATATCCAAGAGCCAAAGCTATGGGATCAACCTGATGTAGCTTTACAACACTTTGAGTTCATCAAAGAATCGCTTCAAGATCTTGATGCTGATTTACGCCAACGAGGTGGTCAGGTAGAAATACATGTTGGTGAAGTGCCAGATGTACTCACAAAGATTTGGCAACAAAATCCTTTTGAGGGGATTCATTCTCATGAAGAGACGGGTAATCAATTCACATATGCTAGAGATGAGCAGGTAGCTGCTTGGTGTGAGTCTCACAATATTAATTGGATTGAGTATCCTCAGTTTGGGGTTTTAAGAGGGCTTAAGAATCGTAATTTGTGGCATGCCGGTTGGCAAAAACATATGGAAGCTCCTCAACATGAGCTTTCACATATCAGTTTTTGGAAGGCTCCTCTAGCTGACAATAAGACACTTAATACAAGCCCTTATCAATTAACACCAGCGATGATGGAGGCTCCTAAGCATCTTCTTCACAATCCACCCCATCGGCAACGTGGTGGCAGAAAAATAGCACTCACAACATTCAAGAGCTTCTTAGAGCAACGTAGCGCTTGGTATCGAGGTGGCATTTCATCACCCTTATCAGCGCCTGATGCTTGCTCGCGTCTATCGGTTTACATGACATATGGATGTATCAGCATCAGAGAAGTGGTACAGGCTACTAATGAAGAGCTGCTGCAGATGCCTCCTCATGCTAGTAGGCAAAAATCAGGTTTGGTTGCATTCATGAGTCGTTTGTACTGGCATTGTCATTTCATCCAAAAGCTAGAAAGTGAACCCGATATTGAATGGCAAAACATGCACCGTGGCTATGATGGTCTGCGTGAAGAGGAATTCAACCAAGAATACTTCGCTGCCTTAAAAGAAGCCAGGACAGGTTGGCCTATGGTCGACGCTTGCGTCGTCATGCTTCGCGAAACCGGCTGGCTCAATTTCAGAATGCGTGCCATGTTGGTCTCAACGGCCGCTTATCCACTTTGGCTACATTGGCGACCAGTGGGAGAATGGTTAGCAACCCAGTTTCTTGATTACGAACCAGGTATTCACTGGAGTCAGCTACAAATGCAATCTGGCACAACCGGAATTAACGTGACTCGTGTTTATAACCCTATTAAACAAGCCCAAGATCATGATGAAAAAGGCTACTTCGTCAGAAAGTGGCTTCCTTATATGCGTCAAGTTCCTGATGCATGGATTTTTGAGCCTTGGAAAATGACTGCTGATATGCACAACACCATAGGACTTGAATTGAGTAAAAAGATACCCACGCCTATTGTTGATCTAACTACTGCGACTAAAACTTCTAAGGATCGTCTTTATGAAAGACGTAATTTGTCTGAGGTTCGAGCGGGTAAAAAATCAGTTGTTGAGAAGCATGCCTCCCGTGCATCGAATTCCAATCGTCGAAGTCCTAAAGCTCAAACGGTCGATTCCAAGGATCAACTCAAGTTCGAGTTTTAAGTAGCACATAAGCCAATTTTGCTAATTTCTATAAATTTAAATAGGGTCTTAATCTACCTTTTTTGATACTTTAATAAATCTGAAATATATTTGAAACATGCGTGTGAGAAATTACACCAATGAACTACGTTGCTAAGCTAATAGAAAACATTTACCGCACCAAGGGAGACTTATCTTACCTAGGCGAGGGTGTTAGTCAGATTGAACATGCTTGGCAATGTGGACAGCTGGCAAAAAAAAATAGCGCATCTTCTGAATTACAACTAGCTGCCTGGTTACATGATATAGGCCATTTGCTCTCAAAAGAAGTTGATACCCCCACTCTCAAAGGTCATGATGATCGCCATGAGAGGATTGGGAGTCAATTTTTGAAAAACTTGTTTCCAGAAGCCGTATTTGTACCTATCGCACTTCATGTTGAAGCAAAAAGATATTTAATATCAACAGACGCCGGTTACTTAGAAAAGCTTTCGCCTGATTCGGTCAGGAGTTTAACTTTGCAAGGCGGCCCCTTATCTATTGAGGAATGCCAAAATTTCTTATCCAAGCCATTTGCTATGGATGCCATAGCTCTTCGCCGATGGGATGATCAAGCAAAAGATTCAGAATGTAGTTTGCTAAGCAAAGAAGAGGTCCTTAGTGAATTTAACGACTTGATGGTTAGTTGTTCATGAGTAATCAAATGCTTTCTATAGAAAATGCACATAAGACATTCTCTGGGTCTGAGCGCAAGACTATCGCCTTAAAAAATGTTTCTATATCCGTCAATCAAGGCGAAACAGTTGCCTTACTTGGAGCCTCTGGTTCAGGTAAATCAACCCTCATTCGGGCAATCTGTGGATTAGAAAGATTGGACTCTTGCAGCGGTCCAATTATGGTCAATAACCAGATCATTCAGATAAATGGCAAAACTAGCGAGAACGTTCGTGAAATAAGATCCTCCATTGGCGTGATATTCCAACAGTTCAATTTGGTGAATCAGTTAGATGTTATTACTAACGTACTGATTGGGTTAGGGCCTCAGAAAAATATTTTCCAATTAGTTCTTAGGCGATTCACGATGGATGAAAAAGCTCTTGCTTTAGATGCTTTAGAAAAGGTTGGAATGGTTGATTATGCCTATCAACGATCATCGACTTTATCAGGAGGTCAGCAGCAACGAGTTGCAATTGCGAGAGCCTTAGTGAAAGGTTCAAAACTACTGCTTGCTGATGAACCAGTCGCATCTCTTGATCCTGAGTCCGCAAGAAAAGTCATGGATTTAATAGTTAATCTCAGTCAGCAGTTTGGATTAACTTTAGTTACCAGCCTCCATCAGGTTGCTATTGCTAGAAAGTTTTGTGACAGAACCATCGCACTTAATCGTGGGTCTTTGGTATTCGATGGAAAAACAAATGATTTGTCTAGAGAATCTTTAGCGAATCTATATGGATCCCAGGTAGGGGGTATTGAAATGGATGATGAGTTATCACATTCAGAAGCAGCAAAGCGTCCGCAGTTAGTTCTTGTTAATTAATAAATAGGAGTTTTTATGTTAAAAAAAGCAATTGTTATTGGAATGCTGGCATTAAGTACAGTTTCTGTTTTTGCAAAAGAAATTAGTTTTGGAATTATTGCAACTGACTCTGCGACAGCTCAACGTGATCGTTGGGAACCGTTTTTCCGTGATATGGAAAAAGCTACTGGTTTAACTGTTAAATCATTTTATGCTCCAGACTATGCAGGTGTTATTGAAGCCATGCGTTTTAATAAAATTCAAGTAGCTTGGTATGGCAATAAAGCTGCCATGGAAGCAGTTGATCGTGCAAGCGGTGAAGTATTTGCTCAAGTTGGTTACGCTGATGGAACTTGGGGTTATCACGCACTTTTGATTACTCATAAGGATTCTCCTTATAAGACTCTCGATGACGTTATCAAAAATGGTAAAAACATTAATTTCGGAATTGGTGACCCTAACTCAACTTCTGGTTTTTTAGTACCGTCTTATTACATCTTCGCACAACGAAAAATCGAAGCTCGTGATACTTTTAAAACAGTAAGAAATGCAAGCCATGGCGCAAATATTCAAGCTATTCTTGCTAAGCAACTCGATGTTGCAACAAACAACACAGAAGATATGGGTCGTTTAGAAGCAACTAAGCCTGAATTGGCTAAAGAAATCCGTGTTGTATGGAAAAGTCCTTTGATTCCAAGTGATCCGTTTGTATGGAGAACAGATTTAGACAAAGACACGAAGGAAAAAATCAGAAAGTTCGTTCTTAACTACGCTCAGAACAACCAAGCTGAAAAAGACGTTCTTAAGAATATTTATAACTATGCTGGATTTAGAGCCTCTACAAATGCTCAGTTGAATCCAATTCGTCAGCTTGAGTTATTCAAAGATCGTAGCAAGGTGCAAGCTGATACAACAATTTCTGATGCTGAAAAGACAAAGAAATTTGCTGAAATTGATGCTGCATTAGCAAAGCTTAAGTAAGTGACAAGTATTCCAAGTCCTGAGTCTATGGATAAAGCTAAGGCGAGAGCCTTAGCTCAGAGACATGGAATTACTTACTATATTGGTTGGGCAGTATTTTTTTTAGTTCTGGCTTGGTCATGGCATGGGGCAGAAATTCGCCCCGTGGACTTGATCAAAGATTCTGGGAATATGGCGACATACACCAAGGATTTTTTCCCGCCCAGTTTTAAAGATTGGAAGCTATATGTTTCCGAAATGTTGGTAACCGTTCAAATAGCCATTTGGGGAACTTTACTAGCAATTATCTTTGCTGTGCCACTAGGCCTTTTAAGTTCATCAAATGTTGTAAAGCCTTGGATATATCAACCAGTCAGACGTCTTATGGATGCTTTGCGTGCTATCAATGAGATGGTATTTGCGATGTTATTCATTGTGGCTGTTGGCTTAGGACCGTTTGCAGGAGTTTTAGCTCTTTTTGTACATACAACTGGTACTCTAGCTAAACTGTTTTCTGAAGCTGTTGAAGCTGTGGATTCGAGACCTGTTGAGGGTATTCGAGCAACTGGAAGCCACCCCATCGCTGAGATTGTTTTTGGAATTATTCCACAAGTCATGCCGCTGTGGATTTCTTACTCGCTCTACAGATTTGAATCAAATGTTCGATCAGCATCCGTTGTTGGTATGGTTGGCGCCGGCGGTATAGGAGTTATTCTTTATGAGGTGATTCGAGGTTTTCAATATGCTGAGACATGTGCAGTTTTAATTATTTTAATTGTTACAGTGACTATTATTGACTTGATTTCTTCTTTTTTAAGGCGTTTAACAAGCTAGAAAATGAAGCCTAATATTTATATTGGCTCAAACTCAATTGAAGAGTTGGGTCAACTTTACCCCAACAGAAATTTTCATCTTTGGCATATTCCTGAGATTGATAGTGGATTCTTAAGAAAAATCAAAAGTAACTTAGGTGGCCGGATTATTAGCCAACAAACATATCAGAATGGAATGCCTGAGTTAAATCATGTTGCTGCCATGCATGAGCAATTTTCCTTAACTATCAGAGATCCCCACTCAGTAATTTTAGGTATTGGGGGAGGAAGCTTAATGGATTTTGCTAAAGTCATTCGATTTACAACGCTAGAAAAAAATTGGTTTAAGAGTCAATTAGGTTCACCTTTGAATGAAATTCCTGATTTTGTTAATAAGCATCCATTAATACTGGCGCCAACGACAGCTGGCACTGGAAGCGAAGTCACTGGTACTGCAACTATTTGGGACTTTAATTTTCATAAAAAGCATTCTTTCTTTGGAGAGGAAGTTTATGCAGATGAAGCAATTATTGATCATCAATTATGTTTTGGAGCTCCCTGGGAGTTAACTAGGGATTCAGGGTTGGACGCACTGTCTCATGCCATTGAGTCTATTTGGAATAAGAAAGCCACTGCTGAAACAAGGATGCAAGCTATCAGAGCCATCCATAAAATTAGCATTAACCTTTCCTTATTACACACCAATATCAATCATCCTGAAGCCCGAAAAGAAATGAGTGAGGCCTCTCTTTTGGCGGGTCTTGCGATGGCAAAAACTCAAACTTCACTCGTTCATGCACTTTCATACGAAGAAACGATCCATCAAAAATTTAGCCATGGTTTTGCATGCGCCATTTGGTTGCCAATTGTATTGAAAATAGCAAAAGAACTACCTAATCAAAATTTGATGAAGGATTCTCTTGAGCTTGCCTTAGGTCAGCATTTATTATCACCCAAGGCATTATTTGATTGGCTCAAGTCACTTGGTATTCCTGCGTATGATCCAGAGCATCTTACTGAGGAACAGCTTATTAAAATTGAGCAGGCAAAACAGTCTCCAAGAGGTAAAAATTTCCTAGGATCCAATTAAGAATATGAAGAAATATGATTTAGTGATTGTTGGTGCTGGAATTGTTGGTATGGCACACGCTTATGAGGCCGTTCAAAGGGGCTTATCTGTTCTCATTGTTGAAAAAAATCAATCTTGTGTTGGGGCATCAGTTAGAAACTTTGGATTTATAACGGTTTCTGGACAGTCAAGCAAAGACACTTGGAGAAGAGCTAGATATTCGAGAGATGTTTGGGCGTTAATCTCAGAAAAGGCAGATATTCCAATTATCCATAGAGGGAGTTGGATTGTTTGCCAAAGACCAGAGGCATTTGATGTTGCTAGGGCATTTTTAAATACGGAGATGGGGGCTGATTGCCAGTTATTTGGTCCGAAGGATTTTTCGAACTTAGAAAGTTTTGGATTTAGAAATACCTCAGCGCTTAGGCTTGATCATGCGGCAGGTTTGCTTTATAGCCCTCATGAGTTTCGTGTTGAGTCTCGGGAAGCCATCCCAATGATGGCTGATTGGTTAAGTTCTTCTTTAAACGTTGATTTTTGTTGGGGAGCAGAAGTATTTTCTTGTGATGGCTCGCAGATTGATACCTCGGCTGGAACTTTTTATGCTGAAAAAGTTGTGATTTGTCCGGGTGCTGACTTAAGCGGGATTGTAAAAAAATATTTAGCTCAGCATGATATTCAGTTATGCACATTACAAATGTTAAGAGTTAAAGTTGACGACCACATCATCCTTCCTGGTTCTGTGATGACTGACAATAGTCTTGCTCGGTATCTTGGGTGGGCAGATTTACCAGAGGCTTTAGCGCTAAAAGTAAAAATCCAAAAAGAAATGCCTGAATTTTTAAAAGAAGGTATCCATTTAATTGCCGTTCAAAGTTCAGACGGAAGTCTTGTGATTGGTGATTCTCACCAATATGGCAATGTTGAAGATGTTTTTGCCAAAGATAGGATTGATCAGTTAATTGTTGAACTATTGGCACAAACAATTAATTTTTCTAAATTAAATATTCTCGAGCGCTGGACTGGCGTCTATCCATCCTCAAGCCAACAAGATGCGATTATTGAGAAGGTTTCAGACTCTTTAAGAGTTGCGCTCGTTACTAGTGGAACAGGCGCAAGTACAGCTTTTGGTTTAGCAAAAGACAATTTTGATGATTGGATATAAAAATGATTAAAGCGATAATTTTCGATTGGGCTGGAACAACAGTTGACTTTGGTAGCAGAGCTCCTATGGAAACGTTTGTAAAACTTTTTAAAAAAAATGGTTTAGATATTACGATTGCTGATGCCAGAGTTCCAATGGGGCTCAACAAGTGGGATCATATCCAAGAGCTTCTTGAAATGCCTCATGTGAAAAGTCAGTGGTTCAATACTTATCAAAGAGTATCTACTGCTGCGGATATCGATAAGCTACTCAATGAGTTTATTCCAATGAATAAAGTGAGCTTAATTGAATGTTCTGATGTGATTCCGGGTGTAGTCGACGTGGTTCATCATCTTGAATTTAACGATATTAGAATTGGATCGACGACAGGTTATGTGAGGGAGTTGATGAATGTGCTTGAGCCTCTTGCGGCAAAACAGGGTTATAGACCTGAAATTTCAATGTGTTCTGGTGACACGCCAAGTGGTAGACCAAGTCCACAGATGATGAAGCGATGCGCAGATTTTTTTGGTATCGATCAACCTCATCAAATAATTAAAGTCGATGATACCCAACCAGGTATTGACGAGGGTAAGAATTTTGGATGTTGGACTGTAGGTGTTGCAGTAACTGGCAATGCTCTAGGATTATCTTTGGAAGAGTTCAATCAACTTCCAGAGATTGAGAAAGCTTCATTGGTGAAAATTGCCCGAGATCGAGTGGCTGCAATGAAGCCTGACTTTGTTATCGATTCAGTGGCAGATTTATTACCGATTGTTGTTAAGATCAACCAGAACCTCAGTCAAAATCACTTTCCTAAAGTGGTGAATCAATAGTTTATTTTTAATGAGATCTGTAAGTGATTGAAAATATTGCATATTTAATTTCACACCATTCTTTAGCTGCCATATAACTTTTGGAAATTTGCACTCAATTGCAAATTTTTACAGTTAAGGTATAGTGAATTCATGCGTATAACAACCAAAAGCCGTGCGGCGGTTACAGCCCTAATTGACTTAGCTCTTCACTCTAAAGAGGGTGGCGTTGTCTCTTTGGCTGAAATTGCAGAAAGACGTGACATTTCCCTATCTTATTTAGAGCAGTTATTTGCCTCACTGCGCAAAGCAGAGGTTGTTAACAGCTTTAGAGGCCCTGGCGGCGGCTATATTCTTGCCAGAGATGCCAATCAAATCAGCTTAAAAGACATTGTCATTGCTATTGACTACAGTAACTCCAAAACTAATGAAGCGAATGAGCTCTGGTCCTCATTAGAGACGTTCATGTTGGAACACATGGATAGCATTAATTTAGGTATGTTGGTTCAACAGAACCAAGATAAATTAAATCCGCTAGCAGTTAAACAAAAGAAAGAAAAGACCTCAACGAAAGTTGCTGTTGCGATTCAGAAGAAAGCAATTGCAGCCAAGCGTGAGGCTGTTCAGAAAAAGAAGTTCATTGCTAACTCAGTATTCTCTTGGGCACTTTGCTCATCTAACAAAGCCAAAATTTCTTAAAAAACTGTACATAACTTAATTAAAAAAAGCTTCACATAGAGTGAAGCTTTTTTTAATTAAGTTATGTTAGAGATTTAACTGACTTTAACGTCTGCAGTTAAGCTCGGATCTCCATATTTTAAGAAATTCTCACGATGGCGCCTATAAAATAGCAAGCCTTCTTGTAAGCTGGTGACAGTAGCGCCTAACTCCAGCATCTTGTCCCATAAGTTCCAATCTTCTTGGGGATGATGACCATCTTCAAATCTCTTCTCGTAACCAATCTTTTTACCCATCGATGTTCTATAAAGCATTGAACCATGATGTAGGTTTTGACGATCCCAATACAAGTCACCCTGATGAGGCTCAGTTTCACCAGGAACACGAACTAAGATTTCATCCTTGAGCTCACCTGTAACCATAATGTCATACGTAACAATATCTGTTTTGGCATGAGAGAGCAGCTCAATAGCATCGGATCTTAACCAATTATCAGCTCCGATAAATAATACGTATTCTGTTTCAACTCTGTCCAGCATATCTTGGAAGTTAACAACAGTTCCTAAATTCTTTGGCCGAAGGATGAACTCGACGCTTGGATATAACATTGGCAGATGTTGGCAATCCCCCCAACCATCATCCACAAATAAGATCTTTGTAGGTGCTTGAGTTTGGGACAGTAAAGACTCGATGCAATGTGCTGCAAGATGTCCGTAACGATAAGAGGCTATAACAGCTGTAATCATGGGAATGAATTAGACCATGAATCATTCATTCTTTCAGTGACCCATCAATAAGTCAAAAAACAGGTTTTCACACAATTGTCAAAATTCATGAATAATCAAAGCTTAACTATTGGAGTTCTTTTTAAATACTGCTAAAACCCACTAAAAATTACTTAAAACTGTAAAAGGTCAATCACATGCTGCACCAAGCTTCTATTGAATTAAAAGATTTAAAACTAGATACAAAAATTGGTACTTATGGTCCTCATGATGTCGTGCCTGACTACCATTTGCTTGATTTGTCGCTTTGGATTGATCCTAAGTTGGTGCTCATCGCTCAAGATGGTATGGAGTATGTCTTTGATTATGATCCGCTCATTGTAGAAATTGATTTGATTGCTGCTGATGGCCATTACGATACACAAGAAAGACTCATGACTCGGATCGTTCAAGCCTGTGCCAAGTATCAAGCCATTCATGCACTTGAAATAAGCTTAAGAAAAGGTCCCGTCAGAAGAGGGTCTGGAAGCCTAGGTGTGAAGATATCAATCGATCAAGCTACATTGCATTCAATGCGCTAAAACACGAAAGTCTACTTATCTAAATGTCTCGCCAAAGATTGCATGCGAGGTCTGATGACTAAAAATCCTCTGTAAGACATTTCTAAAATAAAAAGAACACCCGGTAATTTAGCGATCTTAGCTAACCAGCGCCAGCCAGGCAGTCTATCCCACATGGCTACAAAAGCTGCTGCGCCATCAATGCGTGTGCCATCTGATTTTTCAACGTGGAAGCGCGCTAATAACTTTTCACGATCAGCCGCATAACAAAGCGTTTCAGATGAGTCTTGGCTGATATCTACAAATGATAGAGAACTATTCTGATCTCTGTCAGACAAGCCCTTGACGTGAGCAATCTCTCTTCTACAAAGAGGGCAAGCGCCGTCATAAAGTACCTTTAGAACTTCTGGCTTATTTGTTTGGTTCATTCTGGATCGATCTAAAAGTAAGATTAATTCTTGCAGGGGTAACCAGTTTTGTAGTTACTAAACTGTGTGACCAATATTCTTGTGTTGGGGGGTGCATGATCAAAACACTGCCGTTCTCTAGGACAATCGTAGCTTTTGTTTTGTCTATCTTATGCCTAAAAGCAAACTTACGATTTGCGCCAAAACTAACAGAGACAATGGGAGCTTTAGGATCCAGCTCTTTTTCATCATCGCTGTGCCAGCCCATACCTTCCTCACCGTTATGGTAGAGATTGAGTAAGCAAGAGTTAAAGGCACCACCGGCTAACTTTTCAAGTTGAGCTTTTATTTGTAAAAGCTCAACTGCCCAGACTTCTTAAAACGCTTTCTTCTGATCCGATTAACGCGATAGATGCCATAAGCAATGAGAGGGGTACAAATTGCACCGATCAATTCAGGGGACACACCTAAATGGAAAGTGTTAACACCTTTCACCATAAAGATGATTAAGCTGACAGCATAGTAGGTGAGCACTAAAACAGATAAGCCTTCAACTGTTTCTTGGAGTCTCATTTGTAGCTGGGCGCGTTGGTCCATGCTAGATAGTAATTGTTGAGTTTGACTCTCATTCACGTATTCAATGCGTGTCCGTAAAATTTGCGTTGTTCTAGAAATCCTGTCTGATAGTTCCCTTAAGCGACGCTGTGTCCATGAGCAAGTACTCATGGCGGGTGCAAAACGACGATCCATGAACTCTGACAATGTCTGTACGCCAGCGATCGGTGTTTCATGCAACTCTTCTAAGTTTTTGCTAACTAATTGGCTGTAGGCTTCTGAAGCAGTAAAGCGCAAGCCATGCTCGGAAATCCACTCTTCAATCTTTGAAGCTAATATTGAAATGCGTTGTAAAAAATGACCGTCCTGATCGGGACTCATAGATTCTTCATTTTGCGCCGTAGAGATTTCTTTTGAGAGATCTGCTAGCTCTGCTTCAGCGAGACGCAATGGATGAGATAAGCCTTTTGCTACCGGGAAAGCCATCATTGATGCCATACGATAAGTTTCAGTTTCTGTGATGCGTCTTGCCACACGCCCTGCTTGTCTTGAGCCCATCCCTGCATGAGGAACTAAGTAAGAGATATAACCATCTTCATTAATTTGTAAATCTGTCCATAGTTGGGCTTTTTTACTACTTAAGATATGGCTACCTAATAAAGTGTTTCCTGAGAAGAGGCTAGATACTTGCTCGGCATCACTAAAAAGCTCACGATCTTCAAAAGCGATATCAATGGCAGCAATTCTGAGACCACCTGATTCATAGAGGGGAGCCACACCTAAACCTGTTAAAACGGCATTGACTTGAGCTTCTATGCCTGGACGACTGTTAATATGAGCTTCTTCAAGCAAGTTATTTTGCTGAACAACTGCAGAGATAGAGGCGAACTCACCATGGAGTTCCCATTTAATAATCATGCGCTTGGGCGCAGCTTGAAGTTCAACCATCCTATAACTTTGAACATCGCCATCTTCAGCAGATTGATACATTTTTTTACAAACTGATTTGATCCATTCAATCTGCTTGGCACGATCCTTGGAATCCAATAAAAACGCCTGATTCAAAATACGATCACGAGGCCACAGCGCTACGGGAGGTCTTGAGTGGATCTCTTCGTGGAGTGCGGTTCTAAGGGGATGATCGTATATTTGCATAAGCTTCTATAGTTTTATTCATTCAATTCTTGATTAGCTCTACTTTATCGCAATAAGTGATCAACTTATATGCCACTGGCTGTTAATTCAAGAGATTACTTATGAAGAAGTGCTAACTATTAACTTTTAAAAGATTGAAGGTCTTTTATAAATGAAACTTGATGAACCCAACTATATGATTTATATAATTAAAGTAGATCTAAAAAGAAGGTTAAGTTAATTTTTTCTGTAAACAGATAGTCACGAAGATATTTCACTTGGCATCAAGTCTTCTCTTCGACTTGATAGCCCTAACTTTAAAATATTTTTAAAATTTATAAATATAACAATTATTGATAGTTTTTTGAAAACTTTGTTAATGCTTCAACGTGATTGAAGGGAGCTCTCCAAATTTCTCATAATAAGATTCACTAAAATGACTGAGGTGAATGAATCCCCAGCGTAATGCAATTTCAGTGACTGTTGTTTTTGAGTTGCTATATTTTGCTGCGATTAAATCTTTTCTAACTAAATCTAAGCGTAAACTTTTAAGAAATTTATTAGGACTATTTTTCCTATATTTTTGAAAACCATTGTGAAGTGTTTTTAAGCTAATTCCTACATTATCAGCAACGTCTTGAAGTGTAATAGCCTCTGTCGCTTTTTCCCGCATGTACTCTTCAGCTTGCCTAATATATTGAGGCGTGATAATTTTTTCAGGTTTGAGTAACTCCTGAGAGTATTGATTTTTTTGATTAAGTAGCAAAGAACTTACTAATAGGTGTTCTAGTTGCTTGGTAATCATCGGAAAAGTTTTTGCGGATTCAGAGACAAATGGGTTTGATGCCAACAAATAAATGATGCTTTGATACATTTCAAAGCCGGTTGACATATCAAGTGCTGATGAAAACCTAACATCATTTTTTATTGGATAGCCTAGTAGGCACTCGCAAGTTCTGTCGATTAACTCTTTATCAATTCTAATAATTAGTTGATTACAACGATCCCCCCACTGCATTGAGAGAGGGTCGCTGGTATTGATAATTGCAGCAGTATCTTGGTTTGCCCTAACAACACCTTCTTCAACTTTTGCATCCATGACCCCTGTCATTGGAAGCATTATTAATAAAAACTTCTCAAATGGATCACAGTTAATGTTAACTCCTGCGCCATATCCGAGCGTATTGATTGAAATATTTTCTAGCTTTAAGTGATTCATGTCAGCACTTAAATGCTTGTCTTGACCGTGAACATTTAAGTAGTGCGGAACAAAAATGTCTCCAACTTTATGTCGCACTTCATCAATCTCATCACCGCTGTGAAAAAGTGGGTATTTATCTAACCATGAGGTCAGGATTGAGAGTTCTTTCATCTTTAGATTTATTAATAATTTCTATTAGTTATTGATTCTCGTAACTTTTTAATATTCTCGATATTAGGGTAAGTATGGACTAGTGTAATCCATTATAAAAAGGCTTTAAAAGTGGCTATTTATAAGGGTATCCACCAATAAATTAGCCCCCTTTTATAAAAATTACCTTTTAAGGATAGAGCCTTCACTTAAGGGATATGAACCGAAATCAATTCGATAAATGATGAATCCAAATCAACATTTATGTTTTAAGAAATTTTAATTTTTGTATTTATAAATCTATTAATAGGAGCAATCATGACAAAGTTAGATAGATCTCAGTGGTATGACATTGCGAGAGATACAAATTGGACGCCAAGTTATGTTCTGCATGAAGAGTTATTTCCAGAGCAAATGACTGGGGCGATGGGAATCCCTCCAGAAGCATGGATGGCCTATGACGAACCATACAAACAAACATATCCAGAGTATGTCAAAGTGCAACGTGAGAAAGATGCTGGAGCATATTCTGTAAAAGCTGCATTAGAGAGAAGTAGCATTTATGAAAATGCAGCTCCCACATGGCAATCTGTTTTGAAATTACATTACGGTGCAGTTCCTCGAGCTGAATTTTCTGCAGGTAGTGCAGAAGCTCGCATGGCGCGATTCGGACCAGCTCCAGGCATGCGCAACATGGCGACGTTGGGAGCCATGGATGAAACAAGACATGGTCAAATTCAGTTGTATTTCCCTCATGAGCATGTCAATAAGTCTCGTCAATTTGACTGGGCTCATAAGAGTATGGATACCAACCAGTGGGCAGCAATAGCCGCACGTCATTATTTTGATGACATTATGGTTACTCGTGATGCCATTAGCGTTGCAATTATGTTGACCTTTGGTTTTGAAACTGGGTTTACTAATATGCAGTTTTTAGGCTTGGCTGCTGATGCAGCTGAAAATGGAGACTTTTCATTTGCAAGCTTAATTTCAAGTATTCAAACGGATGAATCTCGTCATGCCCAAATCGGTGGAGCTGCTTTAAAAGTTTTATTGGCTAATGGAAAAAAAGAAGAAGCTCAAAAGAAACTAGACATAGCTTTCTGGCGTTCATGGCGCTTATTTAGTATATTAACTGGTCCAGCAATGGATTACTACACGCCACTGGAGCACAGAAAATCATCATTCAAAGAATTCATGAATGAATTCATCATCAATCAATTCATCAGAAATATTGAAGACCTTGGCTTGGAAAAACCATGGTATTGGAATATTTTCCTTGAGGAAGTTGAGAATACTCATCACTCAATGCATATGGGATTGTATTTCTGGAGACCAACTTTATGGTGGAATGCAGCAGCAGGCGTGAGTCCCGAAGAGCGTGATTGGCTTGAGGAAAAGTACCCAGGTTGGAATGATAAATGGGGTCAATGTTGGGATGTCATTATTGACAATATGGTTGAGGGAAAAATGGATAAAACTTATCCAGAAACTTTGCCTTACGTTTGCAATATGAATCAGTTACCGATCGTTGGTGTTCCAGGTAAAGCTTGGAATGTGAAGGATTACTCCTTGGAGTACAAGGGGAGAACTTATCACTTCGGATCCGAGCCTGATCGCTGGTGTTTTGAGCAAGAACCGGAGCGCTATGCTGGCCACCAATCATTGGTAGATAGATTTTTAGATGGTCAAGTTCAGCCGCCAACACTTGAAGGAGCTCTAGCATTTATGAGCTTATCTCCAGGAGAAATTGGTGATGATGCTGATAACTATAGCTGGGTCGAAGCATACAAATCGGCTCAATACAAAAAAGCAGTTTAAGAGGGGTGGTTTATGGCTTTATTTCCTTTATGTTGCAACTTTGAAGGCGACTTCGTTTTGCAGTTAGTGCCAGTTGATTCTGAAAATACGATGGATGAAGTAGCGAAAGCTGCTGCTCATCACTCTGTTGGACGTCGTGTCAAGGATCAACCAAGCAAAACCTTACGAGTCAGACGTTCTGGAGAAAGTTTTTTTGCAAGAAATATGAAGGTCTCCGAAAGTGGTTTAAAGCCAACAGAATGTGTAGAAATAATTTGGGAATAAAAAATGGCTTTTAAAAAAGTTTGCACTATTGAGGATGTTTGGGAAGGCGAAATGGACTCCTTCGAAGTTGACGGTAAAGAAGTTTTATTAGTTTGCAAGGATGGTGGTGAGTTCACAGCATTTCAGGGTGTCTGCCCCCATCAAGATATTCCACTAGTTGAAGGAACGTTTGACGGCAAGATTATTACTTGTAGAGCGCACTTATGGACGTTTGATATTTGTTCAGGTAAGGGCATTAATCCTTCTGATTGTGCTTTGGCTGAATATCCTGTGAAGATGGATGGTGGGGATATTTATGTTGATGTAGAGGGAATTGAGCCATTGTTTGCTCACACTTAAGGTTATGGAAATTTATGTCAGGAATTAATAACAATGTTGGCCCAGTAATGAGGGCAGGCGAATTGGCTGTTGCGGTAGCAGAGGCAGCTCAAGAAGATAACCCCGGCAAAGAAATTAGGGTTGATGATAAGCGAGCTTATTTGAGAATTGAAACAGATGGCGAAATGATTCTCAGAAGAGAAACAATCGAGCGAGCATTGGGTAGGCCATTTGTGATGAATGATCTAGAAGTTGACTTAAGTTCTTTTGCTGGGCAAATCGAAACTTTGCCAGATGCAATTAGATTTTATTTTAATAAAAAAGTTTGATTTGATAAGGAAAAGTAGATGTCAAACCCGGAAATATTAAAGCCTTTAAAGACCTGGAGTCATTTAAGCGGTAGAAGAAGAAAGCCAAGTGAGTACGAAATTGTTAGTACTCGTTTGCACTATCACGATAGGGATTCAAACGCTCCGTATGAGCAGGACCCTAATACATTTATGAATGAGTGGTACAAGAAAAATACTTATGGCAGTGCTTTAAAACATTCGGACTGGAATGCTTTCCGAGATCCTGATGAGATTGTCTATAGAACCTACAACATGATGCAAGATGGTCAGGAGACCTATGTTTATAGTTTGCTTGAGCAGTTTAGTAAGCGTGAACATGATAAAAATTTAGCATCAGGCTGGCTGGGAACTTTAGGCTTGAGATATACGCCAACTCGTTATTTATTCCATACTTTACAGATGGCTTCCGCTTATTTTGCGCAAGTTGCACCGGCTAGCACAATTACTATTTGTGGATTTTTCCAAATGGCGGATTCCTTGCGCTGGCTAACACATACTGCCTATAGAACTAAAGAGCTACAAGTAGCGCACCCTGAAAAAGGATTTACAGAAAAAGAACGCCAATTCTGGGAGGGTGAGCCAATATGGCAAGGTTATCGTGAGTTGATGGAAAAGGTACTCATTACATGGGATTGGGGTGAGGCATTTGTTGCTCTAAATCTTGTTGCTAAGCCCGCAATAGAAGAGGGTATCCTCAGAAACTTAAGTAATTCAGCTAGACATAACGGTGATGAGTTATTAGCTATGCTTTGTGATGCTCAAATGATTGATGCTATGCGCCACCGTCGTTGGTCAGAAGCGCTGGTGAAAATGGCTTTAGAAGATCCGTCTAATCATGCTGTGATTCAAGGATGGATTAATAAATGGGAGCCATTAGCTGATAGAGCTATAGATGCTTACTGTCATGGTCTTCCAGATGTTCCCGACGCAGCTGATGATGCCAAGACTGCTGTTCGAGCCTATAGAAAATCTTTGGGATTTTGAAAAAGACACCATGATGGTATCCAATCAAATCAACATTAACGGCGAGAAAGATGTGATGGCGCAGCACAGTGAAGATACCGTGCTATTAGCTTCACTGAGATGCGGTCTTGGATTCCCTTATGAATGTAATGCGGGTGCTTGTGGAAGTTGTAAGTATGAGCTGTTGTGTGGTCAGGTTGAATCTTTATGTGATAACCCACCAGGTTTAACAGCTAGAGATATTAGAAAAAATATTCATTTGGGATGCCAAACTCGCGCAATATCTGACATTTCTATTAAAACTAGATTGTCTGATGAATATGTACCTTTGACAAAAACTGAGAAGGTTAAAGCAAGGTTTACTGGTGCGCACGATATAACGCACGACATTAAGGAATTTGTTTTTGTTGCTGATCAAGCAGCAAAATTTCAGCCAGGTCAGTATGCACTTCTGACATTCCCTGACTTGGGTATCAAGCGTGCCTACTCAATGTCTAATTTGGCGAACTCTAAAGGCGAATGGCGCTTTCAAATTAGAAAAGTCCTTAATGGGAAAAGTACTGATTTTCTTTTCAATCAAATTTCAACTTCTGATGTTATAGAAATTGATGCGCCATACGGCATGGCCTATGTCAGAGATAACAACAGAAATATTGTTTGTGTAGCTGGTGGTTCAGGCCTTGCTCCTATGGTGTCGATCACAAAAGGTGCTTCTGAGCAGGGTTTATTGAAAGATAAAAACTTGCACTTTTTCTATGGTGGCCGAAGCTATAGAGATGTTGGTGTCGAATCTCAATTAACTAATTTACCTGAGTTTGGAAAACAAATATTTTTCCATCCAGTGGTTTCTGAATCATCAGAAGAGAATTTAAAGAATTGGTCTGGTGAATTTGGTTTTGTGCATGAGTCAGTAGAAAGGAAGCTAGGGGAGGGTATTAAAGATTATGAGTTTTACTTTGCTGGACCGCCACCAATGACGAAAAGTTTACAAGAAACCTTGATGTTGAAACATCAGGTTCCTTTTAATCAAATCCATTTTGATCGTTTTTTCTAAAAATTTTTTATCAACAACAAGTAAGGGGGATCTATGAAGCCACTAATTAAAGGAACATTGCTATTAGCTTTAGTTTCTAATTTGGCATTTGCTGTAACTAATGAGGATATAAAAGCTTCTTTTAATCCTTATGAAAAAGGAATGCCTACTATTCCAGGATTTACAGCTGGCATGACAATCAATAAATCTAACGTTAATAACTTTAAAGATTTTCTAGATCCAGGCACATTTAACTTGGTTTCTGATGGGTCTCTAGAGTTAAGTACTGAACAAGCGCACTCTGTGATGTTGCACCCTAACTATGTGGCTGCTACACAGAAAAATGCGGCTAATGTGAAGTTAGGCCCCAATCCAGGCACTATTGACGGTTATGTTGCAGGTCGTCCATTTCCAGCAAAGCCAGATAAAAATGATCCTAGAGCTGGTGAGAAGCTAGCATTCAACTATAAGTATTCACAAGTGGTGGGTGATAGCGGACGTATTTTCCCATTTTACTGGACCTATATTGATTACAAAAATGGAAAAAAAGAAAAACGTGTTGAGTTCGATTTTAATTTCATTAGTCTGAAACATCGTACAACTCAAAATCCAATAGAGGATATAACACCTAACCCATCTAATATTTATAGAAATATTTACTTAAAAGTATTGGCTCCTCAGGATCTAAAAAACACTCAATTATTGATTCAACGTTTTGACGATGATGTTAAACAAGATGACTCATTCTTATATCTTGGTTTCCAGCGTCGTGTGCGTCGTTTACCTACTGGTCAGACAACAGACTCATTCTTGGGATCTGATTTGATGATCGAAGACTTCGAAGGTTATAACGGTCGCGTACTTGATGCAGAGTGGAAGTATGTTGAATCGAAAGTGATGTTGACTCATTTCTATCGTCATAGCCAATTAAAAGATACCGATGCAAAAGATTCAGATGGGTATGGCATGGCAACTTTTGGTGGTAAGAGTGGATGCTTTGCTAATGCCCCTTGGAGTCCACGTTTGGTTCATGTCCTTGAATCGGTACCTACTAATAAATCAAGCCCTATTGGTAAGCGTGTGATGTATATGGATGCTCAAACATCAATTTTCCCAATGATCCTTATTTATGACAAAAAGGGAGCATTATGGAAGCGTTGGGATGTTGGGTTTAGTGACTCCGCTTACCATGCACCACAAAATAAAAACGCAGGTATTGCAATTTATACAACTGCTTCCATGTTGGATGTGCAAAATCAACACTGCACTGCATTGCAATTAAAAATGATTAGCGATCCTAAGTTGAATCCTCCTAATATATTTACTGTGCAATATATGAGAGGCGGAGATTAATTAAGAAATTGTTTTGCAAGAGCGTTTATTTGTTTTCACTCTTGCATTCAGTTGCCCCGTTATTTATTGGGGTAGTGACCTCGTTAATACGGGAAACGAGGTTATAGTTGTATCCCCCTTCTCTTTGCGGAAGGAGAAGGGGGCTTTTATTGAAAGTTTAGCTAGGGACTAATATGACACACTATCAATTAACTGGCGGCTGCTCTTGTGGCAATTTTCGTTTTGAATTTAAAGGTGAACTAGCAATGGCTGTTCATTGCCATTGTAAAAATTGCCAAAAATCTAGTGGTACTGGTTCCGCCGCAGTTTTTGCCACAAATCGTAGTAATTACGTATTTACGGGTAAGACTAGTTCTTATAAATACATTGGTGATAGTGGAAAAGTTGTGGAGAGACATTTTTGCCCTACTTGCGGAGCACCTTTATTTAGTGATGTTGAAATTCTTCCTGATATGATCTTTGCAAGAATTGCTAGTTTGGATGAACCTTCTCAGATTAAACCAAGCATGCATATTTATTGTGATAGCTCTCAAGTTTGGGATAGGCCTAATGATCATTTGGCCAAATTCGGAAAAATGCCTAATTAATTGTTAGTTCAATTTAGTTCAGTGCTTACCCAGTAATCTCTTTTTCTATTCTATTTCTCTTTAATAGACTGAGGTCTATTCAATTCTTTAATTAAGTATTCACTTTTTAAAGCTTAATTTGTTGTATTTGACAAATTTTATGTATACTGTACATATATACAGTACTTTTATGAGTCATCTAACTTCAACTCCCCTAGTTCAAAAGACTCTCCAACTAGAGCCAGTAGGCTTTACGAGAGAATGTAAGGCATTTGAAATCAAGTTGCTATCGCA
>CAMDUR010000021.1 GCA_945879115.1 Polynucleobacter meluiroseus
CACACCAGCAACAGTGTAGAAGGAACCAAACACCGTTATTCTATCACCCTCACCCGCCTTTTTAAGAGCAGCTTGATAAGCTTTTTCTGGGCTTTCAAAGGTTTCTATACCTGAATCCTTACCCTCCTTGAAACCTAAGGCTCTTAATTTTTTCGCAAGACCTTCTGCAGAGTCAGCTCTTGGAGTTGGCAAATCACAAAAATACCAAAAATCAATCTTATCCATCATCGGCTTTAAGACCCCATCGATGTCTTTATCTGCCATCGCACCAAATACGGCAATCGTATAGGGGTGATAAGCCATATTCTCAAGGTTTTGAGCCAAAGCTGCGCTCGCATGTGGGTTATGTGCTACATCTAAGATGATGGTGGGTTGCCCTGGTAATACCTGGAATCTGCCTGGCAATTCGACCCAGGCCATACCATTTCTGATTTCTTGAGCACCTACCGGTAATCGATCTCGCATTGCCATTAAAGCGGCAATCACTGCTGATGCATTGAGGAGTTGATTGGCACCTCTTAGTGCTGGGTAACCTAATCCAGAGAAGCGTTTTGAGCGACCTGCCCAACCCCACTGTTGTTTATCGCCCTGAAAGTTGTAGTCACGACCCATCAACCAAAGGTCAGCACCTATTTCATTGGCATGATCGATCAATGATTGAGGGGGGACTGGGTCCCCACAAACGGCTGGGCAGTTTTTTCTAAAGATACCTGCCTTTTCAAAACCGATCTTCTCACGGGTATCTCCGAGATACTCCATGTGATCTAAATCAATACTAGTCACAATCGCACAATCGGCATCGATGATATTGACAGCATCAAGGCGCCCACCAAGCCCCACCTCCAAAATCACGGCATCTAATCCTGCTTTTGAGAATAAATGCATGATGGCCAAGGTAGTGAACTCAAAGTAAGTGAGTGTTGGAGCATCAGAAAGACTAACTCTTGCCTGCTCAACGATTGCGAAATGTTCCAGTAAAAGCTCATCGCTGACCATCTCGCCTTGAATGCGCGCGCGTTCATTAAACTTTAAAAGATGGGGGGATGTATGACAGCCGACTTTGTAAGAAGCAGCGATGAGAATGCTTTCTAGCAAAGCGCAGGTAGAGCCTTTACCGTTGGTTCCTGCAACCGTGAAAACCAGTGCTTCAAATTTAAGATCTAGGGCTTCTTTAACTCGATTGATGCGCTCCAAACCCATGTCAATACCAACAGGATGGGCCTGCTCTAGATGTTTTAACCAGTCATCTAGATTATCAAAGGTCGAAGGCAAATGAGTATTAACTGGTTGGTTAGGCAACAGTGTCGCTTGGCTGCTTGAGCAATAGAGCCAATAACTGTGCAATCTCTTGGCGCATCTGACGACGATCGACAATCATGTCAATGCCACCCTTTTGCATCAAAAACTCTGAACGCTGAAAACCTTCAGGTAATTTCTCGCGAACGGTTTGTTCAATCACACGCGGCCCAGCAAAACCAATTAGAGCTTTAGGTTCAGCCATCACAACGTCGCCCATAAAGGCAAAGCTAGCTGAAATACCACCCATAGTTGGGTCTGTTAAAACGCTGATATAAGGTAAACGTGCTTGAGCTAGCTTGACAAGCATGGCATTGGTTTTAGCCATCTGCATGAGTGACAGCAAGCTTTCTTGCATACGCGCACCACCGGTGGCACTGATGCAAATGAACGGTACTTTTTGCTCAAGAGCCATTTGGGCACCACGAACAAAGCGCTCTCCTACAACCGAGCCCATCGAACCACCCATGAACTCAAACTCAAAACAAGCAATCACTACCGGAATTGTGTGGATGGAACCAGCCATCACTACCATCGCATCGGTTTCGCCAGTTGCATCCATAGCGTCTTTTAAGCGATCAGGATATTTTTTAGTATCTCTGAATTTCAACGCATCAATGGGTAATACTTCTTGACCAATCTCATGGCGCCCCTCAAGGTCCATTAACTTATCAAGACGCTCACGAGCATTGATACGCATGTGATGGTCGCATTTAGGGCAAACATGAAGATTTGCTTCGATATCATTGCGATAGAGAACCGCCTCACAAGACGGGCACTTGACCCATAATCCTTCAGGTACGGTTTTCCGTAATGTCGGGTCAGTATGTTGAATACTTGGCGGAAGTAGTTTATCTAACCAACTCATATTTATTTATCCAAAGCCTCACGAATGTCTCTCAGGAAACGTTCTAAACATTGTACTCTCTGAGCACTAGGGGTTTCCTCTAATAATTGGACAATTCTGCTACCGATAACCACCGCATCGGCTGTTTGACCAATAGCTACGGCAGATGCAGCATCCCTAATACCAAATCCTACCGCAATTGGGACCTGTGAAGTAGCCCTAATCTGAGGAATAATGCCCGCAACCGCTTTGGTATCGAGATTGGCTGAGCCTGTTACCCCTTTGAGGGAAACGTAATAGATATAGCCTGCCGCAACTTTACCCACCCGATCAATACGCTCTTGGGATGAAGTGGGTGCCAATAAGAAAATAGGGTCAATACCGGCCTTTTTACACTGGACGGCAAAGTCTTCACACTCTTCTGGCGGGTAATCCACCACCAATACCCCATCAACACCTGCATCTTTGGCAGTTCTTACAAAGGTCTCAGTTCCCATATGTTCAATGGGATTGGCATAGCCCATCAAAACAACGGGTGTATCCGGATTGGTTTGACGAAACTCTTTAACAATCTCAATCACGTGCTTGAGAGTCATGCCGTGAGCGATTGCTCGCTCAGAGGCACGCTGAATCACCGGACCATCAGCCATGGGGTCTGAGAAAGGAACGCCTAACTCAATCACATCAGCCCCACCCCTGACCAAGGCATGCATCAGATCAACAGTGATGCCGGGTTCAGGATCACCTGCTGTTATAAATGGCACTAAACCTTTACGACCTTGTACTTTTAAGTCAGCAAATACTTTTGCAATTTTTGACATCTCAATTCCTAAAACTTCAAACCTGATTCTTGGGCAACTGTATGCATGTCTTTATCACCACGACCTGAAATATTGACAAGGATCGTTTGATCTTTTGGCAAAGTGGCAGCAAGCTTGCACGCATAGGCAATTGCATGACTAGTCTCTAGTGCCGGAATGATGCCCTCGATACGGCAACATTCGTGGAAGGCCTTAAGCGCCTCATCGTCCGTGATTGCGACGTACTCAGCTCTCTTGGAATCTTTTAACCAAGCATGTTCGGGACCGACCCCCGGATAATCCATACCAGCAGATACCGAATGTGTTTCTGCTATTTGACCATCTTCGTTTTGAAGTAAGTAAGTGCGGTTACCGTGCAATACACCTGGGGTTCCAGCTACTAATGCTGCAGAGTGATCTTTGGTATGAAGACCACGACCCGCAGCCTCAACACCAATTAATTTCACATTTGGTACATCGATGTAGGGATAGAAAATACCCATCGCATTGGAGCCGCCACCAACGCAAGCCATCACATAGTCAGGTTGACGACCTGTCATTTCTGGCATTTGTACCTTGCACTCTTCACCAATCACGCTTTGGAAATCTCGCACCATCATCGGATACGGGTGTGGACCAGCTACTGTGCCAATAATGTAAAAAGTACTCTCTACGTTAGTGACCCAATCGCGCATCGCTTCGTTAAGAGCATCTTTGAGTGTCTTTGTACCAGACTCAACTGGAACTACCGTCGCACCCAGAAGCTTCATTCGGTAAACGTTTTGAGCTTGGCGAGCCACATCAACAGAACCTTGATAAACAACACACTCTAAGCCCATTCGGGCGCAGATCGTTGCTGTTGCGACGCCGTGTTGGCCCGCACCAGTTTCTGCGATGATGCGCTTCTTACCCATGCGCTGAGCCAACATCGCCTGACCAATCACATTGTTAATTTTGTGAGCGCCCGTGTGGTTCAAATCTTCACGCTTGAAGTAAATTTGTGCGCCACCCGCTAAATCACTCATACGCTTAGCGTGATAGATCGGTGAGGGACGACCCACGAAATGCTTTAATTCAGAGTGGAACTCTGCCATGAATTCTGGATCATGTTGGTACTTAGCGTAAGTTTCTTTCAGTTCGTTCAATGCGAACATCAATGTTTCAGAAACGAAGACACCGCCATAGGGTCCGAAATGACCTCTAGCGTCTGGAAAATCATACATAGTCTTGACCTTTTTATAAGGGCGGATTGCTGGTATCAGCATCCCGAACAGCTTGAATAAACGCCTGCATGAGCTCAGGGCTTTTTTGACCTTTAGCTATTTCAATCCCACTAGAGATATCAACCGCACAAGGTTTTAGGTGTGAGATTCCCTCGCCCACGTTGCGCGTGTTCAATCCACCACTCAAAACGACCCGATGCGCGTTTTCTTTTGCCCATAATTCCGGTATCAAAGACCAATCGAATACATGCCCACCTCCACCGTAGCCCTCAACGAAGGCATCTAGTAAAAAGCCAGCTGCTAGACTGTATTGTAAAGAAAAATCCTCAAGTTGGAATCCCGGCTTCATTCTGGCTGCTTTGAGCCATGGCAAGCCCTCTGCTATAGCAGCGCAGCGCTCTGGAGACTCATCCCCATGAAACTGCCAAAGACTCACTGACATACGGTCTTTAATGCGTAAAACCTGCTCATCAGTGGGGTTAACAACGAGAGCAACGGCATCCATGCCACCCGGCATACGACCTACCAAAGAAGCTGCCACCTCAGGACTGACATAACGAGGGCTATCCTCATAAAAGACATATCCCAGAGCATCAACTCCTAAGCTCACTGCGGCATCAACATCGCTTGAGCGGGTAAATCCACAGAATTTAATCCGTGTTTTACCGGGAGTATGTTTAAGTAGGCCCATTGGGTGCAATTTTTATTATTTAAATAACTTTTTTATGTTGGAAAGAGGCTAGTTGGTAACAGACTTGCTGCAACTTGAGATTCTGGAATCTGAAAGTGCTCAGGATATCCTACTCTCACCAAATATAAACCGTCTGCCATAAATGTTGGTGCAGCTCCTGGACGGCTTCTGGCGTCTAAAACTTGTTTTAACCAAATGGCTGGTTCTTTATCTTGGCCAAGCACCAGAAGAGATCCCACTAGATTTCTGACCATATGGTGTAAAAAAGCACTTCCTCTGAATACAAAATAAACCCAAGAGCCGTCATGATGAATATCAATCTGATAGATCGTCTTTATCGGTGACTTACTTTGGCACTCGGATGATCTAAATGAACTGAAGTCGTGCTCTCCGATCAAATACTTAGAAGCTTCTTGCATCGCCGCGATATTGAGATGCTGGTCTTTGGGTAACATTAAGAAACCAGCTCGACCTGTTACCAATGGTGCTGACTGTGGTCCTGTGAATAACGCGTAACAGTAGGTTCTCTCAAAAGCGGAATAACGCGCATCAAAATCTGCTGAAATAGGCTTTACCCACTGAACTGCGATTGATTTAGGTAAAAAACTATTAACCCCTCTTACCCAAGATGGATCTGGGCGAACAATATCGGTGTCAAAATGAACGACCTGCCCTAGGGCATGAACACCAGTATCTGTTCTACCTGCAGTGGTTGTTTTAACCGGAGGTAACTGGGGGTCACCCAAAAATTGATACAAGGCATTTTCCAAATGATCCTGAACTGTCTGACCATTAGGCTGTGTTTGCCAACCTGAGAAAGCACTGCCGTCGTACTGCAATCCTAATGCTAGGCGCATCTTAGACCTTGCGTTGGTCGATCTGAGCCAATAATGATTGGGCTTGAATCGTGATTTCAGGATCAACTAGCGAGCTGACTGATAAAATCTCATTGAGCGCTACTCGAGCTGCTTTGAAATCTTCAATGGTGAGATAGGCTTTCGCCAAGTTTAGCCTCACCCTCAGAGTTTCAGCTGACGGCAAGGATTCAGTTTTTTCTGGATCTGCTGCTTTAGTAGCCGGCCCCAAATTTAGATCTAATGATGCAAATAATTTAGCTGCTTGCGGCGGAACTGCTAACTGTGTTTTGGGAGGAGCAGTTTGATCGTTGGTCTGAGTATTGGGTTGAGTATTGGGTTGAGTATTGGTTTGAGTGTTGGCTTGCTTTTGATTATTTTTGCTTGCGTTGCTAGGCTGACTTTTCGAAAGCTTCAACAGAACCATCAAGGCAATCAAAGTTCCTATTGCTATAGCAATAGGTCCCATATAGGTTTTCCAATCAGCTGGCGTCGTTGCACTGGGCTTATTAGAGTTTTGGATCAAACTTTTTAAATCTGCAATATTTTTCTCAAGCTCTACTATTTTTTGTTTGGCTTCCGCGAGAGATTTCTCCTGAACCAGCAAATCTTCCATCTGACGCTTAGCATCTCCTGCAAGACCCTCTGCTGGTCCAACTTTGAGTCGATCACCTTGAACAGTTGGTTTTGTTACATCAACTAAAGGGAGTTGCGCTTGACCTGAACGGTAGGCTTGATCTGCAGAAGTGACAATCTCCTTAGCCTCTTCCTTTGGAATACTTTGCACCATGTCTTTACTTGGTATAGCTAGCTCAGCACCCGCTTTAAGGCGGTGAATGCTACCACCCGCAAAAGCCTGAGGATTAACGCGATAAAGTGCAATTAAAGCCTGATCTAAATTGGCATCATCAAAGTTGGGTAATGCGCGAACCGCTATCTCGGTGAGCGTATCACCACTCTTTACTTCTACTTTAGCCTGATCGGCCACCATCAGCGTATACACACGACGCACCAAACCAGTCGACCAACGTAACTCTACCAAGGCATCCAAAAATACTTCACCAGACTGAAGCTTTAAAACTTCATCTGAGCTAATTAATATGGCCAGTGGCTCTTGTTTGGACCCCTTGAGCAAACTCACTTTTAATTGAGCTTGCGTCGCAGATGAACTAATGCCCAAACGCTGATAGATTTCAGGGTCTGATAAAGCGACTTGAAGGTCTTTGATATTTTCAAGCTCACTAGCCTGAACCTGAATGGCAATTTCTGCTTTAAGCGCTTGATCTGGTTTTGATTGAACAGTTAAATTACCCAAACTCAAAGCAAGAGCTTGCCCGGTCATTAGAAGACCTAGCAGACTGAAACTAATAGTTTGGATTAAACGCAAAATCAACGCTCCAATAAAATACGTAACATACGGCGCAAGGGTTCAGCAGCACCCCATAACAATTGATCACCTACTGTGAATGCCGCCAAGTAATCAGGACCCATGGCCATTTTATGTAAGCGTCCAACAGGTACTGTCAAAGTACCTGTTACAGCTGCTGGCGTTAAATCTCTTTCCGATACTTCTCGATCGTTCGGAACGACTTTGACCCAGTCATTGGCACTGGCCAAGATACCTTCAATGTCAGACAAAGGAATATCTTTTTTCAACTTGATGGTTAATCCCTGTGAATGGCAACGCATTGCACCAATACGAACACATAGCCCATCAATCGGAATACTACCCGCTGTTCTAAATGGTGAATTACCTAAGATCTTATTGCACTCAGAACCACCCTTCCACTCTTCTTTAGTTTGGCCATGTTCCACAGGGACATCAATCCATGGAATCAAGCTACCAGCTAAGGCTGTGTTGCGAAAGTTCTTCATCGGGAAATTAGCAGAGCGCATGGTCTCTGAAACTTTGCGATCAATATCTAAAATAGCAGAGGCAGGATCAGCTAATTCTGTTTTAACCGCATCATGCAAAGCACCCATTTGCGATAACAGTTCGCGCATATTTTGAGCGCCAGCACCGGAGGCTGCTTGGTAAGTCATGGCACTGACCCACTCAATCATGTTCTCACGGAACAAACCACCCATAGCCATCAACATCAAGCTCACTGTGCAATTACCACCTACCCATAAATTACTGCCTTTAGTAATAGCAGAGTCAATAACTGGGCGGTTGACCGGATCCAAAATAATGACTGATTCGTCAACCATACGCAATGCGCTAGCGGCGTCGATCCAATGACCCTTCCAACCAGCTGCACGAATCTTAGGATAAATTTCTTTGGTGTAGTCACCGCCTTGGCAAGTGATGATGATGTCGCAACGTTTTAAAGCATCTACATCATCGGCCGAATAGAGTTTTTTCTCGTTTTTAGCCATCGCGGGAGCTGGGCCACCGGCATTGCTAGTGCTAAAGAACATAGGCTCAATCAAAGCAAAATCGCCTTCATCTTGCATGCGTTGCATCAACACACTGCCAACCATGCCACGCCAACCAACTAAACCAACTAATGGAGTTGCCATTACGACACCTATCTTTGTAAAAAAATTAATTAATTTGTATCTTTTGCTTTTGTTGTTTTTATAGCTTTAGGGGATCTATCTTACAGAGCTTTTAGAACGGCTTCACCCATTTCGCGTGTGCCAACCAATTGGCAACCCTCTGTCTTGATATCGCCCGTTCTATAGCCCTGAGCTAAAACTTTCTGGACAGCAGCCTCGATACGGTCAGCTTGCTCAGCTTTCCCTAGCGAGAAACGTAACATCATCGCTGCAGATAGGATTGTTGCTAGTGGATTGGCAATCCCTTTGCCAGCTATATCAGGTGCTGAACCATGACTTGGCTCATAAAGCCCTTTATTGTTCTTATCTAATGAAGCAGATGGCAACATGCCAATGGATCCCGTCAACATAGCCGCTTCATCTGACAAGATATCGCCAAATAAATTACCAGTCACCACCACATCAAATGCTTTGGGGGCCTTCACCAATTGCATCGCTGCGTTATCGACATACATATGAGTTAACTCAACATCTGGGTAGTCTTTAGCAATGCGTATCATCACATCTCTCCAAAGCTGAGAAGTTTCTAATACATTAGCTTTATCGACACTGCAAAGACGCTTGTCACGTTTTTGTGCGGCCTGGAATGCTACATGGGCAATGCGCTCTACTTCTGGCTCGCTATAACGCATGGTGTCAAAACCCTCACGCGTACCAGGAAATAATCCATCCGTTGCCGTACGAATACCTTTTGGTGAACCAAAGTAAATATCGCCATTTAGTTCACGAACGATCAATATGTTTAAACCAGCAATAATTTCAGGTTTCAATGAAGATGCTGCTGTTAACTCAGGGTAACAAATGGCTGGGCGCAAGTTGGCAAACAAACTCAAATGTTTACGCAATCCAAGAATAGCTTGTTCTGGACGCAATTCACGAGCTAAGTTGTCGTACTTCCAATCACCAACCGCACCAAATAAAATGGCATCTGCTTCTTTAGCAAGATTCAGCGTTTCTTCAGGTAATGGGTGACCCTTGGCCTCATAACCAGCTCCACCAACAGGTGCAGTCTCCATCTCAAACGACTCACCTAAAGCATTAAGAACCTTTACCGCTTCAGCAACGATTTCTGTGCCAATACCATCGCCTGGCAATACTGCAATTTTCATATCAAACCTTAAAACAAATTATGGGAGTTTGGTGCTTAACCATGGCATCTTTAAGATGCGCTCTGATTCATATGCCTTGATTTTATCTGCGTGACGCAAAGTCAAACCAATATCATCTAAACCATTGATCATGCAATATTTTCTAAATGAGGCAATCTCAAAATCATAAGATTTGCCATCAGACGCAATGACCTGCTGCTTTTCTAAGTCAATCGTCAGTTGATACCCATTGAATGCCAGGGTTTCATTGAATAGGTGATCCACTTGTAAAGCTGAAAGAACGATGGGTAACAACCCATTTTTATAACAGTTGTTGAAAAATATGTCTGCAAAACTCGGAGCAATGACAGCTCTAAATCCATACTGCTCAAGTGCCCAAGGGGCATGCTCACGAGAGCTGCCACAGCCAAAGTTTTGACGAGCCAAAAGAACACTGCCACCTTTGTAGCGAGACTGATTTAAAACAAAGTCAGGATTCCAAGGGCGATTGGTGCAGTCCTGACCAGGTTCACCCTGATCTAAATAACGCCACTCATCAAACAAATTTTGTCCGAATCCAGTTTTCTTAATAGATTTTAAGAATTGCTTCGGAATGATGGCATCTGTATCTACGTTCTCACGATCGAGTGGAACAACTAAGCCTTGGTGAACAGTGAACTTTTGCATTATTTAACTGGCGTTACAACAACCCCTGATGAGTTGGCATCATTTTTAGGCGCTTCTTTACCGCCACTGTTTTCCATCGTGCGGCCTAAATTTTGTAAATCTTGACCAAGGCCCGAGATGGTATTGCAAGCACCTAATGAAAAGGCCAATGCGAACAAAGAAATGATTTTTATAATTTTCGTCATTAAAGTCTCCAATATTTAAGCTATTTTACGAACATCCACAAAGTGTCCTTCGATCGCCGCAGCTGCAGCCATCGCTGGACTAACCAGATGTGTTCTTCCGCCATTACCTTGACGACCTTCAAAATTACGATTAGATGTAGAGGCGCAACGCTCACCCGGCTCAAGACGATCTGCATTCATAGCTAAACACATAGAGCAACCTGGCTCACGCCATTCAAAACCAGCAGCTTTGAATACGCGATCTAAACCTTCACGCTCAGCTTGCTCTTTAACCAAACCAGAACCAGGAACAACCATCGCCAATTTGACTGATGATGAAACTTTCTTTGCAATTCTTTCAACGACTCTTGCCGCAGCGCGAAGATCTTCAATGCGGCTATTCGTACAAGAGCCAATAAATACTTTATCAACCATAATGGCTTCGATCGGTGTATTGGGCTTTAAGCCCATGTAAGCCAAAGCTCTGACCATCGCCTCACGCTTAACCGAGTCTTTTTCTTTGTCAGGATCAGGCACACGATCATCAATCGACAACACCATTTCCGGAGAGGTACCCCAGGTGACTTGCGGCTTGATGTCTTCTGCGCGTAACTCAACGATGCGGTCAAATGAAGCACTCTCATCCGTATGCAAAGTTCTCCAGTACTGAAGCGCATGACGCCATGACTCCCCTTCACTCGGTGAATAAGGACGGCCTTTAACGTAGTTGATAGTTGTTTCATCAACGCCAACAATGCCTGCACGTGCACCTGCTTCAATGGCCATATTACATACAGTCATTCGGCCTTCCATCGACAGTTCACGAACTGCATCCCCAGCAAACTCGATGGTGTAACCCGTGCCACCTGCAGTACCAATTTTGCCAATAATTGCCAAAACCATATCTTTAGCAGTGCAACCTAAAGGAAGCTGACCGTTGACTCGTATCAACATGTTTTTGCTTTTTTTCATCAGCAAAGTCTGAGTGGCTAAAACATGCTCCACCTCAGAAGTACCAATACCAAAAGCTAAGGCACCAAATGCACCATGCGTACTTGTATGAGAATCGCCACAAACAACCGTCATACCTGGCAAAGTTGCGCCCTGCTCAGGACCAATCACGTGCACGATGCCTTGACGCTTGTCGTGCATTTTGTATTGCGTAATGCCAAATGAATCGCAGTTTTGATCCAAAGTTTCAATCTGCAAACGTGAGATGGGGTCTTTGATACCCTCCGAGCGATCCGTTGTTGGAACGTTATGATCCGATACGGCTAAGTTGGCAGAGTTACGCCAAACCGCACGCTTGGCCAAAGACAAACCCTCAAAGGCTTGTGGGCTTGTGACTTCGTGAAGTAACTGTCTGTCGATGTAGAGGACGGTCGTTCCGTCCTCTTCCATATGAACAACATGGTCATCCCATAACTTATCGTACAGCGTGCGTGCCATGTATGCCTTTTAATTAACGCTTAGCGATTGGCGGAACTGGACGTGTAGCATGACCTACGAACAATTGACGTGGACGGCCAATTTTGTATTCAGCATCCGTGATCATTTCTTCCCATTGAGAAATCCAACCTACTGTACGGGCTAACGCAAAAATACAAGTAAACATGTCTGTTGGGATACCCAAAGCGCGCTGAACAATACCTGAGTAGAAATCTACGTTTGGATAAAGCTTACGGCTGACGAAATATTCGTCTTCAAGAGCAATCTTTTCAAGAGTCATGGCTAGCTTGAATAAAGGATCATTCTCAAGACCCATTTCCTTTAGAACTTCGTAACATGTCTCACGCATTAACTTAGCGCGAGGATCAAAGTTTTTATAAACACGGTGTCCAAAGCCCATTAAACGAACGCCTGAGTTTTTATCTTTTACTTTAGCAATGAAATCATCAATCTTTTCAACACCACCGCTTGCCTGGATCTCTTCCAACATCTGCAAACAAGCTTCGTTCGCGCCGCCGTGAGCAGGACCCCATAAGCAAGCAACACCAGCAGCAATCGCAGCAAAAGGGTTGGTGCCAGATGAACCAGCTAAACGAACTGTTGAAGTAGAAGCATTTTGCTCATGATCAGCATGCAAAATAAAGATGCGATCTAGTGCACGAACTAAAACATCATTGATTTTGTATTCTTCACAAGGTGTAGCAAACATCATTTGCATGAAGTTAGCTGTGTATGACAAATTATTTTTTGGATAAATGAACGGCTGACCTATCGAGTACTTGTAGGCCATCGCTACGAGGGTTGGCATTTTAGCAACCAAACGAATCTGCGCTACATCACGCTCACGTTCAGTCGTGTAATCAACACCATCGTGGTAGAAAGCAGCCATACCACCAATCAGACCGGTCAAAACTGCCATTGGGTGCGCGTCGCGACGGAAGCCACGCAAGAAGAATTGCATTTGCTCATGGACCATCGTGTGATGCATCACTAATGTATCAAATTCTTCTTTTTGCTTCTTGTTAGGTAACTCACCTTTAATTAATAAGAAGCAAGTTTCCAAGAAATCACAGTTGGTCGCCAAATCCTGAATTTGGTAACCGCGATAAAGTAACTCGCCCTTATCGCCGTCAATAAAAGTAATCTTAGAGTTACAAGAGGCTGTAGACATAAACCCTGGGTCATAGGTAAATTTACCCGTTTGACCATATAACTTGCGGATGTCGATAACATCAGGGCCTACTTCACCCTTATAGATTGGCAAGTCTATGGATGGCGTGCCATCCGAGAACGATAACGTGGCTTTTTCATTAGAAGCGTTCATTTTTTTCCTTATACGCGTTATTGAATTCTTATCAAACAAGCAAGTTTTCCGGGCAACTACTTTACTTTCTAGATTGCGGGCAATCCAGGAGTTCGCAACATGGCCAGGACACGTCGCACCTCATCGTTCGCAAGCTCACCTTCCGGCTCCTTGCGACGCAATAACAAATCCATCAGATCGTTATCGCTCAGATCCAATATTTGATTGAGTGGCTCAAGATCAAGCTCTTCAATCGTTGCATGATGGCGCTCAAAAAAGCGCTCCAACATTAAATCATTCTCAAGTAGGCCTCGTCGCGCACGCCAGCGCAAGAGCGACAAGGTTCCTGATGAAATCGGCATTAAACGGCTCTACGAACCATAAGTTCTTTAATTTTACCAATCGCTTTTGTAGGATTTAATCCTTTTGGACAAACGTCTACGCAGTTCATGATTGAATGACAACGGAATAGACGATATGGATCTTCCAAATTATCTAAACGCTCACCAGTCACTTGATCACGGCTGTCAGCAATAAAACGATACGCTTGCAACAAACCTGCTGGTCCCACAAACTTATCTGGGTTCCACCAGAATGATGGGCAAGCGGTTGAGCATGAGGCGCACAAAATACATTCATACAAGCCATCTAACTCTTCACGTTCTTCAGGGCTCTGTAAACGCTCTTTTTCTGGTGGCGGAATATCATTCACCAAATAAGGACGAATCGAGTGGTATTGCTTGAAGAACTGAGTCATATCAACGATCAAATCACGTACAACTGGCAAGCCAGGCAATGGACGTAAAGAAATCTTGTTTGGCAAAGTCAACATGTTAGTTAAACAAGCTAAACCATTTTTACCATTGATATTCATCGCATCAGAGCCGCAAACTCCTTCACGGCATGAGCGACGGAATGACAAGGTCTCATCCATCTTCTTAAGTTTCATCAAAGCATCTAATAACATGCGCTCTGAACCATCTAACTCGACCTCATAAGATTGCATGCGAGGCGCTGCATCTTTTTCTGGATCGTAACGGTAGACTTCAAAAATACGAGTATTGCTCATTTTTTAATCCCTTAAAAAGTACGTACTTTAGGTGGTACAGATTCAACAGTCAGCGGCTTCAATACAACAGGCTTGTAATCCAGTTTGTTACCTTCGCTATACCAAAGTGTGTGCTTCATCCAATTTTGATCATCACGTTCAGGATGGTTGTCATGCGCATGCGCACCACGACTCTCGCGACGTGCCGCTGCTGAAATCATTGTTGCGTTAGCTGCTTCTACCAAGTTTTCCAATTCCAAAGCTTCAATACGTGCCGTGTTGAAAACTTTTGATTTGTCTTTGAGGTGAATACTCTGAGCTCGCTTAGTGATATCAGCCATCTTAGTAACGCCACTATCCATCGTCTCTTGAGTACGGAAAACGCCGCAATGCTTTTGCATCGTGCTACGAATATCGTTAGCAACGTCTTGTGTGTACTCACCAGATGTTGAGTTATCTAGCTTGGCTAAACGCGCTAATGAATCTTCACCTGCATCAGCTGGTAACGGCTTATGTTCTTTTTGTTTCAAGGCTGTTGAAATCACATGGTTACCCGCTGCACGACCAAAAACCAATAAGTCTAATAGTGAATTAGTACCTAAACGGTTAGCGCCGTGAACTGATACACATGAACACTCGCCCATCGCGTAAAAACCATTAATGATTGCATTTGGGTTGCCATTCTTGGGCGCTACTACTTGACCATGAATATTCGTTGGAATACCACCCATCTGATAGTGAATGGTTGGCACAACTGGAATCGGATGCTTCGTAACATCAACGTTTGCGAAGTTAATACCGATCTCATAAACAGATGGCAAACGCTTGTGAATTGTCTCGGCGCCCAAATGAGTCAAGTCCAATTCGATGTAGTCTTTGTTGGGACCACAACCGCGTCCCTCTTTGATCTCTTGGTCCATACAACGAGAAATAAAGTCTCTTGGAGCAAGATCTTTCAGAGTTGGCGCATAACGCTCCATGAAACGCTCGCCTGAACTGTTCAATAAAATCGCGCCTTCACCACGGCAACCCTCGGTTAAGAGAACACCCGCACCAGCTACACCGGTTGGGTGGAATTGCCAGAACTCCATGTCTTCTAGTGGTACACCTGCACGAGCAGCCATACCCATACCATCACCAGTATTGATAAATGCATTGGTTGAAGCTTGCCAAATACGACCTGCACCGCCAGTTGCAAACATCACGCACTTAGCTTGAAGAATGTGTACGTCGCCAGTCTCCATCTCAAGAGCAGTAACACCGACTACATCTCCATCCGCATCACGGATCACATCTAGTGCCATCCACTCAACAAAGAAGTGTGTTTTTGCGCGAACGTTACGCTGATAAAGGGTATGTAACAAAGCATGGCCAGTTCGGTCAGCAGCAGCACAAGCACGTTGCACGGGTTTTTCTCCGTAGTTCGCTGTGTGACCACCAAATGGGCGCTGATAAATGGTGCCATCAGGATTACGGTCAAAAGGCATACCAAAGTGCTCTAACTCATAAACCACTTTAGGAGCTTCACGACACATGAACTCAATCGCATCTTGGTCACCCAAGTAATCAGAACCTTTGATCGTGTCGAAAAAATGGTAATGCCAATTGTCGTCACTCATATTACCTAAAGCAGCACCGATACCACCTTGTGCTGCAACTGTATGAGAACGTGTTGGGAAAACTTTGGATAAAACGGCAACGTTTAAACCAGCTTCTGCTAGCTGCAATGAAGCACGCATACCAGCACCGCCGGCACCAACGATAACAACGTCAAAGCGACGTGTCGGTAACGCTGACTTGATGGAAGCCATTTATTACACCCTCCAAAGGATTTGAGCGGTATAGCTTAAGCAAGCAATCAGCCATAACGCGGTTAAAACATGTAATGTCAAACGAATGGCAACTGGCTTGATGTAGTCCATCCAGATGTCACGGATACCCACCCAAGCGTGATAGGTCAAGCTGGCAATCGCTAAGAAAGTCACTAGCTTCATGATCTGGTTAGAAAACAAACCAGCCCAAGAATCATAAGTAGAGTCGCCTATTAAAAAAGCAACGAACAAAATCACCGTGAAAATAATCATGATGACCGCAGTGATACGCTGTAGCAACCAGTCTTTAAGACCGTAATGAGCGCCTACAACTAAGCGCTTAGGTCCAATATTGTTATTAGCCATGGTATCCCCTTAAAACAAACCGAATAACTTGGCAGCACAAATGGCTGTCAAAGATAAGCTGATAGCTAATACAGCAATGGCTGTCTTAGCTGAAGCCGTTTTGTCGATACCTTTGTGAAGATCAAGCATCAAGAAGCGGATGCCCGCACAAAAATGATGAAGGAAAGCCCAAATTAAAGCCAAAATGATTAACTTAATAATTGGATGGGCGGCAAATGATTGGAACTTAACAAAGCTCACTTCTGATGTGATGCTTTGCTCAAATAAGTACAAAACAAAAGGAATTAAAACGAACATCAAAAGACCGCTAACGCGGTGCAAGATGGAAACCTTACCTGCCCATGGCAAGCGGTATTTCATCAAATCAAAAACATGAATATTTCTAAACTCTGGCATTGACAACCTCACTAGTATTTTTGACTGCTTCAAAACTAATCAACTTTATCGCTTAATTAACTTTCGCTACCCTGACTTTTATTAATGGTACTTATTGGGTGAATTAATCTAAGTATTTACCCTTTAGTTTAATTCATTCAGATAATGATGGTGGTTTGTCAGGTACACCGCCTTACGAACCTCAACTGGACGCTCTCCGTAGGTATAGGAAACCCGCTCAACAGCTAGTAAAGGCGTGTTGATTCCAACGCCCAAGTGCTTTGCTGATAGCTCATCCGCACCAACCGCTCTCAAACGCTCAGTCGCTCTCACCATGTGGGTTGAGAACTCAGTTTCAAAGAGTGCGTACATCGGACCACGCCATTCAACTAATCTCTCGGTTGTCAGGCCCTTAAAAAGGGTTCCAGGCAACCAAATTTCCTCGTAAACCGTAGCTTCTTTGGAGAAAAACATCATTCTTTCAATTTGGATAACTGGATCATTGGTCTTTAAATCCAAAAGTCTACCGATTTCAGCAGGCGCCCGAAGACGCTTACAGTCCAAAATCTTGCTTTGAGGATAGTGCGGCTCGCCATTGTCTGGAACTAATCTCAAAAATCTGAAATGAACCCTATCCGAGTGATGGGTGGCCACAAAGGTACCCTTACCTTGACGTCTAACAAGTAAATGTTCGCTGGCTAACTCATCAATTGCCTTACGAACAGTACCTTGGCTAACTTTATATCTGACCGCCAAGTCGTTCTCACTCGGAATGGCCTCGCCTGGCCTCCACTCACCAGTTTGAAGGCTCTCTAATATGAGCGCCTTGATCTGCTGATAAAGAGGGCTAAAAGTTGCGATTGTTTCTGTCATGGGCAATATTTCATCACAATGAGAGATATTCGTCTAGATATCTTATGTCTTATATAAGACTATTTGACAGAAATGTTCAAAAAGCCATAGAATTTGTACGATTCGCGTCATATTAGAGGCGCAAAATACTTTTTTAATCTAAGTTCGGAGCAAAATCATGGCAAAAGCCCCATTGCGTGTCGCCGTTACTGGCGCAGCTGGTCAAATCGGTTATTCACTTCTATTCCGTATCGCTAATGGCGACATGTTAGGCAAAGATCAGCCTGTGATCTTGCAACTTTTAGAAATTCCTGACGAAAAAGCACAAAAGGCTTTATCTGGCGTGATGATGGAGATCGATGACTGCGCATTCCCATTGTTAGCAGGTATGAGTGCTCACAGTGATCCAATGACCGCATTTAAGGATATCGACTACGCAGTATTGGTTGGTGCCCGTCCTCGTGGCCCTGGTATGGAACGTAAAGACTTGTTATCAGCTAACGCTCAAATCTTTACAGCCCAAGGTAAAGCATTAAATGCCGTAGCTAAGCGCACTGTAAAAACTTTAGTAGTTGGTAACCCAGCTAATACGAATGCTTATATTGCTATGAAATCAGCACCTGATCTTCCAGCTAAAAACTTTACAGCGATGTTACGTTTAGATCATAACCGTGCGTTGTCACAGTTAGCAGCTAAGACAGGTAAAGCAGTAGCTGATATTGAAAAATTAGTTGTTTGGGGTAACCATAGCCCAACGATGTACCCCGACTACCGTTTTGCAACCATTGGTGGTCAATCGGTGCAAAAGATGATCAATGATGAAGAGTGGAATAAAAACACTTTCTTACCAACAGTTGGTAAGCGTGGAGCTGCCATTATTGAAGCGCGTGGTTTATCTTCAGCAGCTTCTGCTGCTAATGCTGCCATCGATCATATCCATGATTGGCACTGTGGCACCAATGGCAAATGGGTCACGATGGGTATCCCATCAGATGGCTCTTATGACATCCCTAAAAATGTGATGTATGGCTTCCCAGTGACTTGCGAAAACGGTGAATACAAGATTGTTCAAGGTCTTGAGGTTGATGCGTTCTCACGTGAGCGCATGACATTCACATTGAATGAGTTAACTGAAGAGCAAGACGGCGTTAAGCACTTACTCTAAGTCCATGTTAGCTAAACAAGTGCTGTTTAAAGGTGAGGCCCTTCCGAGGGCCTTACCTGTTTGTGATCATTACGCAGGCACGGAAGTACGCATGCGCAAAGCTTTGCAATTGCAATCTGAGTTGGGTCCTGTTTTTGATATTACTTTTGATTGCGAAGATGGTGCACCGGTTGGTAAAGAAGCGGAACATGCTGAGTTAGTTGCAAGTATTCTTGTAAGTCCAGAAAATAAATTTAATCGAGTGGGCGTTCGGATCCACGATCCTAGTCACCCTGCCTGGAAATTAGATATTGCTACGCTGATTCCCAAAGTAGGCAATCGCGTGGCTTTTGTCACGATCCCTAAGGTCTTGTCAGCATCGCAAACTCAAGAAATCATTGATGAGATCAATCATGTGGCTAAAACTGCTGGTGTTGCTCGTCTAATACCTATTCAGGTTTTAATAGAAACACATGGCGCCTTAAGAGAAGTTGATGCGATTGCGGCACTTTCTCAAGTTGAATCTTTAAGTTTTGGCTTGATGGATTTTATTTCAGAACACCATGGCTCTATTCCGGCTGATGCCATGGATCGAGGACAGTTTGACCACCCTTTGGTAGCTCGTGCCATGCTAGAAATATCTGCAGCGTGTCATGCTCACGGCAAAGTTCCCTCACATAACGTCTGCACGAATATTCATGATTTGGGAATCATCAAATCTGATACCTTGCGTGCCAAAAATCAATTTGCTTACACCCGCAAGTGGAGCATTCATCCTAATCAAATTCCAATTATTGTTGAAGCGCTCTCACCTAGCGCAACTGAAGTAGACACAGCATCTGCTATTTTGACTGCCGCTCATGAGGCCGAATGGGGTCCTATTCAGTTTGAAGGGCGCCTGCATGACCGTGCTAGTTTTCGCTACTTTTGGGGCGTTCTTCTAAAAGCCCAAGCTTGTGGGCACCCTATATCGCCCAAGATACTTCAAATAATTAGCTAAATTCACTAAAAAGGTGGTTTTTAACGCACACAGACGCCTTTAAGGGTGTACATTGAAGATAGAGCAGTAATGCACCTTAAAGGAACATCTATGGGCACTAAAGTTATTTTCATAGCGTTAATTACCTTGATTGCAACAGCAGGCTTTCTTCTCATCAAGAGTGACACACCCATCGAAATTGCAGGCCAGACGCTCGGAGCAGAGCCGGCCCCAAAAAGGCAATACAAAGCACAAAAAGAATCTACCCCAACAATAACAAAAGTATCCGAAGATTCGAAAAGCCAAAAATAAATTTTTGTTGTGTGCTTAAAATAATTCGGAATATCAATTTAAAAGCACCCCTGATTCGGGCGTTTTGCTTAAAATAACTCGATGTCCAGTTATAGACCTAAAAACTCCTCACGTATTTCCCCAGAAGCCGAACGACTTGTATCTGATGCTTTGTCTCTTGCAGCTTCAGGAAGTCGGGTTGAAGATGATTTTTGGGAAACAAAACTTTCAGATCGGCTATTGAGGCTGCTGCACGCACAAAATCAAAATGCTATTGAAAGTGCACTAGATCAAACATTAAAAATCAATCCAATTGCATTCGACTGTCTTGCTGAAAATGCAGAGACCCTTGCCGAGACTTTAACCATTGATCATGAAGGTCAAAGCTGGGACGTGGTTTTAATTGCCATCCCAATTATTGCCAGAACACGCTACAACATCCCCTCAGGAAAATTAAGCTCAGAATCTATCACTGCTACGGGCAATTTTTTACATGAGCAAATTGTTGCTCAGCATTCCCGTATTGCTTTAGTGCCGTGGCTATATAGCATTGATCAAATGCCCCACTCCCACTGCCAAACAAGACAGCTACTAGAAAAATTAGCGACGGCTGCAGTCAATGCGCATGAAATTAAACTTGAATTGCGTGATATGCCAGAAACGATTCCGGTGTTAGCAGATCCTAGATATATTGTTGGTGCAGTAGCGGCTCCGAGTAATGGTCCCATCTTTAGATGGCAAGAAGACTCACCTCGTAGACAAGAGAGAAGTATCTGTTTACAGAATTGGCAATTAGGTATGCAAGAAACAATTGCTGGCGTGATGCCCGGCTGCGAATTTGAATTATCACTACCTGAAGCCTATTTCACCAACTGTCGAGAAGCCGACAGAAAGATCAGGCCTCTCAGCATCCTAGCTGCCGTTAACTATTTAGAAGCGACATTGAATGTGAAGCCATCCGGACTATCATGCGTCGTTGCAGGCTTTGGTCCTGAGCAATGCGATGAGTACCGCATCTCATTCGCGCTAAAGGGCTCTAAGGCTGTCATTTATGGCGTGGTGTGGCCGCTCTATGATCGCGAGACAGTCGCTAATGACAGCATCAATGACACCTCTGTGGAAGATAGTCCTGCACGCGAGATTTATGACACGATTAAAACATCCGGAATTGATGATCAGTTTAGGCACGCTGAATTATTCAATCCAGAGATGTGTGAAGATTGTGGCGCTCCGATGTTTGTTGATCGCATCGGAGAGATAGTTCACCCAGAGATGCCCGAAGATACGCCTGACCAACAACCTTTGTTTCATTAAAAATACTGATTTAAAAACTTGAGTTACTGCTCTTTTCTTCTAAAAACAGGTTTGTCATTAGCACTCTCTTTAGGGGCGTATTGATAACCTTCTAAATTGAATTCTTTAAGATCTTCAGCTTTATCAATTTTGTTATCAATAATGAACCGCGTCATTAATCCTCTAGCTCGTTTGGCATAGAAAGAAATGATCTTGTACTTCCCTGCTTTTTCATCCTGAAAAACCGGGGCGATAATCGGATAAGCCAGTTCAGTGGGTTTAACAGATTTAAAGTATTCGTCTGAAGCCAAATTGATCAGCACTTTAGATTTTTGTTGATCTAGCTCTTGCTTCAATGCCTCTGTGATTTTATTACCCCAAAAAGCATAAAGATCCTTACCTACTTTATTTTTAAATGCTGTGCCCATCTCAAGTCGGTAAGCTTGCATAAGATCTAAGGGCTTCAGAACACCATAAAGGCCAGATAGAACTCTCACATGAGCTTGTGCGTACTCGAGGCCTTTCTTATTAAGAGTCTTAGCATCCAAACCTTCGTAAACATCCCCATTAAAAGCTAAAAGTGCTTGCTTGCTGTTCTTTGGGGTAAAAGTTTTTGACCAATCACCAAAGCGAGCCACGTTTAGCGCAGCTAACTTATCCGACAAGCTCATAAGCTCGGCAACTTCTTGCAAAGATAGTTTTTTTAGATCACTGACTAATTTAGCCGACTCATTGATGAAGATCGGCAAAGTATGTTGATCCGTTGATGGAGGGGTTTCATAGTCCAAACTTTTAGCAGGCGAAAGTACGATTAACATGGCAGAATGTTCTCTAGTGATTGATGACTTAATGCCACAATCATACCGCTTTGAAATTAATCCCGCCATTAACCAAACAAGTATGAAAATATGAAAGTGTCTGTTATGAAAAAGAAAACAAAAGAGATGATCGATATTTATAGTTGGGCTACGCCCAACGGTCATAAAGTTCACATCATGTTGGAAGAATGTGGCTATCGCTTAGGCCGTGATTGGTTGGCGCACCCAGTTGATATCAGCGCAGGCGATCAATTTACAAAAGAATTCTTAAGTATTAGCCCCAACAATAAGATTCCAGCAATGGTGGATCCTCATGGTCCGGATGGCAAACCCATCGCTCTTTTTGAATCCGGCGCCATTTTGCTCTACTTGGCCAGTAAAACCGGACTCTTTTTACCGAAGACCACCCGAGGTAAGTTTGAAGTGATGCAGTGGTTGATGTTCCAAATGGGTGGTGTAGGTCCTATGCTAGGTCAGACCCACCACTTCCGTATCTATGCCCCGGAAAAAGTGCCTTACGCCATCGATCGTTATACCAATGAAACTCGTCGCTTATATGGCGTGATGGATAAAGAGTTATCCAAAAACCGTTTCATCGCTGGCAAGGATTACAGCATTGCTGACATAGCTATTTTTCCTTGGACGCGCTCTTGGAACAATCAAGGCGTTACTTTGGAAGAGTTCCCACATGTAAAGCGCTGGCATGAAGAAATTGCAGCACGCCCTGCTGTTCAGCGTGGTGTTGAAGTTTTAACAGCTTTAAGAAAGCCACTCACTGATAGCAAAGCCCTAGAAAATCTCTTTGGCAAAACACAGTATCAAAAGCGTTAATGATTAGCGCTTTGTAGTTTTAGTTGCTGGTTTTAGTCGGTAACTTTAGTTGCTTGGGGATGGCTTCGCAAACTTCTGATACAAAGCTTTAGCAAAAATCCAGGCTGCAGGTAGGCCTGGGATGATGATCATGGCCAAAGCCACCAAAGAGAAATTGGCTTTGACCCAAGGGTGATCGCCAATCAAATATCCCAAAGTTGTTAAGCTGCCAACCCACAAAATGCCGCCAGCGATATTAAAAGCTGTGAATTTTGGATATGACATTTGAGCAACACCTGCTACAAAAGGAGCGAAGGTTCTAATAAAAGGTAAGAAGCGTCCAATCACAATCGTGATGGGACCGTGCTTTTCATAAAAATCATGGGTTTTATCAAAAGCATCTTTATTGAACCAACGAGAATTCTGCCACCCAAAGACTTTCGGTCCAATCCAACGTCCAATTGAGTAATTAAGAGCATCACCTGTGATCGCTGCAATGATCAATAGAATGATCAGTAGAGGTAGGCTCATACCGCCGACTGCCGCGATAGCTCCAGCCACAAACAGCAATGAGTCGCCAGGCAAAAATGGCATAACTACCAAGCCTGTTTCAATAAAGATGATTGCAAATAGCAAAGCGTAAACCCAGGGGCCCCAGGCATCTACGACTGTAATCAGGTGTTTATCAAGATGAAGAAATAAATCAATTAGATTTGGAAAATCCATTACTGAAATACCACCGTACTTTTACCGTTTAATAAAATACGATGTTCAGCATGCCAGCGAACAGCTCTAGATAGCGCCATACACTCGACATCACGCCCAACTGCTGCCAATTGATCAGGGTTCATAGCGTGATTGACACGCTCTACACCTTGCTCAATGATCGGGCCTTCATCCAAATCAGTCGTGACATAGTGAGCCGTAGCACCAATGAGTTTGACACCTCGTTGATGGGCTTGCCAATAGGGTTTAGCGCCTTTGAAGCTTGGTAAAAATGAGTGGTGAATGTTAATAGCTCGGCCTGATAACTTTTTGCAAACCTTAGTGGAAAGAATTTGCATGTATCTAGCCAAAACAACTAAATCAATTTTTTCGTCATCAATTAGTTTTAGTAATTGATCCTCTTGCTCTTCTCTCCTAGCATCAGTCGCGCTAGAGAGGGGCATATGATGAAACGGGATATTGTAAGACTTAGCTAATGGTGCAAAGTCTTGATGATTAGAAACAATTCCAGCGATCTCGATCGGCAAATAACCGCTATGTGTTCTAAATAGCAAATCATTTAAACAATGACCTAACTTAGAGACCATGATCAAGACTTTAGGTTTGCTAGCGGCGTCAAATAACTCCCACTCCATTGCAAAAGAAGTGCCGATATCCTTGAATGCTGTTTGCAAATGATCCAGCTTGAGCTCTTGGCTAGTTTTGGCAAAATGCACGCGCATAAAAAAGCGATTCGTGAAAGTGTCACTAAATTGCGCAGAGTCCAAAATATTGGCGGTCTGAGCGAATAAAAATTGACTCACGGCATGAACAATACCCGGACGGTCAGGGCAAGCAATTTTGAGAATATAACCTTGTGTAGACATAACCCTCATTATCCATAATCAAGGCCTAACTGTCGAAAATCGATTGTCATTGAGGTGGAAAAGACAGATCACTGTAAAAAATGACGAAAAATCAATTTTCTCGGTCACACACGCTTAAACTTATACTTTCGATACTTCATCAATAAGGCTAAGAAATGGGTATTCAGACAGTGGGAATTATAGGTGCGGGCACTATGGGTAACGGTATAGCCCAGGCATGCGCCATTTCGGGTCTTCAAGTAGTGATGGTCGATATCAACGACGCTGCCACTCAAAAAGGTCTTGCTACGATTTCAAGCAGTCTTGATCGTCTTATTAAGAAGGAAAAAATGACTGGGGCTGAGAAATCAGCGGCCTTAGCTAGAATCAAAATCAGTACGAACTATCAAGACTTCACCAGTACTCAAATGGTGATTGAAGCCGCCACTGAAAACTATGAGCTCAAACTCAAGATCCTCAAACAGCTTGATAGCATTGTTTCTAAAGATATCATTATTGCGAGTAATACTTCATCGATATCGATCACACAAATGGCAGCTGAAGTCAGCCACCCTGATCGTTTTATTGGTATGCACTTTTTTAACCCAGTACCGCTCATGGCCCTGGTTGAAATTATTCGTGGACTTCAGACCAGTGATCAAACCCATCAGTTAGTCCATACCATGGCTAAAGCACTAGGAAAGGAACCGATCACAGTCAAAAATGCCCCAGGCTTTGTAGTCAACCGAATCCTAGTACCGATGATCAATGAGGCTTTTTTTGTTCTTTCAGAAGGGTTGGCTAGCCCAGAAGATATTGATGCTGGTATGAAATTAGGTTGCAATCATCCCATTGGTCCTTTAGCGTTAGCAGACATGATTGGTCTAGATACTTGTTTGGCCATCATGGAAGTTTATTTTAAGAATTTCAGCGATTCTAAATACCGCCCTTGCCCTCTTTTACGTGAAATGGTCGCCGCTGGCTACCTAGGACGTAAAGCGGGTAGAGGTGTTTATCAATACGACTAAATATAAATAAATACGATTATTCATGCTCGCACCTATTACAAAATTCATCAGCTACGCAGGCCTCATTCCGTTCATTCTTCTATCAGGCCTCATTCAGTTGATGGAATCCCCTTGGGATTTTTGGGCGGCTAACTCCTTACTTCTCTATAGCGCAAGCATTACGTCTTTTGTAGGTGCTCTGCATTGGGGTCCATTACTGATGCCCAAGTCCAATCCTCATAGTCATCAGTTTTGGCGCGATAAGGGAGCTTGGGTTTGGGGTGTTACGCCATCACTGCTGGCTTGGATCGCACTTCATATGAGCTTTTCATATGGCTATTTTGTGATTGCTGCTACGCTGATTGCAACTCTTATCGTTGATAAGATGCAATTTCGTCACTTGATTGAAGATCAAGCTTATCTCAATGAGTTCCTAAAAATGCGGACTGTTCTTACAGTAGTAGCTTCAGCCAGCCTCATATGGGCTGGCCTTGCTATTAGGCAGTTTTAAATAAGACGACGCTAAGGGATTAATTCTTAGTGCTGTTTTTTAGCCTGAGCTAAGATTTTCTCAGTGTAAGCAATCGCTAGAGCAGACACCACAAAGGTTAAGTGAATGATTGTTTGCCACATGAGCGTTTTGTCATCCATACTTTCCGCATTGATGAATGTCTTCAATAGATGTATTGAAGAAATACCAATGATCGCGGTAGCAAGCTTAACTTTTAAGACTCCTGCGTTCACATGAGACAACCACTCCGGTTGATCCGGGTGTTTTTCAAGCTCCAAGCGAGAAACAAAAGTCTCCCAACCACCGACAATCACCATGACTAATAAGTTGGAAATCATCACCACGTCAATGAGACCCAAAACAATCAACATGATCTGGGTTTCAGTAGTGCCGCCATTAGTCATCAACATAGAAATGAGATGCGCTAATTCTTGCCAGAACTGAAATACATAGACTCCTTGTGCCACGATCAAACCGATATACAAGGGAGCCTGTAACCAACGGCTCATAAATATCCAACGAGGTAGAGTGCCTAATTTTTCTGATTTGGGTGTGTTGGTGTTTTCGCTCATTTGGGTCTTTTTATGTAAATGATTCAGTTAAGGATTAGGACAAGTTTTTGACAGGCGTTGATTGTAATAAATAAATGATTTCTCGAGCAACATGCGACAATTTGGTGATTAAACCATGTCTTTGTTACCCATGACCGAAAAGTTCATTCCCCTAGCCGAAGCTCTAAGACCTAAGAGCATTGATGAGCTAGTTGGACAAAAACATTTATTTGGTGAGGGTAAGCCACTGGCTACTGCCTTTATTTCTGGTAAACCACATTCCATGATTCTATGGGGTCCCCCTGGAGTGGGTAAAACAACCATAGCTCGACTGGCCGCCACTGTATTTGATTGTGAATTTATCCCTTTGTCCGCAGTTTTAGCCGGAGTGAAGGACATTCGTCAAGCTGTTGAGATGGCCGAGCAAAATCTTCAGCAATTTGGACGACAAACCATTCTTTTTGTCGATGAGATACATCGCTTTAATAAAGCCCAGCAAGATGCCCTATTACCATTTGTTGAATCTGGCTTGGTAACATTTATTGGCGCCACCACAGAGAATCCTTCTTTTGAAGTGAACTCAGCCCTGCTATCTCGCTCTCAAGTTTATGTTCTTCAAACTTTATCTGAATCTGAACTTTTAGATTTATTAGAAAAAGCTATGAAAACAATTTTTCAAGGTATGTCTATTGAGTCATCAGCTAAGCAAATGCTCGTTCATCTTGCAGATGGCGATGCTAGAAAGTTTCTGAATCTTCTTGAGCAGACGGATCATGCTGCACAAATTAAAAAAGTGAAAGAAATAACAGAAGCATTCTTAAAAGAGTCTTTAGGTAGTCATAATCGTCGCTTTGATAAAGCCGGTGATTATTTTTATGACCAGATTTCAGCTCTTCATAAATCAGTCAGAGGATCTAATCCTGACGCAGCACTTTACTGGTTCTGTCGAATGATTGATGGTGGTGCAGATGCTAAATACTTAGCTAGAAGAATTGTCAGAATGGC
>CAMDUR010000022.1 GCA_945879115.1 Polynucleobacter meluiroseus
GCTACTTGGTTGCATGGCGCAATTAATAAACCTATTGTTGATAACTACTGGCAAACAGAAACTGGCTGGCCAATACTCGCTTTGCAAAGTGGTATCGAAGTCATGCCCCATAAATTTGGTTCACCTGGCGTTCCTGTTTATGGCTACAACATGAAGTTATTGGACGATGCAACGGGTGAAGAATTGGGTCCTGATCAAAAAGGTGTTGTGGCTATTGAAGGCCCCTTACCTCCAGGATGTATGCAAACTGTTTGGGGTGATGATGAGCGCTTTGTCAAAACTTATTGGAAGTCTGTACCAGGTAAATTGGTTTACTCAACGTTTGACTGGGGCATTAAGGACAAAGATGGTTACTACTTCATTTTAGGTAGAACAGATGATGTGATTAACGTAGCGGGCCATCGTCTTGGAACACGTGAGATTGAAGAGAGTATTTCAAGTCACCCCAATGTCGCTGAAGTGGCAGTTGTCGGTATCGAAGACAAACTTAAAGGGCAAGTAGCCATTGGTTTTGTGATTCCTAAAGATGCTAACAACACAGCTACTTTGGAAGCTGAGGTTTTCAAGACGGTGGACTCTACATTGGGTGCTGTTGCGAGGCCGGCGCGAGTTTACGTTGTCACAGCATTACCGAAGACACGTTCTGGAAAGATTGTGCGTCGATCTCTTCAGGCAGTGGCTGAAGGTCGTGATCCTGGTGATTTAAGTACTTTAGATGATCAAAGTGTTTTGGAAGCAATCAAAGCACTCTTTACTCAAAAGTAATTAGTCGCGAACTCAATTAAGGGCTCTGTGGAGCCCTTAATTATTTGTAAGGCATTGATATTAATTACTATTATTTTGTAAAACTTGACGACCTTAATGTCATTAAAGTAAGGGTTTTCCCAATTTCAGAGCCTCGGTAAGGTACAATCTACTAGTTAATTTAATAGATACCCGCCCTAGCGCTTAAAGACACATATACCTCCCGAAAATACTTTGACCGGAGATGTCTTTTCCGAATCAGGGGTGTGTCGGATGGCAGTAGGGCTTTGGAGAATACCTTTGCTGCCACCGTTAATTCCTTCTTTATCCCCAGCAGTCTTGGCTCTTGCCGATGGAACCTTATTTCCAGGCTATAGCATTGGCGCTTCAGGCCAATCAGCTGGTGAAGTGGTTTTTAATACCGCTTTAACTGGATACCAAGAAATCTTGACTGACCCAAGTTACACCAATCAATTGGTGACTTTGACTTATCCGCACATTGGTAATGTGGGTGTTAATGACCAAGATCGTGAGTCTGGAAAAATATATGCTGCCGGACTCATCATCAAAGATTTGTCTTTGATTGCCTCTAACTTCCGCTCTGAAAAAACTCTGAGCGATTATTTAAGTGGTGAGGGCATTGTTGGTATTGCTGGTATTGATACACGCAAGCTAACACGTATTTTGAGAGATAAGGGTGCTCAACCTGGCGCTGTTGTAGCAGGTAAGTTAGGGGACTCATTGCAAGCAGTCACTGAAAAAGCTTTGGCTGCCGCAAAAGGTTTTCCAGGGATGACTGGTTTAGATCTAGCTAAAGTGGTCACTACGAAAGTCCCTTACGAGTGGACTGAAGGTGAGTGGGGCCTTAATGCCGATAACGATCAACCTGGTTTTCAACAACTTAAAAAACCACTAAAGCATGTTGTTGCTTATGACTTTGGTGTGAAGCGCAATATTTTGCGCATGTTGTCCGAGCGCGGTTGCAAAATCACTGTTGTACCTGCTCAAACCTCTGCAGCAGATGTATTAGAGATGAAGCCCGATGGGGTATTTTTCTCAAATGGTCCTGGAGATCCGGAGCCATGTGATTACGCGATTGCAGCAGCAAAGATTTTTCTTGAAAAAGCAATACCAACTTTTGGTATTTGTTTAGGTCATCAAATCATGGGTTTGGCTGCAGGCGCTAAAACTCTCAAAATGAAATTTGGTCATCATGGTGCGAACCATCCAGTGAAAGATTTGGATAGTGGGCGCGTTGTGATTACTTCTCAAAATCACGGGTTCGCTGTTGATGCAGCAACTCTCCCAGCAAATGTAAGACCGACACATGTGTCTTTATTTGATGGTTCATTGCAAGGTCTGGCTTGGACGGATAAGCCAGCTTTTTGTTTCCAAGGTCACCCAGAGGCATCTCCAGGTCCGCATGACATTGCGTACTTGTTTGATCGCTTTATTAAATTGATGTGAGATTGACGAATGCCTAAGCGTACCGACATAAAAAGTATCCTCATTATTGGCGCTGGCCCGATTGTTATCGGTCAAGCTTGCGAATTCGACTACTCTGGAGCACAAGCTTGTAAAGCTTTGAGATCAGAGGGCTATCGCGTTATTTTGGTGAACAGTAATCCTGCGACCATCATGACTGACCCTGAGATGGCGGATGTTACTTACATCGAACCTATTACCTGGGAAGTGGTTGAGCGCATCATCGCTAAAGAAAAACCAGATGCGATTTTGCCAACCATGGGTGGTCAAACTGCTCTGAACTGCGCATTAGATTTACACCGCCATGGGGTTTTAGATAAATACAAGTGCGAGCTCATTGGTGCTTCACCCGAGGCCATTGATAAAGCAGAAGATCGTCAGAAATTCAAAGAAGCCATGACCAAGATTGGTTTGGGTTCTGCAAAATCAGGGATTGCACATTCTCTAGAAGAAGCGAATGCAGTTCAGCAAAAAATCATGAGTGAGACTGGTAATTCAGGTTATCCAGTAGTTATTCGTCCATCTTTCACGATGGGCGGTTCAGGCGGTGGTATTGCTTACAACCGTGAAGAGTTCGAAGAAATTTGTAAACGCGGTCTTGATCTTTCACCAACACATGAGCTTTTGATTGAAGAGTCTCTTTTAGGTTGGAAAGAATATGAGATGGAAGTGGTGCGCGACCACAAAGACAATTGCATCATTGTTTGTTCTATTGAAAACTTAGATCCAATGGGTGTGCACACGGGTGACTCGATCACTGTGGCTCCTGCTCAAACTTTAACAGATCGCGAATATCAAATTTTGCGTAATGCCTCTTTGGCTGTTTTACGTGAAATCGGTGTGGACACAGGTGGCTCCAACGTGCAGTTCTCGATCAATCCAGTAGATGGTCGCATGATCGTGATCGAGATGAACCCACGTGTATCACGTTCATCAGCTTTAGCATCAAAAGCAACTGGTTTCCCAATTGCAAAGATTGCCGCTAAGTTAGCGGTTGGCTTTACTCTAGATGAATTACAAAACGATATTACAGGTGGTAAAACACCAGCGTCATTTGAGCCATCGATTGACTATGTTGTGACAAAGATCCCACGTTTTGCATTTGAAAAATTTCCAGCTGCAGATAAGCGTTTAACTACTCAGATGAAATCGGTTGGTGAGGTTATGGCAATTGGCCGAACCTTCCAAGAGTCATTCCAAAAAGCTTTACGCGGTTTAGAAGTGGGTGTTGACGGCCTTGATGAAATCTCAACAGACCTTGATGAAATTATTCAAGAGATCCGTGCTCCAGGCCCGGATCGTATTTGGTACCTAGGCGATGCACTTCGTATGGGCATGAGTCAGGCCGATGCTTTTGTGCATACAGCGATTGATCCTTGGTTCTTGGCTCAAATTGGCGATTTGATTGAAGTTGAAAAAAAGTTACAAACTCGCCAACTAAAAGATTTGACAGCCCAAGAACTTCGTTTTGTAAAACAAAAAGGTTTCTCAGATCGTCGTTTAGCTAAGCTATTAAAGACAGATGCCAAGGCTGTCCGCGAAGCACGTCACGCGTTAAAAGTAAGGCCTGTATATAAACGTGTTGATACCTGTGCAGCGGAATTTTCAACTAATACCGCATATATGTACTCATGTTACGAAGCTGAACATGGTGAGTGCGAGTCAAATCCGACCACCAAAGAAAAAATCATGGTGTTGGGCGGTGGTCCCAATCGTATTGGTCAAGGTATTGAATTTGATTACTGTTGTGTTCATGCTGCTCTGGCTTTGCGCGATGATGGTTACGAAACCATTATGGTTAACTGCAACCCAGAAACAGTTTCTACCGACTATGACACTTCTGATCGTTTGTACTTTGAGCCTTTAACACTAGAAGATGTTTTAGAGATCGTAGCAATTGAAAAACCAAAGGGTGTGATTGTTCAATACGGCGGACAAACACCTCTGAAGTTGGCGCTTGCTTTAGAAGCTAATGGCGTGCCAATTATTGGTACGAGTCCTGACATGATTGACGCAGCAGAAGATCGTGAGCGTTTCCAGAAGTTGTTACAAGAACTGGGTTTACGTCAGCCCCCTAATAGAACTGCACGTACAGAGCCTGAAGCTTTAATTCTTGCTGAAGAGATTGGCTATCCATTGGTAGTTCGTCCATCCTATGTATTAGGCGGTCGTGCGATGGAAATTGTTCATGATGGCCGTGACCTTGAGCGTTACATGCGTGAAGCAGTCAAGGTATCGCATGATTCACCGGTACTTTTAGATCGCTTCTTAAATGATGCGATTGAGTGCGATGTGGACTGCATCTCAGATGGCAAGCGCGTATTTATTGGTGGTGTCATGGAGCACATCGAGCAGGCTGGCGTTCACTCAGGTGACTCAGCATGCTCATTACCACCTTATTCTTTATCTAAAGAAACAGTTGACGAGATGCGTCGTCAAACTGCTGCAATGGCTAAGGGTCTCAACGTGATTGGCTTGATGAACGTACAGTTTGCGATTCAGCAAGTGGATGGTAAAGATGTTGTTTATGTTTTAGAAGTTAACCCACGTGCATCTAGAACTGTGCCATATGTGTCAAAAGCAACAGGATTACAGTTGGCTAAGATTGCAGCTCGTTGTATGGCTGGTCAAAGCTTGGATGAGCAGGGCATTGGTGATGAAGTGATACCACCCTATTACTCAGTTAAAGAAGCTGTTTTCCCATTCAATAAATTCCCAGGCGTTGATCCGATTCTTGGACCTGAAATGCGTTCCACAGGTGAGGTGATGGGTGTTGGTAAAACATTTGGTGAGGCTTTATTTAAATCGCAATTAGCTGCTAGTACAACTTTACCTAAATCAGGTGCTGTTTTATTAACTGTCAAAGATAGCGATAAACCTAAAGCTGTTGAAGTTGCTCAAATGCTCAATGAGATGGGCTATTCAATAGTGGCAACAAAGGGTACGGCAATTGCTATTGAGGCTGCTGGTGTGCCAGTCAAGCGAGTTAATAAAGTAAAAGACGGTCAACCTCATATTGTTGACATGATCAAAAACGGTGAGCTTGCCTTGGTGTTCACAACCGTTGACGAAACCAGAGCTGCAATTGCTGACTCAAGATCTATCCGAATCACTGCACAAGCTAACAATGTGACCTACTACACCACAATCAGCGGTGCAAAAGCTGCTGTAGCTGGTATTAAAGCGATCAATCAGTTAGAGGTATATGACCTACAAGGACTTCATGCTTCTTTATGATTTTTCAATTAAGATACTGATAGAGTAACTTGGTAAGTAAGTAGCTAAGTGAGTAACTAAGCAGCTAAGCAAAACTAACGAAAATGGCTGGTATTAAGCTACCAGTCATTTGTTTTTTTAATTAACCAGCATTTGGATTTAATCGATGAGTACTATTCCTATTACAAAACATGGCGCTGAGCTTTTAAAGCAAGAGCTCCATAACTTAAAACACGTTGAACGTCCTTCAGTGGTTAACTCAATCTCTGAAGCCCGTGCACAAGGTGATTTATCTGAAAACGCTGAATACGATGCAGCCAAAGAAAAGCAGGCATTCGTTGAAGGGCGCATTCAAGAGTTAGAGAGCAAGCTTTCAGCGGCTCAGATTATTGATCCCAGTACTTTAGACGTCGGTGGTCGAATTGTTTTCGGTGCTACGGTTGAGATTGAAGATACTGAAAATAGCAAAAAAGCTAAATACCAAATCGTGGGCGATGATGAGGCTGATTTGGATGCGGGTAAGATTTCTATCAGCTCTCCCATTGCACGAGCTTTAATTGGTAAAGAGGAGGGTGATATGGCAACTTTTGCATCCCCGGGTGGCAATCGTGAAGTTGAGATTTTGAGCGTTAGCTACATCTAATCTATTTCGAACATGCATATCACTGCTCAAAGACTCTTTACTTTTATTCTTGCCCTTTGGGTTGGTACATTGATTACGATTGGCTATATTGTTGCACCTACTTTGTTTGCAACGCTTACCGATCGTCAAGTCGCAGGTATGGTAGCAGGTGCTCTTTTCAGAATTGAGGGCACCATCAGCATGGTGCTTTCTGTTGCACTCATCATGTTTGCTAATTTATTAGTGAAGCGTGGTTTGAATCGTTACAAAAATGTTCGTTGGTATCTCTTGGTGATACTCATTTGTTCAGTGATCGTGGCTTTTGTTCTTCAGCCTATGATGAGTAATTTGAGAGAAGAGGCACTTGGCCTTGGTTTCCCGGTGATGTTGTCACCATTGGCTGAGACATTTGGGCGTCTTCATGGTTTATCTAGTGCTTTATACCTCGCCCAATCATTGATTGGACTGATACTTTTATGGCGTATCACACGCCCTATCGATTAACCTAGCTGACGTTTTTTAACGCTGGATTGGCGAGGCTTAGCTCTTTTAACTTGACCACCCGCAGCAACACGCTCGTTACCAAGAACGGTTGTAGCTACTGGTTTTGGTCTGCGCTGTGGATTGCGAGTGAACTTCTTGACCATCACAGTTTTAGGCCCACTCTTTTTACTGCGACGCTTCTCTTCAACTTCTTTTTCAACTTTAGGTCTGTAAAGAATGAGTAGCTTACCAATGTGTTGAATAGGTGCTGCACTGAGCTCGTCACAAAGTTGATCATAAATAGCAGTGCGAGATTCGCGATCGTCGCCAAAAACGCGTACTTTGATCAAACCATGGAAATTGAGACCATTGTTGACCTCTTTCATGACGGCAGGTGTTAAACCATCCCCGCCGATGATGACAATAGGTTTTAACGCATGAGCGTCTGAGCGATGTGCCGAGCGTTCGGCTGAGGTTAATTCTAGTTTTGGCATAGGTATTTCTTTGGAAGTCCCATATGATAAGCCATTAAACTATGGGGTAATCAGGATCTGCTGCAAAAACAGCGGAAAATAGGCGATTAAATAGTTTTTAGTAATAAAAGATCAATCAGAAATTAATCAAAATAAGCTGTTTGAAGTTCATTTATCAGTAGGAAGCAAAAAAGCAGGTAAGCGTGGCAAAGAATAAATTTAATAAAGACTGGTTAAACGACCACCTCAATGATCCCTTCGTCAAAATGGCGCAGAGAGAAGGCTATCGAGCTAGGGCAGCTTACAAACTCAAAGAGATTGACGAGCAGGACCGATTAATCGGTCCTGGTATGGTCATCGTTGATTTGGGGAGTACACCCGGTAGTTGGTCGCAATATGCCCGCAATCGCTTGGTGGAGTTTGGTAAAAAGAACCCCAATATTGCCGATGGCAAGCCCCATGGCACGATTGTGGCCATTGACGTCATCCCTATGGATGATATTGCTGACGTGATCTTCTTGGAGGGAGACTTTAGGGAGGAAGAGGTTTTAAGGCGTTTTGAAGCGCTTTTGCCAGGCGACCCAGCATTAGGACGTCGGGTGGACCTGGTTTTATCTGATATGGCGCCAAATCTATCAGGAGTATCCACGGCTGATTCTGCTCGCATGGGTCATTTGGCAGATTTAGCCCTTGAGTTCTCGCAAGCCCATCTAAAGCCCAATGGGGCTCTATTGATCAAGTGCTTTCATGGTAGCGGGTATAGCCAAATCGTTGAATCATTTAAAAAAGTATTCAAAGTGGTATCACCCAGAAAACCTAAGGCGTCTCGCGATAAATCTGCTGAGACCTTCCTTTTGGGCAAGCATCTCAAGTAGGGTCTTACCAAGGGCTAAAACCACAATAGATACATGGGGAAATCAGGCATTTTTCAAGTCAAGCACTTGAAAAATGGAGAGAGTAGAATCATATATATATTGATCTATCTGCCTTAAGGAGGCTACGTGAATAATAATTTGATACAGAAAGTTGGTGTGTGGCTGATTGTGGGCCTCGTGCTATTCACTGTTTTCAAACAATTTGATAAGCCTCGTGCTGCTGAGAGCATCACTTACACTCAATTTATGGACGATGCTAGAAATGGCAAAGTTAAAAGAGTGGATGTTCAGGGGCGCAATATTCAGGTAACTCCAATGGATGGTCAGAAATATTCTGTTGTCAGCCCAGGCGATATTTGGATGGTGGGCGACCTTATGAAGTCTGGTGTTCAAGTTACTGGTAAGGCTGATGAAGAGCAAAGCTTATTAGTTTCCATTTTTTACTACTTAGGACCAACACTTCTTATTATCGGCTTTTGGTTCTTGATGATGCGCCAGATGCAAGGTGGCGGTAAGGGCGGAGCATTCTCCTTTGGCAAGTCCAAAGCTCGTTTAATCGATGAAAATACAAATGCCATCACATTTGCGGATGTGGCAGGTTGTGATGAGGCTAAAGAAGAAGTATTCGAATTAGTTGATTTCTTAAAAGAGCCAACTAAGTTCCAAAAATTAGGTGGTCATATTCCAAGGGGTGTTCTTTTAGTGGGCCCTCCTGGTACTGGTAAGACTTTGCTTGCAAAAGCTATTGCAGGTGAAGCCAAAGTACCATTCTTTGCAATTTCTGGTTCAGATTTCGTTGAGATGTTTGTCGGTGTAGGTGCTGCGCGTGTTCGCGACATGTTTGAGAACGCTAAGAAGCAAGCGCCATGCATCATCTTTATTGACGAGATTGATGCAGTGGGTCGTCATCGTGGATCCGGCACTGGTGGTGGTAACGATGAGCGCGAACAAACATTGAACCAAATGTTGGTTGAGATGGATGGCTTTGAGCCAAACAGTGGCGTGATCGTGATTGCTGCAACTAACCGTTCGGATGTTCTAGATAAAGCTCTATTACGTCCAGGTCGTTTTGATCGACAAGTTTATGTGGGTCTTCCAGATATTCGTGGTCGCGAGCAAATTCTTAAAGTACATATGCGCAAGGTGCCTATTAATAAAGACGTTGATGCTGCGGTATTGGCGCGTGGCACACCTGGATTCTCAGGCGCAGACTTGGCCAACTTAGTTAATGAATCAGCTTTATTTGCTGCACGCCGAAATAAGCGCACGGTAGACATGCAAGATTTTGAAGATGCTAAAGACAAGATCTTCATGGGTCCTGAGCGCAAGTCTGCTGTGATGCGAGAAGAAGAGCGTCGTAATACGGCTTATCACGAGTCTGGTCATGCTGTCGTTGCAAAAATGTTGCCTAAAGCTGACCCAGTTCACAAAGTTAGCATCATGCCGCGTGGTTGGGCATTAGGTGTCACTTGGCAGTTGCCTGAGCATGATCGTGTCAATATGTACAAAGACAAAATGTTGGAAGAAATTTCTATTTTGTTTGGTGGACGTTTGGCTGAAGAGATTTTCTTGAACTCCAGCAGTACAGGTGCCTCGAATGACTTTGAGCGTGCTACCAAAATGGCGCGTGATATGGTCACACGTTACGGTATGAGTGAAGTTCTTGGAACAATGGTTTACGTTGATCCTGAGCAATCAGGTATCTTTGGACCGATGAGTTCTAAATCTGTTTCTGAGGCAACTCAGCAAAAAGTTGATATTGAAATTCGTGCGATCTTGGATAACCAATATGCGGTTGCTAAAAATATCCTCGAGCAGAACAAAGACAAAGTAGAAGTGATGGTCACAGCATTGCTTGAGTGGGAAACCATTGATGCTGATCAAGTGAGTGACATCATGGCAGGCAAGACGCCACGTCCTCCTAAATATCCACCAAGCACTCCGTCTGGTGGCGGCACATCTGGTGGTACACCAGTGGTTGCTGAAGGCGGCGCTCCAGCAGCCGCCTAATGTTAAAGCAATACATCACGCCCGTGGCATGGCGCTGCGGGCGTTTTCATTTTGATTGGTCCAAGAGGGTTTCTCCATTGGTGATGGGTATCCTCAACGTCACACCGGACTCATTCTCTGATGGTGGTCATTATGCTTCGCGTGATGCAGCGATAAGACATGCTGAACAACTGATTCATGATGGCGCTGAAATGATTGACGTTGGTGGAGAATCGAGTCGACCTGGATCAGAACCACTTTCATTACAAGAAGAGCTTGACCGCGTCATGCCAGTTCTTGAAGCATTAAAAGATGCTCCCGTAGCTATTTCAGTCGACACCTACAAAGCAAAAGTCATGAGTGCTGCTATTGAATTAGGTATTGATTGTGTTAATGATATTTGGGCTTTTAGACAGCCCCATGCAATTGAAGCCATTGCCAATAGTACTTGTGGGCTTATCTTGATGCATATGCAAAAAGATCCTCAAACGATGCAATTTGATCCTCATTACGATGATGTGATGAATGAAGTCAATGGCTTTTTGATAGAGCGTTGTGTCGCTTTAGAAGAAGAAGGTATCGAGCGCAATCGGATGGCGATAGATCCTGGCTTTGGTTTTGGCAAAACCTTGGCTCACAACATGACCATGCTTGGAAACTTCCATAAGTTCTGTCAGCACGACTTCCCGGTGGTAGCTGGCATCTCTAGAAAAAGTAGTTTGGGTCAAATTACTGGAAGAGATATGGCTCATCGTATGGCTGCCAGCGTTAGTGCAGCACTGATGGCTGTTGAGCGGGGCGCCAAGATTGTTCGGGTTCATGATGTGGCTGAAACTGTGGATGCCGTTAAAATTTGGTCTGCCGCTCAAGAATACTTATAAAATACAGCAATGACACGACAATACTTTGGTACAGATGGAATCCGTGGGGAAGTTGGGAAGTTTCCAATTGTTCCCGACTTTGTAATGCGTTTAGGTTATGCCGCTGGCAGAGTCTTGGCCAAGCGCTCTAAGACCCAATCTCATGGCAAGCCAGTCGTGTTGATCGGTAAAGATACCCGTGTTTCAGGATACTTACTAGAAGCAGCGTTGGAAGCAGGTTTTTCAGTAGCTGGTGTTGATGTGATGCTTTGTGGACCAATGCCAACCCCAGCAGTCGCATACCTCACGAGAACTTTGAGATTATCAGCCGGAGTGGTTATTTCAGCTTCTCACAATCCTTATTACGACAACGGCATTAAGTTTTTCTCGGCTAATGGCGACAAGCTAGACGATGCTGTTGAGTTAGAAATTGAATCAGCGCTGAATGAGCCGATGAACTGTGTTGATTCTGCTCATTTAGGTAAAGCTAAACGTTTAGATGATGCCACTGGTCGCTATATTGAATTTTGTAAGAGCACCTTTCCAACGCACTTAAGTTTGCATGGCCTCAAGATAGTCGTCGATTGTGCTCATGGGGCCGCCTATCATATTGCCCCTCATGTTTTTCATGAATTAGGTGCTGAGGTTGTATCGATTGGTATTCAACCAAATGGTAAAAATATCAACGATGGTTTTGGAGCGACAGCACCTCAAGCGCTCATTGAAAAAGTAAAAGAAGAAAAAGCACATCTCGGTATTGCTTTAGATGGTGATGCGGATCGCCTTCAATTGGTGGATCAAACGGGACGATTATTCAATGGTGACGAACTACTCTACTTAATTGCAAAAGCTAGAAAAGATGCTGGTGAAACTATTCAAGGGGTAGTCGGCACTCTCATGACCAACTTGGCTGTTGAGCAAGCAATCAAAGCTGAAGGTATTAGCTTCGTGCGAGCTAAAGTGGGTGATCGTTATGTACTAGAACAACTAAAAGAAAATGGTTGGTTACTTGGTGGTGAGGGCTCAGGTCATTTAATCTGTCTCGATAAACACACCACAGGTGATGGCATCATTGCTGCTCTTCAAGTACTCACTGCTATGAAGCAAAGTCAGCAAAGCTTGGCCGAGTTATTACAAAACGTCACTTTATTTCCACAAACTTTAAATAATGTTCGTTATAAAGCGGGTTACGAATGGCAGACAGATAACAAGCTTAAAGAAGTTGTCGCTGCAGCGGAAAAGGAACTGGCAGGTACTGGTCGCATACTCATTAGAGCATCAGGCACCGAAGCTTTACTGAGAGTCATGGTGGAGGCGCAGGATGCCCATCAAGCCCAAACCCTAGCTCAAAAAATCGGCTCTGTGATACCAGTCTAAGCCCCAAATTTGCCAAAGAAGTGCTCTTAGGTTATAATTTTCGTCTTAGTCGGAGTGTGGCGCAGTCCGGTAGCGCACCTGGTTTGGGACCAGGGGGTCCAAGGTTCGAATCCTTGTACTCCGACCAACTTAGCTTTCTGCTTAAGTTAAATACCCTCCTAACTTATTACGTACCATCCATTAACTTAATGGATAAACCTTTTAGGTAAAAAATCTGACCATCGTTCAAATAAAATTCAAAACACTCCAAAATTTAGATCAAGATACAAAATTTTTGCGAATTGACATTAGAGAAAAGCACAACAAGTGTCATCAATCAGACATAACTAAGACAGAAGCAAGACCTCCGCTATAATCGTAATTAATTTCAAAGACTGCCCATAGCTCAGTTGGATAGAGCACCGCCCTTCTAAGGCGTAGGTCGCACGTTCGAATCGTGCTGGGCAGGCCACGATTTCGTATACATTGTCTTCAATCTAGAAATTTTGATAATATACCGTTATGAAACCTTCTCTTGCCATGAATGCTCACCGCGCCGAGATACGCTCAATTATTGAAGCGCATCACGCTAGTAACGCCCGCGTTTTTGGTTCAGTAGCTAATAGTACGGATCTTGATGGCAGCGATTTAGATGTCTTGATTGACCCAAGTTCTGAAACAACCTTGTTTGATATTGGCGCAATACGCTATAAATTAAAGCAATTGTTAGGTGTGCCGGTTGACGTTTTGACGCCGAATGCCTTGCCAGAAAAATTTCGTAATTCAGTTATTGCAGGAGCATTGCCAATATGACCCGTGATCCGCAGCGTTTGCAGGATTACCTGGAGCATATTTTAGAAGCAATAAAGCGGATAGAGGGTTATTGCGCTGATATTGATGAGCTTGGATTTATCAATAGCCATTTAATTCAAGATGCGGTCATTCGTAATTTTGAAGTGATTGGCGAGGCAAGCAAGAATATCGAGCGTCTTTTCCCTGAATTTTTAACCAAGCACCCAGAACTTCCATTATTAGTTGCTTATGAAATGCGTAATGCCTTAGCCCATGGCTACTTTAAGGTTGACTTGCAAATTGTTTGGAAAACAATTGAAGTAAATTTACCTTTCCTTCATGCTCAAATAGTATCAATAATCAAGGATTGGTAAAATCAGGCGTAGGTCGCACGTTCGAATCGTGCTGGGCAGGCCAAGGACCTAATAGGCCGATGAGATTTTCATAGCTTTCTAAAACCTAGATAAAACAACTCTTTCGAAATAAGGGCAAATGAACCTGTGAATACTAAGTTGCTCATGGACTCTCAGCCTGCTGGTCGCTTTCGCGCATTATTCATTTTGTCGATCTGTATCGTCTTATCAATGACAACTTGGTTTTCAGCAACAGCTGTAATTCCTAAGTTGCAGTCAATTTGGAATTTAACGCCAACTCTCTCCGCATGGTTAACTATTGGGGTTCAGCTTGGCTTTGTTCTAGGCGCTATTGGATCAAGCATCGTTAGTCTTTCAGATGTTATTTCTAGTAAAAAATTAATGATTTATGGATCAATGGGGGCCGCAGTAGCTAACCTTGGATTGTTACTAGTGGAAAGCGCGTACCTTGCAATTTTCTTTCGTGTGATGACCGGCGTATTTCTTGCATTGGTCTATCCACCGTCGTTGAAATTAATTTCAACATGGTTTAAAAGAGGGCGCGGGCTTGCTCTAGGAGCTCTAGTAGGATCAATTACGCTGGGTTCGGCTGCGCCTCACTTTATTAATGCAATTGGTGGACTGGGGTGGGAATTAGTTGTTGTTTCAACAACATTAGCAACTTTATCAGGCGCTTTAATTATTGGATTATTTGTACATGAGGGTCCATTTCCATACCCACGTGCACCATTTCATCTTGGACGAATCGGGCAAGTTTTTAAGAACCGCGGGATCCTTCTAGCAAGTCTTGGCTACTTTGGCCATATGTGGGAGCTGTATGCTATGTGGGCATGGTTTCTTACATTTACACAGATGTCTTTTATTGAGTTGAATATCGACAATCCAAGCGCAGCATCTTTTTTTACATTTGCTGCAATTGGTATGGGTGCATTGGGTTGTATCGTTGGTGGAATTTTGGGTGATCGATGGGGAAGAACTGCTACCACTAGCTTGATGATGTGCATCTCGGGTTCGTGTGCTCTTTTGGCAGGTTTTGTATACGATGGACCCTTATGGATGTTAATTGCTTTGGGTCTTATTTGGGGTTTCACAGTCGTTGCTGATTCCGCTCAATTTTCTACAATCGTTACAGAGCTGGGTGACCCCATGTATGTTGGTACTGCATTAACGATGCAATTAGGAATCGGTTTTATGTTGACGGTAATAACCATTTGGCTGCTACCCCTTGCAGCAGACAACCTTAATAGTTGGCAATGGGTATTCTTAATATTAATACCGGGCCCATTAATAGGAACATGCGCAATGTTATTGTTGCGAAGGATGCCTGAGGCAGTGAAAATTGCGAACGGTAATAGATAGCATCTATATCAGTATCAGATGAACAACATAATTTTTACAACTCCTAAGCCGTAGGTTGCTGGCTTAAAGTTGTAGGATTTTTAATTATCAAAGTAATTTGAATAGAGTTTCGGGTATTTACGAAATTAAACGGAATTTTCTGAGAATGCTTTCTTATAGGGATGATCATGTATGTACATTCCTGCCAGCATTGCAACAACAAAAATAATTGCTTCCTGATTTCCAGATCCAAGGGCAACAAGAGCGGGTCCAGGGCATAACCCTGCCATTGCCCAACCAGCCCCAAACAAGATACTTCCAACAACTAGATCTTTATTGATGTGTGTTTTACCAGAAAGATGAAGAGATTCTTTAAAGTAAGTCACTTTTCTTTTTTCAATAAACTTAAATCCAAAAAAGGTGACAAAAATTGCGCCCATCATGACAAACATAAGGCTAGGATCCCATTGCCCAAATAAGTCCAGAAACCCAATGACTTTGGCAGGATTGGTCATTCCAGAAATAATAAGTCCGATTCCAAAACCGAGACCAGTAATAAAGGTTAGTAGGTTTTTCATAATTAATTGATCCAATTTAGTAATAGATGGCAAACAATAAATCCTGAAGTCATAAAGCTGAGGGTTGCAACAAGCGAACGTGTCGATAATCGACCAAGCCCACAAACCCCATGACCACTTGTGCATCCTGAGCCCATTCTTGTTCCAAAACCAACTAATAATCCTGCTATAACAAGCTCAATTGAGCTCGTACTGATTTCGATGGTTGTTGCTCCAAAGATTATTGAATAAATTTGATATGAGCCAATCAACCCTGATAGGAAAAGTATTCTCCACAAGTAATGATCTTTAGGTGTATTTTGAAATTGCATAAGAGCACCGACAATCCCGCTGATTCCTGCGATTCTTCCTTTGAAGATGATCAGTGAAACGGCGCTAAGCCCTAAGATAGCCCCACCAATAAGTGATGCAATAGGGGTGAATTCTTGCCAATTAATTGTCATGTTCTATAGCGCCTATATATTTAGAAAAGATTTGTAAAGCATGTACATGCCAACCAAAAATGTGAAGGATGCAAATATCTGTTGAATACGTAGGGGATTTAAATTTTGCGAGAACTGCCTGCTGATTAGTAAGCCAATAATAGCGCCTACTGAGAATAGGGTAGCAATAGGTAGATTTAAGGTTCCTGCAAATGCTGAGATTCCTGCGCTACCAATTGCAATAATTGCCATCACCCCTAGTGATGCGCTGATAATTGAATTTGTTGCCAGGTTGGTGTATCTGCGAAGGGCTGGAACAATCACAAATCCGCCCCCAACCCCCAGAAGTCCTGATAAAAAACCAGAGACTGCGCCAACACTTAACAATGTCACAAAACAAGGCTTTGTCCAAGATAGCTTTCCTGTTGTGTTGTTTAGTTGGCAGATCGCATTGTTATTTGGCTTTGATTTAGCTCCATCTTCGCCGAATATTTCCTTCAAGAAAAAATGCATTGATATACCAATCAATATCAGCCCGAACAGCGCAGCTAGGGGTCGGTTAGGCACTTGATGTGCCAGCCACAAACCAAATGGGGCAGTAGTTAAACCAGCAAGCCCAATTAACAAAGCTGCTTTGTATCTCAAGGTTTTATTTCTATAGGCTATAAGAGCGCCAATTCCAGCCGAGGAAGCAATAGCCATCAGTGCGATTGGACCCGCTTCTGCAATGCTTAAGTGTAAAAAATATACAAGAGCTGGAACCGCGACTATGCCTCCGCCTGCGCCAGTGAGTCCCATCAATAGACCAATAAATAGGCCCAAACTTGAGGTGGTAATCATTTCCATGATTACATTATATATTATTATAATATATAATGTAATTTATTAAATAGGTGGAGAACTGCATGAAAGCGCAAATCAAGAGTTTTTTCGATAAAGCCACTTGGACCTTTACCCATGTTGTCTCAGATCCTGAGGTAAGAGTTTGCATTGTGATAGATCCTGTTTTTGATTACGACCCCAAATCAGGCAGGACTCTAACGCGATCAGCTGATCAGGTCATAGAATACATTGTAAGTAATCAGCTGCAATTGGAATGGCTTTTAGAAACACACGCTCATGCTGATCATTTAACAGCGGCAAAATACTTACAGAATAAGCTTGGTGGAAAAATTGGTATTGGCGAAAAAGTTCAAAAGATTCAGGGGGTATTTAAGGGAATCTTTAATTTAGGTGATGAATTTAAGACTGATGGCTCCCAGTTCGACCATTTGATCAGAGATGGTGAGAATATCTCTTTCGGGAATCTCAATATTGAATCAATACCCGTTCCAGGGCATACACCAGCTTGCTTGGCTTATAAGATCGATGACGCCATTTTTGTAGGGGATACATTGTTTCCGCCAGATGTAGGCACAGCACGTTGTGACTTTCCGGGTGGAGATGCCAGTACTTTATACAAATCAATTAAAAAGATCCTTAGCTATCCTGAGTCCACAAATTTATATATGTGTCACGACTACCCAACAACTGATAGACAAGTCATTGATAAAACTACAGTCGGAGAGCAGCGGACAAATAATATTCATATCCGTGACGGAGTGACAGAAGATGCTTTTGTTAAAATGAGAAAAGCTAGGGATGCTACTTTAGAGGTACCAGTTTTACTGCTACCCTCTATACAAGTCAATATCCGAGCTGGAGCTATGCCTCCTAAAGAGGATAACGGCACTTCGTACATTAAGATTCCAATCAATTTACTCTAAACGATATGGAAACAATCAATCTCTAAATATGCAGTCTTCAGCAGACGATGCTTGTCATGAGCTTTTTATTTTATTAATAGTTGCATAGCTAGCTATATTGTTTATTGATGTCGTACAACTATTGTTCAAGTCCACATTCAGTATTGAAAAAAGGCACATCTACCTTTTGATAGTGTGTCTTTAAAATCATCGCAAAGGTTTGTAGGCTATCGCTTTAATTTCTATTCGAAGATGCGGATGTGGAAGTTGGTGGACGGCAACGGTAGTCCTAGTTGGGCCGTCATAGTCGAAAAATTCACCATATACTTCATTGTATCCACCGAAATCATTCATATCAACGAGGAAGGCAGAAATTTCAACTAAGTCGTTCAGTGAAGCGCCAACACTTTCCAATATATCGCGAATGTTTTCGATTACAGCTCGAGTTTGAATCCGAATATCTAACTTTGTAACTCCTAGTGGATCGACCTCTACACCAGCAAAGCTATTGTCAGAGCGTCGGGAGCTTGTACCTGAGATAAAGATAAAATCACCGGCACGTTTTAAATGTGGAAACTTGCCTCGAGGCGTAGCCTTGCCAGGCACCAATTTAGCAGTTGTGTTCATTAGATACCTCTTAACCTTCTCGATAAAAGGTAAATTCAATCTCAATTTGAGCGCCCAACGGTAGAGCTGAGACACCCACCGAAGTTCTTGCTGGTGACGGAATATCGGCAAAAAATTCTTCCCAAACCGCGTTTACTGCACCAAACTGTCGATGCCACATATGATTTATTTGAGTGCCATATAGCTCAGCAAACCTTGCTGTATGTATAACACCAGATTTGCGGTACCGTACACCATTGTCTAAGATATTAATTCACAGGGTTTTTACAGCTCCTAAATCGCACGTCGCACGTCGCATGTTCAAATTGTGCTGGGTAGGCCAAAAACCCCAAGGAATACAATCAGATACAAAACCTACGGTGCTGTTTGAGTCCATTGCCCAGTTCGTTTCATAGACTATACAAAAAACACAGTTAAATTTCTGCTGAAAATAATATCTAAAAAAGTTCAAACTACGATTGCTTTACGCGAAAAAAAGCTTTACCTTAAAAGCTGAGGTAATCTACACAGCATTGCGTGCATTTAAAATTTCAATCATAAAAAGTAGGAGATAGACATGATTTATTCACCCCCAGGCCAAGCTGACGCCAAGATGAAATATAAAGCTCAATACAATAACTTTATTGGCGGGAAGTGGGTAGCCCCAAGTAAGGGCCAATATTTTGATGTGATTTCGCCAATCAATGGCAAGGTATATACCAAGGTTGCGCGCTCTGACGCTAGTGATATTGAATTGGCCTTAGACGCTGCACATGCCGCTGCCGATCAGTGGGGAAAAACTGACGTCACAACACGTAGCAATATTTTGCTAAAGATTGCTGATCGCATTGAGCAAAATTTAGAACTCTTAGCCTATGTTGAAACTATTGATAACGGTAAAGCAATTCGAGAAACCTTAAATGCGGATATTCCGCTGACAGTAGATCACTTTCGATACTTTGCTGGCGCCATTCGTGCGCAAGAGGGTGCTTTAAGTGAAATTGACGAAAACACTGTTGCCTATCATTATTTGGAGCCATTGGGTGTTGTAGGGCAGATTATTCCGTGGAATTTTCCGATTCTAATGGCGGCATGGAAGCTTGCCCCAGCTTTAGCTGCAGGAAATTGCGTTGTATTGAAGCCAGCTGAGTCGACTCCCATATCCATCTTGATTTTGGCAGAGTTGATTGCTGATCTATTACCACCAGGCGTGCTCAATATCGTCAATGGATATGGTCGCGAAGCTGGTATGCCGCTAGCCAACAGCAAACGCATTGGTAAGATTGCCTTTACTGGCTCGACCTCTACTGGCCGAGTGATTGCACAAGCCGCTGCTAATAATCTAATTCCAGCAACCTTAGAGCTAGGTGGAAAATCTCCTAACGTTTTCTTTGCGGACATTATGGATAAGGATGATGCATTCCTAGATAAAGCAATTGAAGGACTCTTATTGTTTGCCTTTAATCAAGGCGAGGTATGTACCTGCCCAAGCCGTGCCTTAATTCAGGAAAGTATTTACGACCAATTTATGGAGCGTGTGCTTAAGCGCGTTGCTGCTATCAAGCATATGAACCCACTCGATACCGATAGCATGATGGGTGCCCAAGCTTCCAAAGAGCAACTCACGAAGATCCTCTCTTACCTTGATTTGGGCAAGCAAGAGGGAGCAGAAGTTCTCGCTGGCGGTGCGCAAGCACATCTAGGTGGTGATCTGGATGGTGGCTACTATGTGCAACCGACCATCTTTAAGGGTCACAATAAGATGCGTATCTTTCAAGAAGAAATCTTTGGCCCCGTCTTGGCGGTAACTACCTTTAAAGATGAAGCAGAAGCGCTTGCGTTAGCAAATGATACTTTATATGGTTTAGGTGCGGGCGTGTGGACGCGTAATGGAAATCTAGCGTATCGCATGGGTCGGGCCATTAAGGCAGGTCGTGTCTGGACAAACTGTTATCACGCCTATCCAGCGCATGCTGCGTTTGGTGGCTATAAAGAATCGGGTATCGGCCGCGAAAATCACAAGATGATGCTGGCTCATTATCAACAAACCAAAAACTTATTGGTCAGCTACAGCGAAAATAAGCTCGGCTTTTTCTGATCGCTTTGTATCGTGTCACAAAGGGGTGAAGCAATTTACCCCTTTTTTATTGAAAGGAGCACAGCATGGTTGAGCGTATTGTGGCTACGCCGGAAGCATTAGCTCTCATTAAAGAGATGCAAGCGCTTCATGGAGAAATTCTATTTCATCAATCTGGCGGATGTTGCGATAACAGTGCTGCAAACTGCTATTTGCCTACTGACTTGACAATCGGCCCCTACGATGTCAAGTTGGGCGAGGTCGGCGCAGTCCCGTTCTATATTGGTAAGTCGCAGTATGAGTATTGGAAACATACCCAATTAATACTGGATGTGATTGAGGGCAGTGGTGGTACGTTTTCATTGGAAGGTAATACTGGTAAAGCTTTTCATACGCGTTCACGATTGTTTACGGATGACGAGTGGGAGCATATCAAATCCACTGTAGAAAATGATTTAGCTTAAGTTGTACCTTCGAATCGTGATGGCCAGACTAAACATCTCTGTTAAATCTAAAGTTTTTATCCTCTTAGATTTATATAAACCTTACAGAAAATTTAGTTTAAATAGGCTTATATACGTGAAGCTCTAGAGGGTTTGCCAGGAGTGCCTCAGTGTCAACCACTGCTTTTTTAACAAAAGGCTCTGACAGATGAGCATTGAAAGCATCTTCGCTGGCCCATTCTTCTATAAAAGTGAACTCATTGTTATTGCTAGCATGGTTAACTAAATGGCAACTAATACAGCCAGGATCATTTCTAATGGGCTCAACTAAAGCAATTAAGATTGGTTTAATTTCGTTAATAGAATTTGGCTTTGCAAAAAAACGAGCAATTACACGAATAGACATAGAGTCCTCATTGAAGTGCAGCTGATAAAATTATCAACTACGTTTAATTGATACTAGAACCGATTAAATGATTAATCAAGTGTTCGCTTGTTTATGTTTCTCCAATTTGATTGCTTTCCTCTAGTCAAGCTTGAGATTGAGCGATCCCTTTAAGAACAATCAAATACTTATTGACGCTTCGGTGTTAAAACTGCCTGCGCAATGAGTGCCAAAATTGCAGCAGGTATGGCACCTGCAAGCATCATAGAGTGGTCATTGGTTGCAAGACCAGACACAATGCGCTCACCGAACCCTCCTGCACCTACAAGAGCTGCAAGAGTACAAGTTCCGACACCAATTACAGTAGCTGATGCTAAGCCATTCATGATGATTGGTTTGGCTGATGGCAATTCAATTGAGAGTAATAATTGTTTTGCATTACAGCCTAAAGCAAGAGCTCCCTCCTTCAGGTTAGATGGCACCTCTAAAAGTCCAATATGAGTAGCATTGACTATGGGCAGAAGACCGTAAAGGAATAAAGCCAGAACAGCTGGTATAGAGCCTATTTGACCGAGAAGGGCTATCAATATACTTAATAGAGCTAAGGATGGAATGGTTTGTAAAGTGCCTACTGTTCCAAGTATCCAAATAGCAGAGCGGGGACTTCGGTGTGCGAGAACGCCTAAAGGAATGCCAACTAATAACGCAAATAATGAGGAAATTGCCACCAGTAAAATATGATCTCTCAATGCGCTAAAGAAATCAGCTCCAAATAACAAACTAATAAATCGGTTAAGAGATGATTGGGGTTTTTGGTTATCAAGTGTTGCATCTAAAAAAGACCGAGCGATCTTTTCAAAACTAATGCCGATTTCAGCTTGTTGATTCAGTTTTGACATCTTCACTTGATCTAAGCGATTTTCTAAATCTTTCAATTTACTTTGATCAAAATTCAAACGCATCAGAAGTATGGCTTCATAGCGTGGGAAGACTTGAGCATCATCTTCTAAAAGAACCAAGTTATCTCTCACAACAGCTGCATCAGTTGTATATGCATCAACGATATCAACATCACCTCTTGATAAAGCGTCGTAAGCGAGGCCGTGCTCTAAAACTTTGCTAACTTTAAGATTTAAATCGTAGCTCTTTATCAGGGATGGCCAGCCATCCGATCTAGTTTTAAATTCTGGGGATAGAGCAATACGAAGAGATGATTGTTGTAAGGGTGTTAATTTTGCAATATCACTGATTTTTCTTAAACCAAGGGATTTGGCTTTATCCGCTCTTAATGCCAGCGCATATGAATTATTAAACCCGAGGGGGATTGCAGCTTTAATTCCTTTTGGAGCAAGCAATTTATTAAGTTCGACTAACGAGACTTGAGCATCTGATTGCTTAAGTATTTCTCGTAAGATGGTCCCTGTGTATTCTGGGTAAACATCAATTTGACCCTGAATGAGTGCTTGTGAAACGATATTAGTATTACCTAAACCCTGTCGGTGTTCTGAGCGTAAACCCCCATCCCGCAAAGTTTGATTGATCAGCTCACCTAATACATAGCTTTCTGTAAATCGTTTTGAGCCCACCACGACTTTTTGTTCTTCGGTTTGCGCAATTGTAGAAAAACTTGACGTAAGCACTATCAGAGCGATAGCCATCATCCAAATTTTAGGGAATAGTTTGATTGCTTGCAAAGTTTGGGAACCTTAATTATTAATGTGACAACTTTAACTTATATACCAATATTTGGCTCGAGGCCTTTAAACATTGGGGGCTATTCAAGAAGGTAGATGAATTATTTGCTATATAAAAATTATCATCTATTGGCCCCAGCATCATCTCTATTTTTAAGTAAAAGTAATTAAGTAGAAATCTAGTGTTGACTTAAGATTTTAGACAATAGATACCAAAATTTCATCTAAGAAAGAGGTCGATTATTCGAATTTAACGCTCTATGGATTTTCTTAGCCAATAAGAAAGGCTATCGACCATGATGACAAGGCCAATCATCGACAGCAAAATGGTGCTGGTTTCTTTCATTTGGAATAGACCCATATGAAAAGCTAGCATTTGACCTAATCCACCACCGCCGACAATTCCTAGTATTGCAGCAGCACGTATATTATTTTCCCAACGATAAAGCGTGTATGAGATCAACTGAGGAAGCACGGTAGGTAATGTGTCATATAAAAAGATTCTTAGTTCACTGACGCCTACAAGCCTCAATGATTCGCTGGAATGAGTATTAGCATTTTCAATAGATTCCGCAAACAATCTTCCTAGAACGCCAGTCGTATGTAAGCCCAAAGCTAAAGTGCCTGCAAAAGGTCCAAGACCAACAGAAATCAATAAAAGTGCCGCCCACACCAATTCAGGGATGGACCTGAGAGCATTGAGTAGCCATCTAGCAGGTGTTCTTAAAATAGCTTTGTCATTGGAATTAGTTTTACTGGCAGGTAAAGCTAGCATGATGCCAAGCACAGCAGCGAGTAATGTACCAACAGCAGACATAGCAATAGTTTCTAATGACGCAATAAGAATTTTTGATAAAAATGTTGGGCTTATATTGGGAGATAAAAGTTCATTAAAGAACTTAGCCATCAATTCAAGACTTCTCAAAGAGAAAAGTCTTGATAGCTGAAGATCAAGGGACCAAAAGCTAAGTATGGTGATACCAATTACCCCAATTAACAAAAGGTAATTATTTGATCTTGACGGCGTCTGATGATTCAACATATTAGGCGATCCGTTTTCTAAGATGATCACTAAACCAATCTGAAAGTGCCACAAGTATCATAAACACAATCAGAATTGTTGCGACTTCTGAGCCATTAAACATGCGCATGGAGTTATCCATTTGCTGACCTAATCCGCCAGCCCCAACAAATCCTAATACAGCAGATGATCGAATCGCACATTCCCAACGGTAGACCGTATAGCTTGTTAATTCGCTGAGGTTTTGCGGTAAGACCGCGTAAAAGAAAGTTTGCAGTCTGCCAGCGCCGTTGCGAAGCAAGCTCTCGCTTGAATCAGTATTGCCACTTTCAAGAATCTCACCGTAAATCTTACCCAGCATGCCTGCATAGGTTAGAGCAATGGCAAGCACTCCTGCAGCAGGACCTAAGCCAACGACACGGACAAATACAAGCGCCCAAACCAATTCAGGAATACTGCGCATCAAGATCAAAATAAAACGGATGGTCTGCCTCAGTGCAAAAGGCAATAAATGCATTTTTCCAGATAGGCTGGAGATTGATAAAACTCTTGTACTGATCAGAGTCATCGGAATAGCAAGGATTAATGCTAAGAATATGCCTACCGTTGCAATAGCAACTGTTTTCCAGGCTTCTATAGCAATCAACTTCAAAAACGAGGGATCTAGGTTTGGTGGAAAAAAGTCGCTTAAAAACTTGAGCGTGACCTTTAGGTTTTGCTCTTCAAATATCAGCCAAGGCTTAAATTCAGTGGCAATGAGTGCTGGTATTAAAAGAATGATGCCTATTACCCCAAATCGAACTCGAGAAAACCATGCGGGGTCTCTTAATTGCGGGGCAGTGACGCTAGACATCATTGTGGTCTACAAATATTGGATGTCTTTGGTACTTCTAAATTCTTATCAATGATCACTTGAGCAGAAGTAAAGCCATTCAACTCATCTTCGCGGTCTGCATACAACTCATGTAATATATTTTTTGTAACAAGTTTTGCTGCAAGATCAAATTCTAAAGAGCCATCTTTAAGACCAATCACTCTTGGAAATTCACCTGTAGCAACTTCCACTTGGTGAAGGGTAACGATTAAAGTTGCGCCTCGTTTGTTGGCTTCGGTGATTAAAGTTTTAATCGCCTGTTTTGATCTTTTAGGATCAAGAGCTGACAGGGGTTCATCAACTAACCATAGCTTGGCGCTACTCATCAAAACTCTTGCTAAGCCAACTCTTTGTCGCTCGCCACCTGAGAGGTGATCGACCCTCTCCCAAATCTTCTCTTTTAGATCAAATAAATCAAGAGCTGACAGAGCATCTTTGGCATGCTGTGGATAAACTAGGTTTAAAAGGCTTTGTGCCAAACTCATACTGGTCAAACGACTGGCGCTTAGCGTTGTGACAACTCTTTGTCTGGGCGGTAGGGGGGGAATCTGTGGGGCATAAAATAATTTAGAGCGAAGTTCTTGCAGCTGACCTACTGATAGTTCCCAAGGATTAATGCCATCAAGATTTAATTCACCAGAAATTGGTTTGAGTGCTGCCGCTATAACTTGTAAGAGCGTTGTTTTGCCTGAGCCAGATGGACCAATAATTGCAAGGTGCTCACCTGATTGAATATCAAGTGAGATATCCTTCAGACTAAAAGAAGCCTCCCTCTGGTTGGAGGGAGGCTTAGCAACAATTTTCTTTAAATCTAAATTCACTTACTTGATCAAGCCTGCACTTTTACCTGCTGTCTCAAGACCTTTGTAATTCTCTGCTTTTGTAGGTATGTATTTAGTAGCGCGATTTAAGGTAAGGATCTCTTTACCTTCAGGCGTATTCATATTTAAAGCTAATAAAGACTTTGTAATTCTGTCACGTAACGCCACTGGCATGTCAGCATGAACGGACCAGTTGTAGTTGAAGAATGGTGGTGTTGTGTAGAAAACATCCACTTTGCTTGTATCTACTTTATTTTCAGATACAAACTTATTCCAAACAGTGATGTCAAGCGCTGCAGCATCTACTCGACCACTGACAACTGATGCGATTGTTGCATCGTGAGCGCCAGAGTAGGCGATGCGTTTGAAGTCTACTTCAGGATTGAGGCCAGCTTCTAAAAGATAGGTGCGTGGCATTAAATGACCTGAGGTACTAGATTGTGATCCAAAGCTGACTTGCTTACCTTTTAAATCAGTCAGCTTAGTGATACCTGAATTCTTTTGGGTAATGAAAACTGAACGAAACTTTGTATCTTCTTCACGTTGTGCAATAGGGATGATCTTTCCACCTGATCTGATTTGAGCTTGAACATAAGTAAAGCCACCGAACCAAACCAAATCGACTTGCTTGTTCACCAATGCCTCTACTGCAGCTGGATAGTCAGTCACAGGCGTAAATTCAACTTTCATGCCAAGACTTTTCTCTAAATATTGACTCAACGGACCAAATTTTCTAATTTGTTCAGTAGCAGCTTCTTCTGGAATTGTTGTTACACGAAGAACTTGCTGTGCTTGCGCAACTGAAGTGACTGCAACAAGAGCAAAAGCTAATAAAGATTTAACAAAAGAACGTTTCTGCATTTTTAGACCTCATTGGTATTTTGGTAAGAATTCCCGCTAAAACAGCGAGAAAACCGCAATTGAAGACAACACTTCAATCTTACAAGATATCGCATATTTGAGTATTTTTACTGAACATCTGAAGAAAATTCAGATAATATCAAGTTATTGAGAGGGCGCTGAAAATGAAGAAATACCTATTAGGCTTAATTTCTACACTATTACTGATTGGTTGTGGGCAGAGTGACCCCGTTACGCCTAAGGTCAGTAAGCCAAACAAAGAAGCTAAAGAATCAAATGATCCGAAGGAACCACCTTCTACGCCAAAACACTATATGGAATAGTGTTCTATTGGTCGTATTTATCGCATTAACCACATTGACCCCAGTTAACCTTAGTTAACTCTTTCTTCTTTTCATCCAGGTGTACTCAACGCCATCGGGACATTTACCATCAGTAATACCGTCGGCTCCAAATACACCAACAAGTTCTTTCCCATCAAATTCAATTTTTACAAATTCACCCAACTCTGTTGCAAAAGCGATAGCTTGAGTGAGAGTTTCAAACTCATGGGTATCTTCCTTGTGT
>CAMDUR010000023.1 GCA_945879115.1 Polynucleobacter meluiroseus
GCATCACCTTGAGCCCACATATTGCCTAAACCAAAAGCTTGATTCATGAATTATTCCAGTCTAAAAATATAAGGTTGTATAGCTGTTACTTTAATAGCTTTTCCATATTCTACAAAAGGTCGACAACGAACTTTCATAGCAGCCTCTAAAGCGGCTTGATCGAGTCTTTGGATACCGCTACTTTGAGAGAGTGACACTTTTTCAACGGCACCACTTTCATTAATAAATAATCGAACCATGGTTTTACCTTCTTCACCCATTCTTCTGGCAAGGCTTGGATAAAACGGTTCAGGAACACTGCATTGTGCTTGACTGATGGAAACGCTTTTTAATTCTCCAGAACTGCTGCCCCCAGAGCTACTCGGCAACGCTGTACTAGCTGACTCTACAAGTGGCGAAGCAGAAGAAGTAGTTATTGCAGCACTTTTGGTATTTTCAACTTTTGGCTCAACCTTTTTCTCTGGCTTGGGAGCCGGCGTTGTTTTCTTCTCAAGTTGCGGATTGGGGTCTAGCAAACTGGCCATCACAAGATCGCCCATACTGTTAGCTGGTGTGGCTCTTTGTGGGCTTAGCTGAACTCCTACCAGTAATAGAACATGTAAAGCGATCACCAAAACAAGGACCTGTGATTGCAAGCCCATAGCTTGGATCATTGACTTCAGAGAATTGAGCCTATCTTTATTCATCACTTCAATTAAGAAATGAACACAGTCGATGTTTCAATCGAGTGTTGTTCTAAAGCGGTGGGTATCAATTGTTTAGCCAGCGCAACCAGTGCATCTGCATCCGATGTTGAATAAAAGCGAATCACTCTAGGGGGAGCTGATTGTAATAAGTGGAATTCTTCTAACTTACGAGAGAGTTGTTTGACGACTGCTTCACTGGTATCAATGATTTGAATCTCAGAACCTAAAATTTCTCGGATCAATGGTGTTAAGAAGGGATAGTGGGTACAGCCTAAAACGAGGGTATCAATACCAGCCTCTTGAAAAGGCTGTAAATGTTGACGAAGTAAGGCATTCATTTCAACGCTATCCAGTTGACCCGATTCAATCAGAGGCACTAAACCTAATCCAGCCTGTGGAATTAATTCGCAATCAGAATCAAGACTCTTTAGAAGCGCATTGAACTTATCACTTTTTAAAGTATTTTGAGTCGCTAAAACACCGACCTTGTGATTATTGCTCAGCGTCACCGCAGGCTTGATACCTGGCTCCACCCCAATGATTGGAATAGCTGGCATATCTTGACGGATACCCTCGATAGCTTCTGCGGTTGCCGTATTACAAGCGACGACCAATGCTTGGCAACCCTCACGAACCAACCAGTGACAGAGATCTAAACTTCTCTTAGCAATCCATTCACTGGACTTTTCACCGTAAGGCGCATTGGCTGAGTCCGCTAAATACGTATAGTGATGAGCGGGTGCTTGGCGCAAAGCCTCGTGGAGGACGGTGAGTCCTCCAATGCCTGAATCAAATACGCCAATAGTTGCCAAAAGTTTTCCTTAACTTAAAACTTTAAGCCTTAACGACTGGAATTTTTCCAATCTTAGCTTGCCACTCTTTAGGACCTGTTGTGTGAACAGAAGTTCCTTCCGAATCGACAGCAACCGTCACTGGCATATCTTCAATCGTGAATTCGTAAATGGCTTCCATGCCCAAATCAGCAAAGCCCACCACCTTAGATGCTTTGATAGCTTTAGATACCAAATAAGCAGCACCACCAACTGCCATCAAATAAGCAGATTTATGCTTTTTGATAGATTCAATAGCTACAGGACCACGTTCTGATTTACCCACCATGGAGATAAGACCTGTTTGTGCCAACATCATCTCTGTGAACTTATCCATGCGTGTGGCTGTGGTTGGACCTGCAGGACCCATCACTTCATCACGAACGGGATCGACTGGACCGACGTAATAGATCACACGATTTTTAAAATCAACGGGAAGCTTTTCACCTTTAGCCAACATGTCAGCAATGCGCTTATGAGCGGCATCGCGACCGGTCAACATTTTGCCATTTAGCAATAATGTTTGACCTGGTTTCCATTTCGCTACCTCTTCAGGTGTCAAGGTATCTAAATTAACGCGCAATGACTTTTCTGTGTCAGGTGCCCAGGCAACATTTGGCCAATCTGACAAAGATGGTGGAGTGAGGATGGCAGGACCATCACCATGTAAATGGAAATGAACGTGACGTGTTGCAGCACAGTTAGGGATCATGCCTACAGGCAATGAAGCAGCATGTGTTGGGTAGTCAAGGATCTTCACATCTAACACGGTCGTGAGACCACCTAAACCTTGAGCGCCAATACCCAGCGCATTGACCTTATCCATGATTTCTAAACGAAGTTCTTCAATACGTGTTTTGGGTCCTCGAGCAATGAGCTCATGAATATCCACCGGACCCATCAATGACTCTTTAGCCAGCAACATGGCTTTTTCAGGAGTACCACCAATACCAATACCCAAGATACCTGGCGGACACCAACCAGCCCCCATCGTTGGAAGTGTCTTAATCACCCAATCAACAATAGAATCAGATGGGTTCAACATCACCAGCTTGCTCTTATTTTCTGAGCCACCACCCTTGGCTGCGCAAATGACCTCAACGCCATCACCTTCGACGATTTCATAATGAACCACGGCAGGGGTATTGTCTTTGGAGTTCGTCCGTTTGCCAGCAGGATCGAGCAATATAGAAGCGCGTAGCTTGTTATCAGGGTTCATATAAGCCCGACGAACACCTTCATTCACCATTTCTTGGACGCTGAGCTTAGCATCCCATTTCACATGCATGCCCACTTTTAAAAATACAACAGCGATACCTGTATCTTGGCAAATTGGGCGCTTGCCCTCAGCACACATACGGCTATTGGTAAGGATCTGAGCAATTGCATCTTTAGCTGCAGGACTCTCCTCACGCTCATAGGCTTTGCCTAAAGCAGTGATGTAGTCCAAAGGATGGTAGTAAGAGATGTATTGAAAGCCGTCAGCAATACTTTGAATAAAATCATCTTGGCGAATTGTGCTCATAGGGGTACTTTGATAAGTGGTTAATCAGAAGTTATTCATTTTACCTTGGGAAAGTTCTAATCTAGTAATTGCCCCTGTGATTCATGTAAGCTTATGAAAGATTTGTAGAAGTTAAGGTAATGAATAGCCTTAAGGCTAAGGGGTAACCCTTAGAAAGCCTAAGTATATGAAGATTGTCAGTCAAACGTCAGTCCATCCGCCTAATCTCGAAGTTTGTATTAAAACACCCTAGAAAGTAGGAGAAGAGTATGTCTGGTATGAAACAGTTATTAGTCGAAAATCGCGTTTTTAATCCACCTAAAGCTTTTGCTAAGCAAGCTGCTATTTCAAGCATGCAACAGTACAGCGCCATGTGTCAGTCTTTTGAAAAAAACTTTGACGGTACATGGGCCAGACTTGCCAAAGAAAACTTATTTTGGAAGAAACCTTTTACGAAGGTTTTAGATGAATCTAAAGCCCCATTCTATAAATGGTTTGAAGACGGCTTAACCAATGCTTCTTACAACTGTATTGATCGTAATATTCAAAATGGTTTAGCCAAAAAGAATGCGCTTGTTTTTGAAGCTGATGATAAAAAAGTTACAAAAGTAACTTATCAAGAATTACATGATCGCGTCGCTGCATTTGCGAACGGTCTTAAAAAGCTCGGCATCAAAAAAGGTGACCGCGTGGTTATCTACATGTCCATGTCTGTTGAAGGTGTTGTGGCGATGCAAGCGTGTGCTCGTATTGGTGCGACCCACTCCGTTGTTTTCGGGGGCTTCTCAGCTAAGTCCTTACAAGAACGTATTGTCGACATTGGCGCAGTTGCCTTAATTACAGCAGATCAACAATTGCGTGGTGGTAAAGCATTGCCACTTAAAACCATTGCCGACGAAGCTCTTGACTTAGGTGGTTGCGAAAAACTCAAGCACGTGATTGTTTACAAGCGTACTGGTGGTGATGTGCCCATGAAGGCAGGTCGCGATAAATGGATGCATGATGTTTCTGCTGGCCAATCAAAAGTATGTGAGCCAGAGTGGGTGAGTGCAGAGCATCCGTTATTTGTTTTATACACATCAGGCTCAACCGGCAAACCAAAAGGTGTTCAGCACGCAACCGGCGGTTACCTCTTGTGGGCGATGTTGACCATGAAGTGGACTTTTGACCTTCGTCACAAGGATATCTTCTGGTGTACAGCTGATATTGGTTGGATCACTGGCCATAGTTATATCGCTTATGGTCCTTTAGCATGTGGTGCAACACAAGTCATTTTTGAAGGTGTACCAACCTACCCGAACGCTGGTCGTTTCTGGGAAATGATTGAGCGCCATAAGGTATCTATTTTCTACACAGCACCAACAGCCATTCGCTCACTCATTAAAGCGTCTGATACAGATCCATCTGTTCATCCTAAGAATTACAACTTGAAGAGCTTGCGTCTACTAGGTTCTGTCGGTGAGCCGATCAATCCAGAGGCTTGGATGTGGTATCACAAAAATATTGGCGGTGAAAACTGCCCAATCGTTGACACTTTCTGGCAAACAGAAACAGGTGGCCACATGATCACGCCGTTGCCAGGTGCGACACCATTGGTACCAGGTTCATGCACTTTACCTTTACCGGGCGTCATGGCGGCGATCGTTGACGAAGTAGGTGCTGATATGCCTAACGGTCAAGGCGGCATTTTAGTGGTGAAGCGCCCATGGCCTGCCATGATTCGTACGATTTGGGGTGATCCAGAGCGCTTTAAGAAGAGCTACTTCCCAGACGAATTGGGTGGCACGCTTTATTTGGCGGGTGATGGCGCAATCCGTAATAAAGACACTGGGTATTTCACGATCACGGGTCGTATTGATGATGTGTTAAACGTCTCAGGTCACCGCATGGGTACGATGGAAATCGAATCATGCTTAGTTGCCAATCCGCTTGTAGCTGAGTCTGCCGTCGTAGGTCGACCAGATGATATGACCGGTGAGGCGATTGTGGCTTTCGTGGTTCTCAAAGGTAAGCGCCCAACGGGTGAGGATGCTAAGAAAATGGCAGCTGATCTGCGTAACTGGGTTGCAAAAGAAATTGGCCCGATTGCTAAACCAAAAGAAATTCGTTTTGGTGACAACTTGCCTAAAACTCGTTCTGGAAAAATCATGCGCCGCTTGCTACGCGTGCTAGCGAAGGGTGAGGCGATTACACAAGACACCTCAACGCTTGAAAATCCAGCCATTTTGGAACAACTCAAAGATGCCATCTAATGAAATGATTTGATTAGCTAGTCCTTCTTAGGCCGGAAACTCATTGAGTGACCGGCCTTTTTTCTTTCAGCTGGGTAATAATCTAAATATGCCACATTTATCAGCTACCAAAAAAATAGGTTTCTATTACTTGCTATTCACAGCAGGATTCTTATTTTTAGTTTATTCGCTGAGCTTGGTAGAAGAAAATAGCGGTCCTGGACTTTGGCTAGGCAATATCTTCTTGTTTGTCACCATTGCTATTTACGCCAGTATTGGCTTGCTCTCAAGAACTTCAGATATCACTGACTACTATGTAGCGGGGCGCAAAGTGCCTGCTATCTTTAATGGCATGGCCACGGCCGCTGATTGGATGAGTGCTGCCACCTTTATCGGTTTGGTGGGTATCTTATTCAGTTCGGGTTACAAAGGTTTAGCATTTATAGTGGGTTGGACGGGCGGTTTTTGTTTAGTAGCTTTATTAATAGCACCCTATATTCGTAAATTTGGTTCGTACACCATTCCTGACTTCTTGGCGATTCGATACAGTCAAGGCAAGGAAGGTGGCAGCAAAATTGTTCGAGTCGCTGCAGTTATAACAACCATCATTTGTTCATTTCTTTATTTAGTAGCTCAAATTCAAGGTGTTGGTTTAATTATCAATCGTTTTATTGGTGTTGAATTTGGCATTGGTGTTTTCTTTGGCTTAGCTGGTATTTTGATCTGCTCTTTCTTGGGCGGTATGAGGGCCGTGACTTGGACACAGGTTGCTCAATATATCGTTATTGTGATTGCTTTGATCCTGCCCTTAGGCATGATTTCTTATGACAAGCATGGCTCCATATTTCCTCAAGCGACGTATGGCAAAGTTTTAGAGGAGATCCAGTATTACGAAAAGGATTTTGAGACCACTAATGAAGAAGTCAAAGTACGCGTCTTTTATGCAAAAAAAGTATTATCTTTAGAGAAGCTCATTGCTGATTTACCGCTATCTTATTATGCTGAAAAAAAGAAAGCTGAAAAAGAATTGCGTGATGCTAGGCTTGCTCAAGCACCTTTAAAAGAAATCAAAGCGCTAGAGAAAAAATTACAAATCTTTCCAGCAGATCCTGCTGATGCCTATGCAGTTTGGCAAAAAGAAAAGCAAGAGGCTTACCAGAGAAGTCAAAACACAACCCCCTCGATGGCACCAGTTTTTAGTAATATCACGGGTACCACTGGCATGGATCAGCTGAACTTTATATTACTCATTTTTTGCTTGATGTTTGGAACTGCCAGCTTGCCTCACATCCTGACGCGCTACTACACCACCACGGGTGTGAGTGCGGCGCGTTATTCCGTGTTCTGGACCTTATTTTTTATATTGATTTTTTATCTGAGCGTGCCACCTTTGGCTGCTATGGTGAAATTAGAGTTATTTAGAAATTTAGTGGGCGTCCCATTTTCTGATTTACCTCAGTGGGTATTGCAATGGCGTAAATTAGATCCACCAGTTTTATCTCTCTCTGATATCAATGGCGACGGCATTGTTCAATGGGCCGAGTTAGTCATCTCTCCCGATATGATTATTCTTGCGGCACCTGAGATAGCCGGTTTGCCTTATGTCATTTCTGGTTTAGTGGCTGCCGGAGCACTGGCTGCAGCTTTATCAACAGCAGATGGATTACTCCTGACTATTGCTAATGCGATTTCTCATGACGTTTACTTCCATTTGGTGGATAACAAAGCATCTCATCAAAGACGTGTCACCATAGCTAAGATAGCTTTATTAGGCGTCGCACTATTTGCGGCCTATGTCACATCACTGAGACCAGGGGACATCCTGTTTTTAGTGGGAGCTTCTTTCTCGCTAGCAGCATCCAGCTTTTTTGCCGTGTTGATTTTGGCGGTATTTTCTAAGCGCATCAACGAGTGGGGCGCTATCGCTGGTATTTTCACGGGTTTAGCTGTAAGCGGAACATATATCGCTTTGAACTATCCATTCGTTTCGCGCATCACGGGCGTGTTCGGAGATCGTTGGTTTGGTATCGATCCGATTGCCTCTGGTGCTTTTGGTATTCCTGCTAGTTTTATAGCTGCGATACTGGTCTCTTACCTAACTCGACCTAATCCACCAGTCATCCGGCGTTTAGTTGACTATCTGAGAGACGCTAAGTCGACTATTTAAAAAGCTTTTTCCAGCCATCAATACCGAGCTTTTGCATCGTAGCGATATTCGTTTCAAAAATAGCTTCAGCTTCCGGAAAAGCTTTAACTGCTTTATCAAGACTATCTTCTCGCAGGATGTGTAAAGTGGGATAGGGTGAGCGATTCGTAAAATTGGTGATATCGTCAACTTCAGTCCCTGCAAATTGATATTGCGGATGGAAGCTAGCAATTTGTAGCTCACCATCTAAGTCCAATTGCTCTAATAACCCATCGGCCAAATCTAAAAACTCGTTGTAATCCATAAAGTCTTGCAAGACATGAGGATGTATCAACAAAGTCGTATCAGTTTTTTCTGCTGAAGATTCAGCCAAATGCTCTAACTCTTGGGCTAGATCTATAAGAAGTGCTTCAACTGTCGTGGCTTCGCTCACGGTATAACGGATTTGTTCTTTAATATGCACGGCTTTAGCAAAAGGGCATAGATTCAAACCGATCACGGCCTTGACGAGCCATTCTTGCGTATCGTTGACGTATGGAATGTCTTGATTTGTCATTTTTCTACCTTTTATTAAAGCATTGTGTATCGTATAGCCCATGATCCGTATTACTGAACTGCGCTTGCCTATCAATCATGCTCCAGAAGAGCTAGAAGCAGCCATATTAAAGTGTTTGAACATCCCTGCAAAGGAGTTGATTCAGTTCAGCATTTTTAAGCGCAGTCACGACGCTCGTAAAAACACAGCGCTGTCTCTCATCTACACCATTGATCTTTCTGCTAAAAATGAAGAACATTTATTAAAAATCCATGCGCACAATCAGCACATCCGTTTAGCACCAGACACCAGTTATCACTTTTTAGCACAAGCACCGGAACATCTAACCAGTAGACCTGTGGTCATTGGTTTTGGCCCTTGTGGAATTTTTGCCGCTTTACTTCTAGCTCAGATGGGTTTTAAGCCGATTGTTTTGGAGCGAGGCAAACAAGTGCGTGAGCGCACTCAGGACACCTGGGCTTTATGGCGTAAAAATAAACTCAATCCAGAATCTAATGTGCAATTTGGTGAGGGTGGTGCGGGTACTTTCTCGGACGGTAAGTTATGGAGCCAGATCAAAGATCCTAAGTTTTATGGTCGCAAAGTCATCCATGAATTTATCAAAGCAGGCGCTCCTGAAGAAATTGCTTATGTCGCTAAACCGCATATTGGTACATTTAGATTGGTGGGCGTTGTAGAAAAAATGCGTCATGAGATTATTAAGCTCGGTGGGGAGATTCGTTTTCAACAAAAAGTCAGTGGCTTTGATATTCAGGAGGGACAAATCAAAGGCGTCCAATTAGAGAGCGGTGAAAAAATAAAAGCTGACCAAGTGATTCTGGCTTTAGGGCACAGTTCACGAGACACCTTCCAAGCATTGCATGATGCAGGCGTCTACATAGAAGCTAAACCTTTTTCAGTAGGCTTTAGGATCGAGCACCCTCAATCTCTCATTGATAAGGCTCGCTTAGGACCTCATGCGGGTAACCCGATCATAGGTGCGGCTGATTACAAACTCGTACACCATGCTAAAAATGGTCGTGCCGTCTATAGTTTTTGCATGTGTCCTGGTGGCACAGTCGTCGCAGCCACATCAGAAGAGAACCGTGTGGTGACGAATGGCATGAGTCAATATTCTCGTAACGAGCGCAATGCCAACGCAGGTATTGTGGTGAACGTTGATCCTGAGGATTATGGTGGAGGGCCTGATAATCCTTTAGCGGGTATCGACTTCCAAAGAAAGTTAGAGTCTCATGCATTTGAGTTGGGTGGTCGTAATTACGAAGCACCTGGCCAATTGGTCGGAGACTTTATTACTGGAACACCATCTACAGCGTTTGGTACGGTGATTCCTTCTTACCAACCTGGGGTTCACTTAACAGACTTAGCAACAGCTCTACCTGATTACGCGATTGAAGCCATGCGTGAAGCATTACCTGCTTTTAATAAACAGATTCCGGGTTTCTCAATGCATGATGCAGTTTTGACGGGTGTAGAGACCAGAACATCTTCGCCGCTGCGTGTCACGCGCGGCATAGATTTTCAGAGTCTGAATGTCAAAGGTTTGTACCCTGCTGGTGAAGGTGCTGGATATGCTGGCGGTATTCTGTCAGCAGGTGTTGATGGTATTAAAGTGGCTGAAGCGCTAGCACTGAACATCTTGCAAAAAGAAAAATAAAACGCACTCAACTAAACACTCAACTAAATACCCACTAAATACGCACTAAGGCCAATCTCTTCAAATGGCGACTTAGCCAAAACAATCCAAGGGCAGTTAAAAATAATGGGAAGATCGAAACCCAGTTTAATAGCGCCCATCCCTGGGTTGTTAATAAGGCACCTGAGCTTAATGAAGTAATAGCCATTGTGCTAAAAACGAAAAAATTAATTAAACCCTGAGCTTTATCTTTTTCTGCTGGTAAATAGGTTGACAGTGCCAGAGTGGTGGCACCGGTAAATAAAAAATTCCAACCAACACCTAAGACCAGCATTGCCCAAAAGAACTGATGTAGTTCTGTACCAGATAGAGCAATAGCGACGCAGGCAACATTGAGGACCAAGCCTACCCACATGATGGGCAAGCTACCCCAGCGCTTGATTAAATGACCTGTAAAGAAACCCGGCGCAAACATACCAATCACATGCCATTGAAGAACCATCGCTGCATCAGAGAAGGGATAACCACAAACCTCCATAGCCAGTGGAGTGGCGGCCATGAGTAAATTCATAATCCCGTAACTGAGTGCAGAAGTCATCGCTACAACGATAAACATCGGTTGTTGAGCAATCACCATCAAGGATCTACCTACATCAACTGATCCCGACACTAAGCCGCCATCCTTATCTCGCTCCTGCCTCAAATCAAGCTCTTTATGGAACTCAATCTTGCCCATAATAAAAATACCAATCGTTCCAGCAACAGCTAAAGATAGATAGGCGCCTAAGAAGGGCACATCAAAAACATTCTTAGTCCATGAGGCGAGGTTAGGTCCGATCACGGCACCTAATAAACCGCCTGCCAAAACCCAAGAGACAGCTTTTTCTTTAAGACTGGCATGAGTTAACTCAGCAGCAGCAAAGCGATAGAGTTGACCATTAGCGCTGTAAAAGCCAGCGATCAAGGTCGCTGTGGTTAGTAGCCAAAAATTTCTTTGATAAGCAGCAATGGCACAAATAATCGCTGAGACAACTGCCACCAATAAACCCAATTGAAATGATTTTTGGCGACCATAGCGTTTTTGTACTTTAGACACCAGACCAGTTGATAAAGCTCCACCAACCACATAGCCCATGATGGGTAAAGTCGCCATCCATGGAATAGGGGTGAGGCTCATGCCTACAAGACCATTGATGGCAATAAAGGTGACGTTATTCGTTAAGAACAAGCCCTGACAAATAATCAGGAGAAGTAAATTCTTATTAAATAAACGTGGTGAGCTGCTGGCTTGATTCATTAATTGGGTAGTTGACTGCTTTGGTTGAATGCGTGGATGACTGACTGATAGCTCGATTATCTAATCAATTCATAAAATTGACAGATATAAAAAATGGCCGGTTAAACCAGCCATTCTTTTATGTCCTAGAAGCTCCTAATTACTTATTGCTATCTAAAATCCACTGAACAACGGTCTTAGCATCAGCATCGCTGATTCTGTTATTTCCTGGCATGGGTACTGCGCCCCAAACACCACCGCCACCAACTTTAACTTTCTTAACTAATTTATCCACTGCATCAGGCTGACCTTTGTACTTGGCAGCGATATCTTTATAAGAAGGCCCAACTACTTTCTTATCAATCGCATGGCAACCCATACAAGAATTTTTGCTGGCGATTTCTTTCGATGCAAATACTGGTGCTGATACAGACACCATCAATCCTGCTGTGATCAATGAACTGATTAATTTCATCTTCTATTTTCTCCGTTTAATTCAACAAAAGCACTCTAATTCGGACAAGTATATAAAAACTACTTAAGTCTTGTATATATTGGATAACCACCTTTCAAAACATGCCTTTTGCTCATGGGTTTAGAATAGAGCTAATTCCACGCATTCAATAATCAAAAAAAACTAACAAAAAACTAACAAAACCCCATGGCAAGTTATCAAACCGAAACAGTTCTAAGCGTTAAACATTGGAACGACACCCTTTTTAGCTTCACGACGACGCGCAATAAAAGTCTGCGCTTTCGTAACGGACATTTCTTAATGATTGGTTTGGAAGTAGAGGGGAAACCTTTGGTGCGCGCTTATAGCGTAGCTAGCCCCAACTATGAAGAGCATTTGGAGTTCTTCAGCATTATTGTTGAAAACGGTCCACTCACATCCAGACTTCAAAAAATCAAAGTGGGTGATCCTATTTTGGTGAGTGATAAATCTGTGGGCACTTTAGTGATTGATGACTTGAACCCTGGTAAAAATCTTTACTTATTCAGTACAGGAACAGGCTTAGCACCATTCATGAGCATTATTCGTGATCCTGAGACTTATGAGAGATTCGAAAAGATTATTTTGATCCACGGTGTCCGTTTGGTCAGTGAACTGGCTTATGAGGATTACATCAAGAATAAACTCCCCAATGATGAGTTCTTAGGTGAAATGGTTCGTGAAAAGCTCATCTACTACCCAACTGTAACTCGTGAAGCATTCAAACACACGGGGCGTTTAACGACAGCGATTGAAAACGGCCAGTTATTCAAAGACATTGGTTTACCACCCTTAGATCCGGCAACAGACCGCGGCATGATTTGCGGTAGCCCATCCATGCTGAAAGAAATCTCAGCAATGCTGGATGCCAACGGATTCAAAGTATCACCTAGCCTAGGCGTTCTTGGTGATTACGTCTACGAAAGAGCTTTCGTAGAGAAGTAATTTTTGAACTTCTTTTAAATTTATATATTACTTTAAGTTATATATAAATAACTATCTATTATTTTACGTAATATAGGTAGGTGCTTATAGTTCCAACCATTGATATCAAAAGGTTGGGGCAATGCGAACAAGCAGACATACAGATGTATCAGACACGCCAGAAAATCAAGAGCAACTAGCTATTGGTCTGCCGCCTATTGAAAAGAAAAATACTTTATTTTTGGTAGATCGTAGGTATGTATTGATTACCTTTTTAGTATTGATGTCATTGCTAGGTTACTGGTTTAGCCAAGCTGACCATCATGCTAGACACACCATCGCAACATCACTCGCCACTTTATTAAGTTCTGAATATTTCTGGTTAGCTGTTGGTGTTGGATTGGCAGCTCAAATTGTAGATGGCGCTTTGGGTATGGCTTATGGAGTTACCTCCAATTCATTTCTCTTGAGCATCGGGGCGACGCCTGTAGCAGCATCAAGCGCTGTTCATGTGGCAGAAATATTCACGACAGCATTTTCAGGTGTGTCACACATTCGATTTGGAAATGTGGATAAAGAACTTTTCAAAAAAATTGTCATTCCTGGTGTTGTTGGTGGTGTGATCGGTGTCATTTTTCTAACGTCAATCGATGGAAAATTATTAAAACCATACATTACGGCCTATCTCCTTGTGATGGGCATCATCATTTTAAGAAAAGCATTCAAGCCAAGAGTGGAAAAATCCTCGCATGAACTTAAGCATGTTCGAAAGCTAGCAGTTAGCGGAGGTTTTCTTGATGCAGTGGGTGGAGGTGGTTGGGGGCCTGTTGTCACATCATCTTTAATCGGCCAGGGGAATAATCCACGCAAAACAATTGGTACCGTTAATACGGCTGAATTTTTTGTGGCCTTAGCAACTGGAACAAGCTTTTTATTGTTGAGTGGCGTTGATCATTGGATTTTAGTTGCTGGTTTGGTCTTTGGTGGTTTGTTTGCTGCACCCTTTGCTGCTTATTTGACCAGTCGATTATCGGTACGCACTTTATTGATAACAGTTGGTTTACTGATTTCAACTTTAAGCGCGTTTAATTTATACAAAATATTGGTTTGATTGAGAAAATGGCTAAGTATCAAACCGAAACAGTTCTAAGCGTTAAACATTGGAACGACACCCTTTTTAGTTTCACAACCACGCGTAACAAGAGCCTACGCTTTCGTAATGGTCATTTCTTAATGATTGGTTTGGAAGTCGAGGACAAGCCTTTGGCGCGAGCCTATAGCGTGGCAAGCGCTAATTATGAAGAGCATTTGGAGTTCCTCAGTATCAAAATTGAAAATGGACCATTAACTTCACGCCTTCAAAAGATAAAGGTAGGCGACCCTATTTTGGTGAGTGAAAAATCTGTGGGTACTTTGGTTATTGATGACTTGAACCCAGGTAAAAATCTTTATTTATTTAGTACGGGTACAGGCTTAGCACCATTCATGAGTATTATTCGTGACCCTGAGACTTACGAGAGATTTGAAAAGGTTATCTTGATCCACGGTGTGCGCTTGGTCAGTGAACTAGCTTATGAGGACTACATCAAGAATGAGCTACCCAATGATGAGTTCTTAGGTGAAATGGCTCGTGAAAAACTCATCTACTACCCAACCGTGACTCGTGAAGCTTTTAAACACACAGGTCGTTTAACAACAGCAATTGAAAACGGTCAGTTATTCAAAGACATTGGTTTACCACCCTTAGATCCAGTAACAGATCGGGGCATGATTTGCGGTAGCCCATCGATGTTGAAAGAAATATCAGAAATGCTTGATGCAAAGGGATTCAAAGTTTCACCAAGTCTCGGACGTTTGGGTGATTACGTGTATGAACGAGCATTTGTTGAATCTTAATTTAGTAGAAAAGTAATTATGTATTTATATAACCCCATTGATCAACGTATTGTCGACGACCGAGTTAAGCAATTTAAAGGACAAGTTGAAAGACGTTTGCTAGGAAGCCTTCCTGAGGAAGAATTCAAACCACTTCGCCTTCAAAATGGCCTTTACTTGCAGCGACATGCTTATATGTTGCGGATTGCCATACCTTATGGATTATTTAATAGTCAGCAAATGAATATGTTTGCTCATATTGCTGATAAATATGACCGAGGCTATGGCCATTTCACGACAAGACAAAACATACAATTTAATTGGCTAAAGCTTGAAGAGTCACCTGAAATATTAGCGGATTTAGCAAGTGTACAAATGCATGCCATCCAGACATCAGGTAATTGCGTTCGAAATATCACTAGCGATCCATTTGCAGGCGTTGCTGCCGATGAAATCGTAGATCCACGACCTGTATGTGAGCTATTACGTCAATGGTCTACTTTGCATCCAGAGTTTGCATTTTTACCCAGAAAATTTAAGATCGCAGTGAGCGCCTCTACAGAAGATCGTGCGATTGTGGCCGCTCACGACTTAGGTATTTTTCTAAGACACAATACCCAAGGTGAATTGGTTGCAGATATCTTAGTTGGTGGTGGTATGGGTCGTACTCCAATTATTGGAACAGTGATTCAGAAAGATTTACCGTGGCAGGAGTTGCCTAACTACATATCAGCCGTTCTGCGCGTTTATAACCTTCATGGTCGTAGAGATAATATCTATAAAGCAAGAATCAAGATCCTTTTCAAAGCCCTTGGTGCTGAAGAATTCACTCGTCAAGTGAATGAAGAGTACCAATACTGGCAGGGTGGTGATCAGACTTTCACGCAAAGCGAATGGGATCGGGTCGCTCAATACTTTTCAAAACCTAATTACAAGCAATTACCAAGTATTTCAAAAGATCAATTGATTCAACTAGCTAATGAGGAAGATAAAAAAAGTTTTACTCGCTGGCTTGAGAGAAATACCAAACAACATCAAATAGCAGGATATTCAAGCGTCCTCCTATCCTTGAAGCCACACGGCACAGTTGCCCCTGGCGATATTGATTCCAGTCAAATGAGAAAAATTGCTGATTTAGCGAATCAGTATAGTTTTGGTTTAATTAGATCGACGCATGAACAAAACTTAGTTTTAGCCGATGTTGAACAAAGTCGTTTACTAGAACTTTGGCAAGAAGCTAAGTCTTTGGGCTTGGCTTTGCCAAATATCGGTTTATTAACCGATATTATTGCTTGCCCAGGCGGAGATTTTTGCTCATTAGCTAATGCTAAATCAATCCCAATTGCTAATGACATACAAAAGAGATTTGATGATTTAGATTACCTTTTTGATATTGGCGAAATCACATTAAATATATCTGGATGCATTAACTCATGCGGTCATCATCACGTAGGCAATATTGGAATATTGGGCGTGGATAAAGATGGTCAGGAGTGGTATCAAGTTACTTTGGGTGGTGAGCAGGGTCTTAATGCTGCAATAGGAAAAGTAATAGGACCTTCCTTTTACGCCAGTGATATGCCTGACGTCATCAGTGACTTGATTGACGTTTACATTCAACTGCGTGAGCCGGATGAAAGCTTCATACATACCTATCGAAGGTCTGGTGTTGAGCCATTCAAAACCCGAGTCTATGCCAATAAAGCTAAAAAAGAAGAAGCTAGCTTAGCTGAGGTCAATGCTCATGGTTAATATCATTCGTTACCCCTTGGATGGCGAACTTAAGCTGATTGAGGATGATTGGCAGTTGATTGCTAAAGACTCTATTCATTTACCTCTCAATGGCCGCTGCTTAGTTCCATTTTCTTATTGGGCTGAGAATATCAACAATGAAGATCTTCAAAAAAAAGCTTTATCTGGTGATGTAGGAGTTTGGTTTTCTAGTGATGATGATTTACCTCTTCATAAAGAAACTATTCTCTTTGGTTTAAAAATATGGACAGTAGTTGCTGTGGATTTTCCTATTTTTAGAGATGGGCGTGGTTTTAGTATGGCTGCCATCTTAAGAGATAGGTATGGTTGGAATGGTCAACTCCGTGCGATTGGTGATGTATTAATTGACCAGTTACTGCAAATGTCAAAAGTAGGTTTTGATGAATTTGTTCTGAGGCAAGATCAGTCAGTAACTGTTGCATTAGATCAGTTCCAGATATATAGCCATCGACTTCAAAATGATTGGAGATCTCATCGTGCTCAATTGGGTGGGGTTAAATCATGAGCCACGTTGAAAATTTATGGGAAATTCCTAAGGTTCAATTAAATGAAGAGCGCCTCATTGATTTAGATAATCAATTAAAGGAGCGTTTGGTTTTAATTCAGAGCCGATTTGGTGATGTGAGATTTGCTACAAGCTTAGCAGCTGAAGACATGGCAGTAACTCATGGTATTTCAAAAAATGCCAGATCAATTCAGTTATTCACCTTATCAACAGGTCGTCTTCATTCTGAAACAGTGGAGATGGTTCAACAAGTTGAAAAATACTACGGATTAAACATTAATCGTATTGAGCCCATCAATGAGGATATTGGTCAATTTATTGAGCAATATGGTATCAATGGTTTTTATGATGGCGAAGAAGCTAAAAAACAGTGTTGCTATGTCAGAAAAGTGAAGCCACTTGAAGGTGCTTTAAAGGGGGCTGATGCATGGATAACTGGCTTGAGACGCTCCCAGTCTGTAACCCGTGACGAATTACATTTTGAAGAGTTGGACGAACAAAGAGGTATTTCAAAATTCAATCCAATCTTTGATTGGAGTGACGATGATTTATGGGCATATTTACTTTTTCAGAAAGTCCCCTTGCACCCTCTGCACCTAAAAGGATATCCAAGCATTGGGTGTGAACCTTGTACTAGACCTATTCGTGTTGGTGAAGATGTTCGCGCTGGACGATGGTGGTGGTTGAATAAGGAAAGTAAAGAATGTGGTTTACATCTTAAATAAGAAAAAAATGAGTCAAGAAAATAATCAATTACGCAACGAACACCTTGATTGGCTTGAAGCTGAGTCTATCTACATTATTAGAGAGGTCATCGCTCAGGCTAGTCGTCCGGCCATGCTTTTCTCGGGCGGTAAAGATTCTATTGTGATGTTCCATTTGGCAAGAAAAGCATTTTCATTTGGTAATCGATCGATTACCTTACCTTTTCCTTTGTTGCATATTGATACTGGTCACAACTACGCTGAAGTCATTCAATTTCGAGATGAAATCGTTAAAAAAACTGGAGCTAAATTAATTGTTGAATATGTTGAGGATTCTATTACCAAGGGTTCTGTCAAATTACGAAAAGCAACAGATTCACGTAATGGAGCTCAAGCAACTACTTTGTTAGAGGCTATTGAAAAGCATGAGTTTGATGCGTTGATGGGTGGCGCGCGCCGCGATGAAGAGAAATCTAGAGCAAAAGAACGAATCTTTTCATTTCGTGATGAATTTGGCCAATGGGACCCTAAAGCACAAAGGCCAGAACTTTGGAGCTTATATAACGCACGCATCTCTAAAGGCGAAAATATGAGAGTTTTTCCAATTTCAAACTGGACTGAACTAGATATTTGGCAATATATTGCTCGTGAAAATTTAGCCTTACCTAGTATTTACTATGCTCATGATCGGGAAGTTGTAAAAAGAAATAACTTACTAGTACCCGTTACTTTTTTAACTCCAACAGAGCCTGGTGAAGTTAGTGAAAAATTAAGTGTACGTTTTCGTACTGTAGGTGATATCAGCTGTACATGCCCCGTACTCAGCGACGCTGATTCCCCAGAAAAAATTATTGCTGAAACTGTTATTGCAGAAATAACCGAGCGTGGTGCTACTCGTATGGATGACCAAACGAGTGAAGCATCCATGGAGCGTCGTAAAAAAGAGGGGTATTTCTGATGAATCAATCACATCGTAAAAATCATCAAGGAGTTGTACGCTTTATTACTTGCGGCAGCGTTGATGATGGCAAAAGCACTTTAATTGGACGTCTTCTCTATGACACAAAAGCTGTATTGGTTGATCAGATAGAGGCACTGACAAAAACAAAGCATTCTCGTGTTGTTGCAAAAGATGCAGCTATCGACTTGGCTTTATTGACAGATGGTCTCGAGGCTGAGCGTGAGCAGGGCATTACGATTGATGTGGCTTATCGTTATTTCTCAACAGCCAAAAGAAAATTCATCATTGCAGATGCTCCAGGTCACGAACAATACACCCGAAATATGGTGACAGGAGCCTCACAAGCAGATGTTGCTATTTTATTAGTGGATGCTACACGGGTCGACTTAACAAAGTCCCCTGTGGAATTATTAGTTCAGACTAAGCGCCATGCGGCCATTGTAAAAATGTTGGGATTGCGTCATGTGGCGGTAGCTGTCAATAAGCTTGATTTATTGAACTTTGATAAAGAAATATTTCAAAAAATTCAAAAAGCCACTGAAGACCTTGCGCAGACTTTGGGATTGCCTACACCAGAGGTGTTCCCAGTTTCTGCATTGCTTGGTGACAATATTGTCACAAAATCAAAAAACTTTGATTGGTATCAGGGCCCCACATTACTAGATTGGCTGGAGTCGATCGATCTGACGACTAAAAATACTGTATCAAATCTCAGATTCCCTGTGCAATACGTTGCGAGACAAGATGGTAGTGCATCTGAGGATTTCAGGGGTTATCTTGGGCGTATTGAGAGCGGGGAGATTCATCAAGGGCAAACTATCACTATATTGCCCAGTGGCTTGAGTGCTACAGTTTCTGAAATCTTTATCTCTAATGGTCAAAATAGCATTCAGCAGGATAAAGGCGTTGAGTTGGCTTTAGCGGGTGACGTTGTTGCAATCACCTTTAAAGAAGATGTGGATGTATCTAGGGGTGACATGATCGTCTCCCAAGATGATGCTATCAAGTTACTGACTAAAAACATCATTGCTGATTTATGCTGGTTAGACCAAGATGCATTATCAGTATCTCGTAAATACATTCTTCGTCACACAACACATTCTGTTTTTGCTAAGGTAAAAAGCATCATTCAGACTTTGGATATGGCAACACTTTCAAATACAGTTGATAAAGATGAATTAAGAGCAAACATGATTGGCCAGGTTGAGTTAACTCTTCAAAAACCGATCGTTGCTGATTTATTCGATGAATCTTCGGGAACTGGTTCATTTGTCTTAATTGATGAAACTAGTAACCATACAGTTGCCGCAGGCATGATTCGTGAGGTACTTTAAATGAATCATTCCAACGGAAAGGTTTTCTTGGTCGGGGCAGGTCCTGGTGCTGCTGATTTAATTACTGTCAGAGGCATGAAGTTACTCCAACAAGCAGATATTGTTTTTCATGATGCTTTGATTGATCCTCAAATGCTTGAGTTTTGTATTCAAGCGATTTTGATTCCAGTTGGAAAGCGTTGCGGTAGGCACTCAACTGCTCAGGCTTTTATTAATAAGCGTTTAATTGATGCAAGCCAAAAACATCAAATAATTGTCCGCCTCAAAGGCGGGGATCCAATGATATTCGGTAGGGCTGATGAAGAAATCAGTGCTTTGGAGAGCGCTGGTATTGATGTGGAAGTTGTTCCTGGTATTACAGCCGCGCTAGCGGCATCTGCGTCTTTGAAACAATCTTTGACTTTGCGTGGTGTTTCAAGAAGTGTTGCATTTTTCACTCATGTCAAAGCAGAAAATCAAGAAAGTGCCGTCTTGCCAGAGGCTGATACGCTAGTTATTTATATGGGGCGCTCTGAATCAGAAATGATTGCCAAAAAACTACTTGATCAAGGCAAGCCTGAAGATACTCCCGTTCAAATCATCGAGGGCATCAGTACTAAGCATGAGCGAAAGCTATCTCTGACTTTAAAAGAAATGCATGAGGGAGCAGCATTGACTTGGTTTAATCAAGATTCACCAGCTCTTTTATTAGTCGGTGCAGTATTTCGCAATCGCTTGCAAGACACCGGGATTCTCACCAACCGCAGGCTTTACGGTTAAGTTCATTTGGGGAAATTTTTGGCAACAAGATTCCAGTAACTTAGGAAGATCTTCTCTGATATGACCACCCTGACCAAAGAAAATAGGTACCAGTGTCATTTCATGAATACCTTGTGAGATGAGTCCTTGAATACATTCTTCAAGTGAGGGAGTCATCAATTCTAAAAATGCTAATTCAACTTTGACCTCAGTATTTTCAGCCTTAATTAATTTCTGAACATTGAGGATGGGCTCTTTCCATCGGGGGTCTCGAGCACCGTGACTGAATAAGATAATCGCTTTTTTAACCATAAATTATTGTAAATTAAAAAACAAACGTATGACACCCTCAATTAAGATCATCTCTTCTAGATCTATTGGGATTCGATTATTTACAATTAAAGTCAATGATTTCGGTATTTAATAGATCTTCCTTAGCAGATTCTTGCTTAAATTTAAATGTCTCATTTTTTTTAGTTTTTGTAGTTTTCATTTCCCAAATGTACATCTTAAGATTGCCATTATTTTTGTTCAATTCAAATATATCAATACGTCCAGTGATGTCTTCTAGTGATTGAAGCTTGATAGAACTAGATGTATCTTCAGTTACTTTTATTTTTTCTCTGTACGATGTTAAAAATTCATTTAGTTTATTGTCAGCAATAAATTCTTTATTAAACTTACTTTTACTAGAGTTATCCCACCAAATTTCGAAATCTCTTTGACTGGCATTTTCAATAAGGTCTATGTAGACATGGTCATAAAAATTCGGTTTGGCATATTTGCCTATTGATGTAGGAGTCAACACATGATTTTTGGAGTAAGCAGATTTACGTTCACACTCAATGCGAGTGAATTTGCTATTTTTGATACTTTCAATAAGCTCATATACACCTTGAGAGTGCGCATTAGAATTAATCAGTAATAAAGCAAGACAAAATAATCTATTTTTCATAATTTTTCTCAATGAAATATCACAGAGCCATTCAAATGTATCTTTAGGATACAAGTAATGAGAATAAGTAAATATAAACAATAAAAAATTAGTTTGTTGTTTTTTTAAATAATTTATCGAGTGAATAGCCTAATGACTGAGACGATTGAGAGGGTTTGGGTGATTCTGTAGAAAGTCCCCCACAGACTGTGCAATTTCCTACATTATTCATCCGTAAAAAATGACAATATGAACCATACGGGTATCCAAATACCTACAGCAATTATTGAGAGTACTTTGGGAATAAATAGAAAAAGGGGCAATTAAGCCCCTTTATTTATTTCTTTATCTGGCGGAGAGGGCGGGATTCGAACCCGCGGTAGGCTATAAACCTACGCACGCTTTCCAGGCGTGTGACTTAAACCGCTCATCCACCTCTCCGGATAAGAAGGCGATTATATACCTCGCCCTCAAATTGATTGGTGGGGCTTATTCAGCCTCTGACATGCCACCGACGACGTGACTAAAGCCGCCATCGACGTAAGTGATCTCACCGGTAATACCGTTGGCCAAATCTGACATCAAGAAAGCAGCAGCGTTACCCACATCATCAATGCTTACATTCCGACGTAAAGGTGCATTGGCTTCTACGAAATCCAAAATCTTACCAAAACCTTTGATGCCTGACGCCGCTAAAGTTTTGATTGGACCGGCTGAAATACCGTTACAACGGATACCCTTAGGACCCACTGAACTAGCCAAATAACGAACACTGGCTTCTAAAGAGGCTTTTGCTAAGCCCATGGTGTTGTAATTAGGAACCACCATCTGTGAACCGAGGTAAGTCAAAGTTAATAGGGCGGCTTTGTCATTTAACATCGGTAAAGCTGCTTTGGCCAAAGCTGGGAAGCTATAGGCGGAAATATCATGAGCGATCTTAAAAGACTCTCTGGATAGACCCTCTAAAAAGTCGCCAGCGATGGCTTCACGTGGTGCAAAGCCGATTGAATGGACCAATCCGTCAAATTTAGGCCAGGTGGCGGATAGATCAGCGAAGAGTTTGTCGATCTGAGCGTCATCACCCACATCGCAGTCAAAAATGAGCTTGCTGTTGAATTCTGAAGCAAATTCAATGGTTCGGTCCTTAAAGCGGTCACCTACATAAGTAAAGGCTAATTCAGCACCTTCTCTATGGCAGGCTTTAGCGATACCATAAGCAATAGAGCGGCTAGAAAGAAGGCCTGTCAGAACGATTTTTTTACCAGCTAAGAAACCCATTTTTACTTCCTTTATTCTTTTTGATGCATTTGTTAATGTCTAATTACAATTGTCACACATGCAAATGAATAGACCCTTACTTTATCCCATCATTTTAAGCTTATTGCTTTTGATGGGACTTGCTATTCATTCTGAGCATTCTGAAGCTAAACCATCCCATGGCTTTGCCCAATATGGCGATTTGCGCTACCCGGCTGGGTTCAAGCACTTTGACTACGTTAATCCAGATGCGCCCCAGGGTGGTACCTTACAACTCCCGAATCCCGATCGAAGAACCAGCTTTGACAAATTTAACCCTTTTACTCTTAAAGGGGTCACTGCACCGGGAGTAGCGCAACTCATGTTTGAAAGTCTATTGATCAGCAGTGCCGATGAAGTGGCTTCTGCTTATGGACTATTAGCTGAAGATGTAGAAGTGGCTAAAGACCAGTTATCCGTTACTTTTAGATTAAGAGAATTGGCAAGGTTTAATGATGGGGCTCCAGTTCTTGCAAAAGATGTGAAGTACTCGTTTGACATGTTGATGAGCAAATTGGCTAGTCCACAATTCAAAACCATTTACGCGGATGTGAAACAGGCTGTTATTGTTTCTGATCTAGTCATTCGGTTTGACTTTCATCGTAAGAATAGTGAGCTGCCTCTCATTGTGGGCTCACTCCCTATCTTCTCTGAGAAGTGGGGCAAGAGTACAGACGGTACTGGCAAAGATAAATTATTTAATCAAATCACTTTTGAATATCCGATTGCCAGTGGTCCTTACTTAATCGAAAAATACGACATTGGTAAAACGATTACATTTAAAAAGAATCCTGACTACTGGGGCTCTGATCTTAATGTGCGGCTTGGATTTTTCAACTTTGACCGAGTCTCCTATCGTTTATACAAAGACGACACAGCTCGCCTAGAGGCACTCAAAGCGGGTGAGTTTGATACCTTAGTAGAGTACCGAGCGAAGAACTGGGCCAAGAGTTATGTGGGGCCCAAGTTCAGAGATGGCACGCTTAAGAAAACCTATTTTCAGCATCGCAATGGCGCTGGTATGCAAGGCTTCATCATGAACATGCGCAAGCCAGTCTTCCAGGATCAACGAGTGAGAGAGGCTCTCACTCTGGCTTTGGATTTTGAATGGATGAACCGCCAACTCTTTTATGGTCAATACCATCGCATTGACAGTTATTTCGCTAATAGTGATTTAGGCGCCTCTTACGAAGCTGGTAGCGTACCAAGCGCGCAAGAGAAAAAACTATTAGAGCCTTTACAAAAAGCTTACCCGCAACATTTCCCGGAAAAAGTACTGGGTCCTATGCTCTTACCTGTGAGCACTGAAGAGCCATCCAGCTTGAGGCAAAACTTAAGAAAAGCCAGAGAGCTCTTAGCGAAAGCCGGATGGGTTTACAAAGACGGTGCACTCAGAAATGCTAAAGGACAAGCACTTGAATTTGAAGTGATGGACGATGGCGGAGCCATGGTCCGTTTAGTAGCGGCGTATGTCCGCAATCTTCAAAAGCTAGGTATTCAAGTGCAAATCAGAACCACTGACTATGCGCTTTATCAAAAGCGCTTAGAAGAATTTGACTTTGACATGACCACCATGAAATTCCCGGATTCTCAAAGCCCTGGTAACGAACTATGGGATCGCTACGGTAGCGAGTCTGCTACGACCAAAGGATCAGACAACATCATTGGCATTAAATCACCCGTGGTGGATGCGCTGGTCGGCCATATTGTTAAAGCCCAATCTAGAAAAGATCTAGTAGCAGCTACCAGAGCATTGGATCGTGTTCTAACTCATAGTTATCACGTGGTATCTCATTGGTACAGTCCAAGCCATCGCGTGGCATATAAATCAAATTTAGCATTTTCAAAACCACCGACTTATTACCAAGCAGAGTCTTGGATCTTAAGTACTTGGTGGCGGATTCCTACTGAAGAGAAAGGTGCCAAATGAACAGCGCCTTATTAAGATACATTGTTAAACGTGTGCTGTTGATGATCCCTACTTTATTAGGCGTCATCACTTTGACATTCGCTGTGATTCAGTTTGTACCCGGTGGCCCTGTGGAACAAATGATGCTAGAAATCAAAGGTCGTGGTGATGCCAGCGTTGGAGCAGGTGAGTCATCAGGCGGTGGTTCTAGCAGTAGCACTTATCGTGGGCGTCAAGGTATTGACGAAGAGCGCCTAAAAGAAATTAAAGCACTTTATGGTTTTGATAAGCCACCGCTTGAACGCTACTGGCACATGCTCAAACGATTTGCGATGTTTGATTTAGGTCAAAGTTATTACCAACATAAGAGCGTTTGGGACTTGGTCATTTCTAAACTCCCCGTTTCGATCAGTTTAGGTCTGTGGACCTTTTTAATTACTTATCTCATATCGATACCTTTAGGCATTAAAAAAGCAGTTCGAGCGGGAACAAGATTCGATACAGCAACCAGTGTTGTGATTTTGATCGGTTACGCCATCCCTGGATTTGTTTTAGGTGTTTTGTTATTGGTTTTATTTGGTGGAGGCAGTTTCTTTCAGTTATTTCCATTACGTGGTTTAACTTCTGACAATTGGGAAGAGTTAAGTCTCATCGGCAAGGTCATGGATTACTTATGGCATTTGGTATTGCCGATCACAGCATCTGTACTGGGTAACTTTGCTGTCATCACCATGCTCACCAAAAACTCATTTTTGGAAGAGATCCGTAAACAATATGTGATCACTGCAAGAGCGAAGGGCCTGAGTGAAGACATGGTTTTATGGAAGCACGTTTTCAGGAACGCGCTCATCCCATTGGTCACGGGTTTCCCGGCCGCATTTATTGGAGCATTTTTTACGGGCTCACTTTTAATAGAAACGCTATTTTCTTTAGATGGCCTTGGTCTGCTTTCTTATGAAGCTGTCATGAAGCGCGACTACCCCGTGGTGCTCGGCACACTTTATTTGTTCACACTGATTGGCTTGGTCACTAAACTCATTTCTGACATTGCTTATGTATTAGTAGACCCTCGGATCCAGTTAGACAACCAATCGGGGGGAAGATAATGGCTTTAGTGACATTACCCTTCACCAAGCATCTTAAAGAAAGTCATCAATGGCAGCGATTCAGAGCCAATCGCTTGGGTTATTGGAGCTTATGGATTTTTACTGCTTTATTTGTTCTAAGTTTATTTGCTGAATTGATTGCTAATGATCGCCCTATCTTAGTTCGCTATCAGGGTGACTTTTATGTACCGATTGTTAAAGATTATCCAGAGACTGCTTTTGGTGGTGATTTCCCAACCCCTACGGATTACTTGGACCCTGATATCAAAAAGACTTTTTCTAAACCGGGTAACTGGGCGGTATATCCAATCATTACCTACAACTACAACACACTCAATTACTTTGCTAAAGAACCCAACCCAGCTTCGCCATCAAGAGACAACTTATTGGGTACTGATGATCGGGGTAGGGATGTTGTTGCGCGACTAATTTATGGTTTTAGATTGTCTGTGCTCTTTGGACTTTGCTTAACTGTCTTAGGCGTGATCGTTGGTGTTTTGACTGGTGCCCTCATGGGTTACTTTGGTGGCAAAGTTGACTTAGTCACCCAGCGCTTCATTGAGATCTGGAGCTCTATGCCAGAGCTCTACTTATTAATTATCTTTGCTTCGATCTTTTCTCCAAGTATTGGACTGTTAATTATCTTGTTGTCTTTGTTTGGTTGGATGGGTTTATCAGATTATGTGCGTGCGGAATTTTTTAAAAATCGATCATTAGAATATGTGCGTGCTGCTGAAGCTCTGGGCTTATCCAGTTCTCAGATCATGTGGCGTCATATCTTGCCCAATAGCTTGACGCCTGTAATTACATTTTTGCCATTT
>CAMDUR010000024.1 GCA_945879115.1 Polynucleobacter meluiroseus
AAAGTAAAAATAAAAATTAAAACGTAAGGGTGTGTTTTGAGTTCAGAAGTTAATACAGTGAGTAAAGATTACGATCACCGCGCTATTGAAGCAGCTGCAAATGCGCAGTGGAAAGCAGGCGATGTTTATCGCGTTGAAGAAAACGCTAAAGATAAAAACGGTCAGCCTAAGAAAAAATATTATGCTTGTAGTATGTTGCCTTACCCATCGGGTAAGTTGCACATGGGCCATGTGCGGAACTACACCATCAATGACGTGATGACACGTCAATTACGCATGCAAGGCTATAACGTATTGATGCCCATGGGTTGGGATGCCTTTGGCATGCCTGCTGAAAATGCGGCATTAAACAACAATGTTCCGCCAGCTGCTTGGACCTACGACAACATTGCTTATATGAAAAAGCAAATGGATGCGATGGGTTTGGCCATTGATTGGTCAAGAGAAGTCGCTACCTGTAAACCTGATTACTATCGTTGGAACCAATGGATCTTTTTAAAGATGTTGGAAAAAGGTGTTGCCTATCGCAAGACTCAGGTGGTGAATTGGGATCCGATTGATCAAACTGTCTTAGCGAATGAGCAGGTGATTGACGGTCGTGGTTGGCGCTCTGGGGAGTTGGTGGAGAAGCGCGAGATTCCGGGCTATTACTTAAACATCACTTCTTATGCTGAAGAGTTATTAAGCGGTCTTGAAGGTTTGGGCTGGCCTGAGCGCGTGAAACTCATGCAACAAAACTGGATTGGTAAGAGTTTTGGTGTGCGCTTTGCTTTTGCTCACGAGATTAAAGATGATGCTGGTCAATTAATTCAAGATGGCAAGATGTATGTGTTTACGACGCGCGCTGATACGGTCATGGGCGTGACATTCTGTGCAGTGGCTGCTGAGCATCCTATTGCGACACAAGCCGCCAAAAATAATCCTGCGCTAGCTACTTTCATTGACAGATGTAAACAAGGTAGTGTGATTGAAGCCGACTTAGCGACTCAAGAAAAAGAAGGTATGCCAACAGGTTTGACCGTGAAGCATCCTTTGACGGGGAAAGATATTGATGTTTGGGTGGGTAATTATGTTTTGATGAGTTATGGCGATGGTGCTGTGATGGGTGTGCCAGCTCATGATGAGCGCGACTTTGCCTTTGCACTCAAGTACAAGATAGCTATCAAGCAAGTGATGCAAGTAGAAGGGCAAGCCTTCGATAGTAAATCTTGGCAAGAGTGGTATGCAGATAAAGAAAAAGTTAAAGTTGTTAATAGTGGTAAATATGATGGGTTGAGTCATGCGCAGACTGTTGATGCTGTAGCAACAGACTTGCAGCAATTGGGTATCGGTGAAAAGAAAACTACTTACCGTTTACGTGACTGGGGTATTTCTCGTCAACGTTATTGGGGTACACCCATTCCGATTATTCACTGTGACACTTGTGGTGAAGTACCTGTGCCAGAAAAAGATTTACCAGTTGTGTTGCCAGAAGATTGCGTACCAGATGGTTCTGGCAACCCGCTCAATAAACGTGAGGACTTTTTAAAGTGCTCCTGCCCTAAGTGTGGCAAACAAGCCCGCCGTGAAACTGACACGATGGATACTTTTGTTGATTCAAGTTGGTATTTCATGCGCTATACATGTTCAGATGCAACGGGCATGGTAGATGCACGCAATGATTACTGGATGCCAATGGATCAATACATTGGCGGTATTGAACATGCGATTCTTCATTTGTTATATGCCCGTTTCTGGACTAAGGTCATGCGTGATTTAGGTTTGGTGAAATTTGATGAGCCATTTATTAACTTGTTAACGCAGGGTATGGTTCTTAATGACACTTATTACATGGATGAACCTAATGGTCGTAAGACTTGGATCAATCCAGATGATGTACTTGTGGAAACCGATGATAAGGGTCGACCACAAAGCGCTAAACATAAAACAAGTGGCAAAGTTGTCCAAATTGGCGGTGTTGAGAAAATGGCCAAAAGTAAGAACAACGGGATTGATCCGCAATCTTTGATTGATCAATATGGGGCGGATACAGCTCGATTATTCACGATGTTTGCTGCACCTCCTGAACAACAGCTAGAGTGGTCAAGCTCTGGCGTGGAAGGCGCATCTCGCTTCTTGCGTCGACTTTGGGTATATGGCGCTCATCATGTGGTGACTATTCAATCAGCCTCCGATAAATTACCGAGTAATTTATCGGAGGCTGATAAAGCGTTGCGCTTGGAGCTCTATACAGTTTTAAAGCAAGCTAACTTTGACTATCAGCGCAAGCAATACAACACAGTTGTATCAGCAACGATGAAGATGTTAAATGCAGTTGAGCAAGCGAAGGATATTAGCCCTGAAGTGCGTCGTGAGACTTTAGGTATTTTGCTTAGAGTCTTATACCCTGTTGTGCCACACATCACATTTACGCTTTGGAACTTATCTGGCTTTAAAGATCAGTTGGGTGACTTATTAGATGCGCTATGGCCTGAAGTAGATGAATCAGCTCTTATTCAAAATGAGATTACTTTAATGATTCAGGTCAATGGTAAGTTGCGCGGTCAAATATTAGTGCCTGTTGTCGCTGACAAAGCCAGTATTGAGTCTTTAGCCCTGGCTAGTGAAGCAGCTGTTAAGGCCATGGATGGTGCTCCTGCCAAGAAAGTGATTATTGTTCCTGGACGTTTGGTCAATATCGTTATCTGATTCCAGTCATTAATAGGTAGAATGTATCCAATATGAAAAAAACCACCAGAAATCATTCTGCAAGCCGTCGTTTATGGCTCGGTGGTGGTTTGTCATATTTAGCGTTGGCATCACTAGCCTCTACAGTAGGTGCTTGCAGTTGGCGCTTGCGCGGTAAAGTTAATTTGCCATATAAGTCCTTGTTATTAACTGGCACAATTACCCCAGAACTCAAAGATGATATTGAAATGCTCTTACGCATCAACGATATTGAGTTTGCTAAAACAGTCAAAGATGCTGAGTTGGTATTAGAAATTATTAGTGAGCAAAATGCTCGTCAGGTTTTGTCATACAACACGTCTGGTCAGATCACGGCTTATCGAATTATTTCTAGGATTGTTTTCAGAGCTTTTGAACCTGTGAGCGGTATAGATGTTGTGCCTGAGTCAGATATTTTCTTGACGCGTGATCTTGACTTTAACCAATCAAATATTCAGGCTTTTGATCAACAAGTGGCTGAATATGTCAAAGGTATGCGTATTGATATAGTCGCTCAATTAATGCGTCGTTTGGCCTCGATCAAGAAGTTACCAACAGAAGCGGATTTATTGAAGAAGAACTCTTCAACGATTCCATCAAATCCATCTGAAAAATCGTCAGCACCTGACTCTAAGAAGTAAAAAGAGGCACCATGCTTAAAGCGGATGCTTTTGAAGTACATTTAGCAGTTGCCAAAAAGAATGGACCACATCCGCTTTACGTTCTAAGCGGGGATGAGCCACTCTTATTGATGGAGTTGCAGGATCAACTCAGGGCGATGGTGCAATGCCATGGTCACACCGAACGCGAAATCATGATGCATGAAAAAGGCTTTGATTGGTCTGCGCTGATGAATGCTGGCCAAACCATGTCTTTATTCGGTGACAAGCGCTATGTTGAGTTGCGTATACCCACCGGTAAACCAGGTCGTGATGGCTCAGATGCAATTAAGCAGTTCTGTTCACAAATACAGTCTCAAGTAACTGCTAAAGATCCTGTTGATACGGTGACTTGTATTTTTTTACCAAGGGTTGATTTTCAGACGCAAAAGTCTGCATGGTTCACTGCTTTAGATGAGGCCGCGGTAGCGGTGAAGACTGATCCAATTGAGCGCTCTCTTTTACCTAATTGGATTGCCGCTCGATTAAAAAAACAAAATCAACAAGTTGAAGCTGGTGAATTAGGTCAGCGCGCCCTACAATTTATGTCTAATCAGGTTGAAGGGAACTTAATTGCCGCCCATCAAGAGATCCAAAAGCTAGGCTTACTTTATCCAGAGGGCGTCCTCACAGAAGAAAACATCCGTGATGCTGTTCTCAATGTTGCTAGATATGATGTTTTCCAATTAACGGAATCGTTGCTTGCTGGCGATCTAGCCAGGTTCAATCGCATGGTGGAAGGTTTGCAGGGTGAGGGAGAACCCTTGGTGCTAATACTGTGGACGGTTACTGAAGAAGTTAGATTGTTGAATCGTTTGCGTCAGGGTATTGATCGTGGCGACAACTTACAGACGATGATGAAGATGAATCGTATCTGGGGTAATAAAGAACGTTTGATCCCCCAAGCGATGCAAAGACTCAGTACCGATCGATTACAAAAAGCGCTATTAGTTGTAGGCGGTCTTGATAAGCAATCAAAAGGCTTGCAACTGAATAAAGGCTCAGGGGCTATTTTAGAAAAACTGCCTAGTGATCCTTGGGATGGATTAAGGATGTTGGGGCGTTTGTTCGTTTAATTCTAAAAGTATTAAAAATTGCTGAGATATCCCACTTTGCTCAGTGAAACTCAACTAATTACACCCATAAAACTGATTTACAGCGAATAAAACACCCAATTAATCTATTTTTATCAGCTCAAAAGGTCTTGAATAAGCTTAAATTGATACTGGAAATCGGGATTTCTCATATCTCCTTGAAAACATAGAGGAATTATTCCAAAGCCTCTAGATCAGTTAAAGTAATGCCTATGAGCACTCAAAACAACACAAATACTGACGTCATTGCCCAAATTAGAGTCATTGGGCAAAAAGCAAGAACAGCTTCGCGAGCGATGGCTCGCGCCAGCACGGCCGCTAAAAATCATGCTTTGATTCATTTGGCAGCATTAGTTAGAAAAAATGCAGATGCACTCAAATTAGTTAATGCGCAAGATGTGGCCAGAGCAAAAACGAATGGTCAAGATGCTGCTTTTATTGATCGCTTAACCCTCACTGATAAAACTATTGCCACCATGGCTGAGGGTCTTGAGCAAATTGCGAAGCTGTCTGACCCAATTGGTGAGATGAGCAATATTAAAAAAATGCCATCAGGTATTCAGGTGGGTCAGATGCGTGTGCCATTAGGAGTAATTGGCATCATTTATGAATCTCGTCCTAATGTGACGATTGATGCCGCCGCTCTTTGCTTGAAGTCTGGCAATGCCACTATTTTGCGTGGCGGTTCTGAGGCGATTGATTCCAATACTGCTTTAGCTAAATTAATACAAGAAAGTTTATCTTTGGCAGGTTTGCCATCGGATGCAGTTCAAGTGGTTGAGACCACTGATCGTGCCGCCGTGGGTGCCATGATCACCATGAATGAATTTATCGATGTGATCGTGCCACGCGGTGGCAAGAGTTTGATCGAGCGTTTAATGGCTGATGCCAGAGTGCCGATGATTAAACACTTGGATGGTATTTGTCATACATACATTGATGTGTTGGCAGACCCTGCCAAAGCCATCAAGGTTTGTGATAACGCAAAGACGCAGCGCTATGCGCCATGTAACACCATGGAAACTTTATTGGTTCATGAGTCAATGATCAAAGATGCCTTATTACCTTTGTGCAAGATCTATCAAGACAAGGGTGTAGAGCTACGTGTTTGTAAAAAAACCAAACAAGCACTTGAAACTGCGAGTATTAAGAATTTAGTAGACGCAACAGAAGAAGATTGGTCTACAGAATATTTGGCGCCGATTTTGTCGATTAAAACGGTCAGTCATATCGATGAAGCGATGGATCATATTCAGCAATACGGTAGTCACCATACAGATTGCATTGTCACAGAAGACTATTCGGCTGGTATGCGCTTCTTAAGAGAAGTGGATAGTGCTAGTGTGATGATCAATGCCAGCTCTCGTTTTGCAGATGGCTTTGAGTATGGTCTAGGTGCTGAAATTGGTATCTCCAATGACAAGTTACACGCTAGAGGTCCGGTGGGTCTTGAAGGCTTAACCTCAATGAAGTACATTGTGTTCGGGCAAGGCGAAATTAGAAATTAATTAGAAATGTAAACCTAAAGGGATGGTTGAGATGAATGATTCAGTCAATGTGTTGTTGGGCGGTGCTTATTTGTACATCAAGGCTATACATATTCTGTTTGTAGCAGCATGGTTTGCTGGCTTATTTTATTTGCCACGCATTTACGTCAATATGGCACAAGAAACTAATCCTCAAGTGCTTGAGCGCCTATTAGGTATGTCTCATCGCTTATATCGTTTTATGACGATCTTGATGATTCCAGCAGTAGCAACAGGTTTGATTCTTTGGCAATACTATGGTGTTGGTAAAGGACCTGGCTCTGGTTGGATGCACGCTAAACTATTATTAGTTTTTATCATGTTGGGTTATCACCATGCTTGCGGTTCTCTTTATAAGAAATTTAAAGCAGGTAACAATCAACGCTCACATGTTTGGTACCGTTGGTTCAATGAAGTGCCTGTTGTGATCTTTTTGATTATTAGTATTTTGGTAGTTGTAAAACCCTTCTAATTAGTTAAGAGCAGTAGAAGTAAAAAGAACAAAAATAAAATTAATAAGAATAAGAAAAATAACTAAATATTGAGGGTTTTACTATGAAGTTTTTTATTGTTTGCCCGCGTGGGCTAGAGATCCCTTTAGCAGGAGAGCTCAAGGAAATCTCTGAGCGTTCAGAAGTTAAAGCTCTAGGCGCGTGGGTGATCGACCCCCCGCCTTTAAATAACACTGGAGGTTTAGGTGTTGCGGGACCGATGTCTGTGGCATTGGCTATCAATTTGCATTCTCGTATTGCCAGTCGTTGTTTGTTACTAATGACTCATGTGGCTTACCGTAAAGAAGATGACATTTATAAAGCTGCGATGTCTTTGTCTTGGGAAGATTGGTTAACGCCTGATCAAACCATGAGGGTTGACTTAACAGCTCACCGTTCACCGCTAACGAGCTTGAATTTCGTAACTCTCAGAATTAAAGATGCGGTTTGTGATCGTCTAAGAGAGGTGAAGGGCGCTAGACCAAATATCGATACAGAGTTACCTGATATTCGAGTACAGGCTCACTTGACGGCAACACATGCTAGTATTTATTTAGATACCAGCGGTCAATCATTATTCAAGCGTGGCTGGCGTGATGACAAGGGTGTTGCACCCTTAAAAGAAAATTTAGCGGCAGGTATTTTGGCTTTAACCGGTTGGAAGGTTGAGCAACCTTTATTTGATCCGATGTGCGGTAGTGGTACTTTTTTAATTGAAGCAGCTTATCGTGGATTGGGTATTCCATCAGGCTCAATCCGCGCAGGATTGTTAAATCCTAAGCAGGCAGAAGAGCAATCTGCTCTAGACCATAATCAATCAGTGAAATCACAAGACAAAGTGGATACACAAAATAAATTCACAAGATATCGTCCTACTCGTGTTGATTTAGTCGGGGCTGATCAAGGTTTTGGCTTTCAGAGATTAAAGCCATTCAACACCCCAGATCTCAAAAAGCAGTGGGATGGTTTGTGTGAGGTAGCCAAGAAGAACATTGAAGTGGGTTTAGCTAATGCTAATAAGCTCAAGATGGCTGCATGTGACATTAATGAAAACATGATCACAATCGTTAAAAATAACTGGAAGCGTGCGGGCTTGCCAGCTCAATCTGGTGTTTTATCGAACGTTAGACAGATTGATGCTTTGGTAGCTAAGTCACCTTTTGCTGATCCAGGTGTGATGTTATTTAACCCACCCTATGGTGAGCGTTTGGAGATTCAAGGTGGTCGTGATGGTAGTGAGCGCGTCAAAGGTCGAGGCGCTAGAGATGCATTACCAAAAAACAATAACTCCGAAGAGTTCATGGAGTTTTTAAATCAGTTTGGTAAGCATCTTAAAGATAATTTCCAAGGTTGGCAGGTTGATGTTTTAACGGCTGATATGGGTTTACCAGGTCAAGTTCGCATGAAGGAATCAAAACGTACACCTTTATTCAATGGCCCCCTGGAGTGTCGTTTGTTTAGGTTTGACATGAAGGTGTCGGAATAGTTAAAAAGATTTTATTTAGGGTGGAAAGATAAACGTTCTTTCTGCATAAATTAAGTTAGTCCTAGTAAAATATACAAAAATAGGAAAAATATTATGGAATTTAAAACTTATATGTGTTTGATTTGTGGCTGGGTCTACGATGAAGAGGCTGGCCTGCCTGATGAAGGTATTGCACCTGGAACATTATGGAAAGACGTTCCTATGAACTGGACTTGTCCAGAATGTGGAGCACGCAAAGAAGATTTTGAGATGACTGTCATTTAAATAACTAAATTTCCTTGTTTTAGAAGCAGTAAATTGGAACCACTTTTAGAAAGTGGTTTTTTAATTATTTTCATAGGCTTAATAAGCCATAGGTATTTGATGCTCGACAAAAAAGTAAATTTAAAAAACTGATACAAAGATCTTAAGCCCAAACTCAGATTTAGAGCTATGGCGTCACAAGCAAATCCTAGAGGGTATAACAGAGTCAGATAATAAAGATTACGCAGATGAGGAATCTGTAAAACAAATTTTTAAAAAATATCAAAGTAGGTAAAAACCTAGTTAGATATGAGTTTTTTGATCCAAAAACCAGATACATCAAGAAAATGACCAAATTCGTTATAGTGTTGGAAGGCACAAATAATTAAAGATTGAATCATGAGCAAAAATGAAGAACTCTTCCTAAGAGCCCAAAAAACCACGCCAGGTGGCGTTAATTCTCCTGTGAGAGCATTCCGTCAAGTGGGTGGGGTGCCTCGTTTTGTAAAACGTGCCAAAGGAGCTTATTTCTGGGATGCTGATGACAAGCAATATGTCGACTGCATTGGATCATGGGGTCCGATGATTGTGGGGCATGCCAACCCAGAGGTGGTTAAAGCTCTTCAGGATGCCGCTGTTAATAGTTTTAGTTATGGTGCTCCGACTGAAGGCGAGATTGTGATGGCCGAGCGCATCTGCCAACTAGTACCCAGTATTGAGAGAGTTCGATTAGTTTCTAGCGGAACAGAAGCAACGATGAGTGCATTGCGTTTAGCCCGAGGATTTACTGGTCGTGACTTAATCATCAAATTTGAAGGTTGTTACCACGGCCACGCTGATAGCTTGTTAGTTAAAGCAGGTTCAGGCATGTTGACCTTTGCCGATAGTACTAAAAATGCACCTTCATCAGGTGGTGTGCCACAAGATTTAGTTAAACATACTTTAGTACTTCCCTTTAACGATGTAGAGGCTCTTGAGATAGCTTTTAAGCAACATGCTGGCAAGATTGCGGCACTCATAGTAGAGCCTATTGCGGGCAATATGAATTTAATCCAGCCAAGTACTGCCTTTGTTAAAGCCATGCGTGACCTCACCACTAAAGAGGGTGCAGTTCTCATTTATGACGAAGTGATGACGGGTTTTAGGGTGGCACTTGGTGGAGCACAGAGCCTTCAAGGCATTAAACCGGATTTAACTTGTTTAGGTAAGGTCATGGGTGGTGGTATGCCTATGGCAGCCTTTGGTGGCCGTGCTGAGATTATGAATAAATTAGCCCCATTGGGGAATGTGTATCAAGCGGGTACTTTGTCAGGCAATCCTTTGGCTGTTGCTGCTGGTTTAGCCAATTTAGACATTATTACGAGGCCTGGTTTTTTTGATTGCCTATCGATGCAAACTAAAAAGTTTGTTGATGGTGTGGCTTTAAGAGCAAAGCAATCAGGTGTGCCATTTTCTGTAGATAGCGTAGGCGGAATGTTTGGTTTGTATTTCTCAGAAAAAGTACCGACCTCCTATGCTGAAGTAACCGCCAGTGATATTGAAGCCTTTAAGAAATTCTTCCACTTGATGTTAGATAATGGTGTTTACTTAGCCCCATCTGCTTATGAAGCTGGTTTCTTATCCATTGCTCATGATGATACGGTTCTCGCAGAAATGTTTAAAGCCGCAGAAATTTCATTTGCCGCTATGTAAGAACATCATAAAAGCCAGCAGAATTGTCATCACAGAAAATGAGCTTGCACAAATAAAAGTAGTCAATTTTGTTCCCAGATCTGCAATTGATTTTTCAAGACGTATTTCAACCACATCTATCTTGTTATTGAGATTTAATTCAACAAGATCAATTTTCTTATCTAAGTTGATGAGGTCGCTTTTCTTAGCTACTTCTTGGTAAGAGATATGCTCATGAAAGCCTTCAGCCAAGATTTCTGATTGATCTTCAGTAAATCCAGCAAGCTTAAGTTTTTTAGAATATTTCAAGGAATTAAATTTCATATGGCTTCTTTTTTATCGGTGCAAGAAAAGCATTAAGCCAATCATGACAGTTTGTACGCCAATGATGACGCCTAAAAGCTGACAAAAAAGTGTGTGGATGGATTGGACTAAATCTTTCTTTGTAGCTAAATGTCTGATTTCATCTTTTGTTGCTAATTTTTCAATATCAAAACATTCAAAGGCACCGTAAGCAATGCCTTTGGCTTGATCAGGACTAAACCCTCTTTCTTCAAGAGAGTCGGCAAACTGTAAGGAATTAAATTTCATGAGAATAAAAGATGTTGATAAGGCAGCATCTTATACTTTCTATAAGCAATTAATCAAATCAACAAAATCATCACCTAGTAAACTCAGGGGTATATGAATAATATCTATGCCATCGGTGACGTGCAAGGTTGCAACCAACAACTCAAGCAACTCATCAAAAAATTACCCAAAGACTCCAAGATTATTTGTGTTGGTGATTTAGTCAACCGCGGGCCGGATTCCTTAGGGGTATTGAGAACACTCAAGTCTTTACAAGAAGCTGGAAAAGCCGAATGTATTTTGGGTAATCATGATCTACATCTATTGGCCAGAGATGCTGGCATCCGCGGTACTAAGTCTTTAGATACTCTCGATGACATCCTAAAAGCCCCTGATCGTAAAGAGTTGATTGATTGGTTAAGACATCGCCCTATGGCGCTTTATAGCGGCAAAGATAATCTAAATACATTATTTGTTCATGCTGGCATCCTGCCGCAGTGGAATGTCACTAAAGCTCTAGAGTTAGCTCATGAGTTGGAAAAAGTATTACGCCATAAGAACTACGCCAAGTCACTTTTAGAGATGTATGGCAACACACCTAATCAGTGGAATGACAAACTCAAAGGCGCGGAGCGCCTCAGAGTCATCATTAATTCTTTAACAAGACTACGATTTTGCACGGCTAAAGGCGTTATGGAGTTTGAGAGTAAAGAAGGCGTTGGTGATGCACCTAAAGGATATATGCCTTGGTTTGAGGTGCCTAATAGAAAAACTCAAGATGCCAAAGTCATTTTTGGCCATTGGTCCACCTTAGGACTTTTAAAGAAAAAGAACGTAGTTGGTTTAGATACCGGTTGTGTATGGGGCGGTCAGTTAACCGCCATGTCATTAGGCAAGAAGCCAGGGTTTATTGAGATTCCAGGATTAAAAAGACCAATTGGGCTGTAGTCTTAGAGAGTTGATTAATTATTCAAGCGACTCTTTTTTAACAACGGCGTATCTAATTAAAGTATTTTTCCTAGACTCATCATGCTGTACGACTGGTAAAGGGTAATCTCTACCCATGCGAATGCCTGCCATCTCTAATTCAATCTCACCGGCAGTCCAAGGGGCATGTATTGTCTTCTTAGAAAGTTTAGATAACTGAGGTAAATACTTTTTGATAAATTTACCCTCCGTGTCAAATTTCTCCGATTGCGTAATTGGATTAAAGATGCGGAAATAAGGTTGCGCATCACAACCACTTGATGATGCCCATTGCCAACCTCCATTGTTAGCTGAAAAGTCAAAATCATTGAGGTGATCAGCAAAGTATTGCTCACCCCAACGCCAATCAATGCCGAGGTCTTTGATTAAGAAGCAAGCTACCACCATCCTTAAGCGGTTATGCATATAACCGCTTTGATTGAGTTGATGCATGGCTGCATCAACCAATGGATAACCCGTCTTACCCTCACACCAAGCTTTAAAGAGTTTTTGAGCTTTAGCGCCACTCTCCCAAACTATTTTGTCATAGTCAGGTTTGAACGATTCATGGCCAGCTGTGCTGTGCAACAGTACTTTCTTACCAACAGATGGGGCCAGTCTTGGATGATTACTGAGAATCATGAAATAGAAATCACGCCAAATCAGCTCTGATAACCAAGTGGTGGCTCCCATACTGCCAGCTAACATTCGTCGATGGGCTTCTCGAACTAAGGCTCTGATGGAGATGGTGCCAAAACGAGAATGTACTGAAAGATAGCTGGGCCCCTTAACTGCTGGAAAGTCACGGGTGGCGTGATATTGATCCATACGTTCTATGAACTGTTCAAATAACTCTGAAGCACCCGTCATGCCAACTGGTAAGTAAGACTCAATCCCAGTCGCTTCAAAGCCCATCGATTTAAGTGATGGAAATGGCAAATCTAATTTTTTGGGAATAACAGCAAACTTGCCACTATCCAAATCAACTGCATGCGCATCTAAGTCCGTTGCTTGTAACTTTTTGAGCCAAGCATTTTTGAAAGGTGTAAATACAGAGAACACGCCACCTTGACCAGTGAGCACTTCTTTATTTTCAAAAATCACATGATCTTTGTAGCCATGAAAAGCCACATCATGTTCTTCCAAATGAAGAGAAACAATTCGATCTCTTTCAATGGCGGCTGGTTCGTAGTCTTTATTTGTAAAAACAGCATGCACGCCTAATTCAGCAGCCAGTTGAGGAATGATCTCTGTAGCTTTGCCATGGCGAACAATGAGTCCACCACCTTTACTGCGCAGCTCAGCATCTATTTCTTGTAAAGATTGCCAAATAAAGTCAATGCGTCTATCTTTCTGAAGACCCCTGTCTAAAAGATGCGACAAGATGTCAGTGTCAAAAACAAAAGCGACCCACACTTGCTGGCATGACTTAAGTGCCATGCGCATAGCATGGTGATCATGGAGGCGTAAATCGCGGCGTAGCCAGACAAGTCCAGAGTTAGATTTCATATGCAATAGAGCGTAATATTTGATTTTTCATAAGATACTTGATGATATCGGCCTTTACAAAAAAATGTATTGGCAGATTTGACTTGTGTAAAAATCACTATATGACCCAAAAAACAGTAGATGTCCAGCATCTTGCCAATCAATTCTTAATTGCCATGCCTGGCATGGTAGATGAGAACTTCGCTGGATCTGTCATTTATATATGTGATCATACCCCCAACGGGGCTATGGGTTTAGTCATTAACAAACCAACTGATGTCGATTTGGCCACTGTTTTTGACAAGGTTGATCTCAAATTAGAAATTCATCCTAAAGCTATTGAGCCTGTTTACTTTGGTGGCCCTGTACAAACTGATCGTGGCTTTGTGTTGCATGAGCAAAAACAAGGTGAGCACACTACTCATTACAGTTCTTCTCTCAGAATCCCTGATGGCTTGGCCATGACCACATCCAAAGATGTATTGGAAGAGGTTGCGGCAGGCCACGGCCCATCTCGCTTTTTGATGACTTTAGGTTATGCCGGTTGGAGTGCTGGGCAATTAGAAGATGAGATTGCTCGTAATGGATGGCTCAATGTGCCAGCGCCTTCTGAAGAAATGGCGCATATCATTTTTGATACTCCTGATGAATATAAATATCAAAACGTTTTGGCACTATTAGGTATTGAGCAAAGCTTCTTATCAACGACGGTTGGTCACGCTTAATGTCTCAAACGATTTTGGCTTTTGATTTTGGTGAAAAGCGGATTGGCGTTGCTGTAGGTAACACCATTACAAAAACATCAGAGCCATTAAAAATCATTCAAGAAAAGAATCATCAAGAAAAATTTAAAGCAATAGAGGAGCTCATCCAAGGGTGGCAGCCACAAATATTGGTGGTGGGTTTACCAAAATACCAAGACGGTGCTGAGCATGAGATGACCCAAAAAGCGAAAAGATTTGGTAATCAACTTAAGGGTAGATTTCAAAAAGAAGTAATTTGGGTCGATGAGCGCTATACATCTGTGTCAGTAGAGGGAGGCAATGATGCCTTGGCAGCTCAGTTGATCTTGCAGCAATATTTAGACCAAGTATTAGTTAACGCGTCCAAGATAGATTAGCCACACATTTATTGAGTTTTATTGATTTATATGGATATTTTTAATCGTTTTTATGTAAATCCTATTTTGAAAAGAGGATCTACATAAAAATCATCGGAGTAAAATGCTCCTAATAAACTTGATCAATAAGTTTAATTGTTAAATTGAGTCTATTGATGGTTAATATTGAATGAAAGCTTATGTCACCCATACCAAACGCAGAAGATCTTTATCAAACTCTTTTAAATCAATTAAAAGAACAAAAGAAAATAAGTGCCAACTTTGAGTTGGCTGGTTTAGCTAGTGGTGGTGCTTGGGTTGCAGCGCGCTTGGCCAGAGATCTTGGCTTAGACCATCATGGTGTCATTAATGTATCTTTTCACAGGGACGACTACTCAGAAAAAGGTGTCAAAGCTCTCAACAGCTCAGAGGGTATGTCAACCAAACTACCTTTTGATGTCGAAGGTGCTCACATCATCTTGGTAGATGATGTGTTGGATACTGGCAGAACAGTTAGAGCCGCTTTAAATGAATTATTCGATTACGGAAGACCTGCCAAAGTTGATTTGGCAGTTCTGGCAGATCGCCATAGAAGACAGTTACCAGTAGATGCTACTTTCAAGGGCGCCAAGGTAAAAGTGCCACATGAACAAATCTTGGCTTTAGAGCAATCTGATGATGGGCGCTTTAGCTTCACTACTGAGGCTCAATATAGAGTTAAACAGAATCAATAAAAAATTCAGTCAATAAACAAAAAAGACAACAGAAAAGATTAAAATAGTGACCTAAGATGCCAAAAATCTCTAAGACTGCCAACCAACTTCAGCTTAATGAGCAAGGCGAGCTCACTCATTTGCTTACCTTAGAGGGTTTATCTAAAGAACACATTCTTCATATCCTCGATACGGCGCAACAATTTGTGGCTGTGAGTGACTCAGATCGGGAAGTTAAAAAAGTTCCACTACTGCGCGGTAAAAATGTTTTCAACCTCTTCTTCGAAAACTCTACTCGCACTAGAACTACTTTTGAAATTGCCGCTAAACGGCTATCAGCTGATGTTATTAACTTAGATATTCAAACATCATCAACGGCCAAGGGCGAGACACTGCTCGACACCATAGATAACTTGGTGGCGATGCAGGCTGACATCTTTGTGGTGCGCCATAAAACCACAGGCGCCGCAGTAGAGGTGGCTCAACATTTACCACCGTATGTACATGTGATCAATGCGGGTGATGGCACCAATCAACACCCAACGCAAGGTTTACTAGATATGTATACTATGCGTCATTACAAGCAAGACTTCACAAAGATCAAAGTGGCCATCATCGGTGACATTGCTCATAGTCGTGTGGCCAAATCAAACATTCATGCACTGACCACTTTGGGTTGCCCTGAGATTCGTGCGATTGGTCCAGAGAGCCTGTTGCCCAAAGACCTCAATATGATGGGCGTCAAAATCTACAACCACATCGAAGAAGGTTTAAAAGATGTGGATGTGGTGATGACACTCCGTATTCAAAAAGAGCGCATGGAGGCTGGTCAAGTACCAGAAGGCGATGAGTTCTTCAAACAATGGGGTCTTACCAAGGAAAGACTTCATTTAGCCAAGTCAGATGCCATTGTGATGCATCCGGGTCCAATTAATAGAGAAATTGAAGTTTCGAGCGAGGTAGCTGATGGCCCTCAATCTGTAATACTCAGACAAGTAACTTTTGGAATTGCTGTGAGAATGGCGGTTTTAGCATTGTTGACTAACTAATTGGATCGAGTAATTGAAGATCTGTTTATAGTTGGTTTGTGAATTCTAAATGTAATCTTTGTTCATGTATTTGAACTATAGACTTGCAACAAGATTTTGATGGCTGGGGAATAACTCTTTTCTCTATTAATATAGTTTAATATTATTGATAAATATTAATCAAATTTTGAAAAAAATCCTCGAGGGCAATAGAAAAAATCACAATAGCAATAATACTTTTGACTCTATTCTGGGTGAGGGCGTGGTGATTGATGGTTCGTTAAAAGTATCTGAAAGTGTCCTGATTCATGGTGCTGCCACTGGTGATATTGAGATTGATCAAATTTCAGATATGGTAGTTGTTGGGGTTGGCGATACTGGGGTTGTTTGCGGGAACATCAGCGCGCATCAGATTATGATTGGGGGGGGTCAAAGGAGATATTTTGACCTTGTCGTATGTTGAAATGATGCCAACAGGAGTCAATCGAAGGTAATCTGAGGCATGGAGCCTTGGTGATTGATGAGGGTGGTCGTGTGATGGGGCATATGATTCCGGTAATTCAAGCTTAAGAGTGATGATATTCATTTAAAACCTGATTTTATAGATCTTATAATTCATTCCAGAAAATACTTTAAATCGTTCTTTCTTACAAATAAGTAATTGCTTACCCATTTTCTGTATCTAGGCAAAGATAACGTGTTGTAAGATACAGATTTTTATGCTCATGAGACAGAATCTTTTCTAGATTATTGTTATTTTAGATATTGTTTATATGTAAACTTTTAGAAATATGTATTTATTATGTATTGATTCTGAATACAGTTTTTATTCTCTCTTACCCATTTAAACTATTGTTGATTGTATTAATGAAAATATTTGGAATTGGACTCTCTCGAACCGGAACCACCTCCTTGCATCTGGCATTTTTAAGAATGGGAATACCCGCCTTACACTATCCATTTGAGCTTTCTCAGCATTGGATGCGGGGGAGCTTTAACAGAAATTTTCATCTAGATTATGACGCTTACACTGACATTCCAACTTCCAAGTATTTTCGACAATATTTTCAAATGACAATTAAACAATTCAATGCTAACTGGGTGCGTCACCAGGATCGAATCTTATTGCGATTTAATACACTGCAAGATCAGGAATACCGTCTATGGTTGACTCGTCATAATTTAAAAGGATTATTGGAGGATGCGCAAAAGCTTATTCAGTCAAGCATAGGAAAAACGCACAGACCAGAGGTGGCTGAATTAATTGAGGGTTTCCAAAAACAAAAAATTCAAAATAAAATTGTTTCCGGAGTAGGTTTTACACACTCTAAATCCTATCCCCTAGGTGAAAAACCATTATTAATTACCAATATAAATGTTTTATCAGATAGTAGACTGGTAAAAGTTAGCTTTCAATTAGTTTCAAAGCAAAAGGTTGAGGTTCCAATGAATATCAAGGCTTTGCAATCATTGGTATATCTTTTGGAAAAATCGCAAGAAACTGCAGGATGGTTTTTAGATAACAATCATACAGATGGGTCCTCTAGCAATCGCGAAAATGATCTAGTGGCTGAAACTTTTAAGAAGTTAGTCCACTGAATTTGAGTCATTCGTCTAGTCTCTTGTTAATTATTTTTAGCGTTCTATTTCAAATTAATCTGTGGGGTTTTGCCTGGCACCGAATAAGCTACTAGTTTATTTAGATAACTAGTCTTTACTTGGCTGGTAAAAAGGCATGGTCATGGAGCGTGCACTGAGAGCATTCAACTGATAGGCCAAAGAAAGGCCGTAGACATGCGCATGAAAATCACCGTTTGTTGCTTTCATTTGGCCATAACTAGCAATCAATGACAGAGATTTATTCAATTGGTAACCAAAGTTCAGATTGCCCTGGTAAACCATCCCTGACCCGGTATTAAGTCCCCCGCCACCCGCCGCACCTGTCAAGGCTTCAAGTTCAATGAAGGTATTTTTTGTGGTTTTTTGACGAAGACCTGCACCGAGCAAGCCAGTCATGTAAGCACCAGCATCGCCGGTATGAGCTCCGAGACCTTGCCCAGTTAAATAAAAATATGGTTCTACAAAGTAATCCACTTGAACACCCAAGTTATCCACGTTTTGATCGGGTCGATTGCGCCAATTTTCAGAGGCCTTGGTGTAAGTCTGATTCACCAATCTAAAACGCAGTGGGTGACTTTCAAAGTTTTGATTGAACACAGTTGACTTGCGATCGGTATTGGCAAAACTACCCAATTGGTAGCCAAGCTTAAAGCCATAGCTATTTGATTCAAAGGGGGTTGATGCTGCCCATATGCGAGAAGCAGATACATCCACATACCAACGCTTATTCAAGAAATACTGCAAACTCAAACTGGTATCCCACAGCAGTCCGCCACCTGTATTAACCGCGCCACCGCCACCGCCACCTACCATCAGCGCTGTGTTCATGTAAAGAGATTCTGTCAGAGGTAATCGGTAGCCACCACCTGCCAAGATGTGCATATAGCCTCGACTATTGCCGCGCATGGCTCCGGCACTTTCAATTTGACCAAACCAGTTTGGGGTGAAATACGTACGCCATTGAGCGCCCATCACGCCAAAGTCTTCTTGAACCCCACCACTGTCAGTGGTGATACCACTACCGACAGTCATTTCTCGGTAGTGAATGGAGAACTCATGCTGGCGTGGCTCATAGAGTTTTAAATCAAGACCAGAGAGGTATTCTTTACCCTTGGGCTCATAACCAGCTTGCATCAATGCATTGAAGGGCAAGTTGTAACCCACATACATCTGATTACTCTTAATCACGCCGTTGTTTGGAAAATCAACCCGACTAAGACCCACGCTGAGACTGCCCAATGGTAATTGATAGCGCAGACCAATGCTTTCGCGCAGCAATAAGCCGCCGCCTGCTAATTCATATCCGCCTCTGCCACCCCCTGCCCCTATGTGCAGATCAGATTCCAGTGATAAGCGACCCATCAGGGGGTAAACCAATCCAGCGCTGGCACCTAGGGTAATAAAACCGCCACGCTCACCTTGAATCGCCGTGAAAGCATCAACCCCAGCATTGAAGTGAGGACCAAAGCTTTGTCTGAAGCCAAAGCGTTGCATCCCCATTGATTCACCCTGAGGCAGTGACCAGCTTTCATAGGAGGTTTGGAGCTCATAGGCTCTTAATTCTGTTTGAGCTATTGATAGCGAGCTGATGCTAATACTAATACCAATCAGAGCTACTATAAGTTTTGGTAAGAGTTTGAGTAAGCGCATGAGTGGTTTCTAAAATAGTGCAATTAAAGGTAATTGATTTGGATCAACATTTGCGAAAGTAATTGAAATAATGTTGTGTTATAAACTTACAATAAATCTATAAAGTGTAAATTATGTCACTAGCTTGGTGTGTTGTTCAATCAAAACCTCATCAAGAGAGGAAAGTTCTTGAACATCTCCAAAATCAAGGCTTTGAAGCTTGGTTGCCAACCATTCAAATTGAAAAGATCAAAGCGGGTCGAATCGTCAGTGTCTCACAACCATTTTTCTCACGTTATTTGTTTGTCCGCATGAATATCGAGCAACAAGATTGGTCGCCAATTCGATCTACTCAAGGGGTGAGTCAGTTGCTCAGGCAGGGCCATCAGTTATCAGTTGTTCCAGATATTTACATGGACGATTTGCAGCAAAGAATGGCCAATTCCATTCAAAAAGCAGCTTTAGAAGCTGGTGACGCCCTAGAAATTACCTCAGGCCCATTTAAAAGTTGGGTAGCCATCTTTCAAAAAATCGTTCAAATGAAAACTGGAGAAGAGCGAGCGATGGCTTTTCTGAGCATTTTGGGTAAAGAGCAGAGCATGTTTTTTGACTTAAAAGATCTCAAAAAGGCCCATTAATCATTTTGTATGGCTTTTAGTATCTTTATTAGCTAGCTTTAAGGGTGGCAACCATGATGCAATGGTTCATCAAAAAATTGTGTTGGCGGTTCTCAAAAAGACCATTAATTGAAGTGCGGTAGCGTGCTTCTTAATTTTGTTAGAATCACACATAGAGTTAAGCGTTGTTATTTTCATGATGTTATAGATCCAGGGCTAATCGATTAGCTCCATTGCTTGAAAGTGGTGATTATGTTGTTTTTATCTAAAAAAATGGTACGTTCAATACTTCTAGCTATATGTTGTGCTGTGAGTATTACTTCAGCCAGCGCTCAAAACGTTCCAGGCGGTTTGCAAGCCCTATTCCAGCAGGCTGTAGATGCAACGGAATCCTTGCCCGTCACCACCATCAAAAATAATCCAAGCGGTCAGGTGCCTCAGAACTATGTATCCCCAAAACCGACGGCAACGCCAGCATCGGCTCCGGGCGAATTTCAGCAATATGTCGAAATGACTGTTGGTGAGCAGTTAAAGCGTTTTGGTGCAGATTTGGCCAAAGATGCCGATCAAACTTTCAGTCCACCTGCCACAGCAGCTATCCCGGGCGACTATTTAATTGGCCCTGGTGATGAGGTGTTTGTTAGAACTTGGGGAAGCTTAGATGCGGATTTACGTTTGACTGTGGATCGTGCTGGTCAAGTAGCGATTCCTAAAGTGGGCACAGTGACTCTGACAGGTGTGTCACATGCCAACTTAAATAAAGTGTTGCAAGCAGCGATTGGTAAAACTTATTCTGGTGTTAATGTCTCCGCTTCAATGGGGCAGTTGCGCGGTATTCGTGTGTATGTGACTGGTTATGCTCAGAGCCCTGGTGCCTATACAGTCAACAATCTTTCATCATTGATCAACGTAGTAATGGCAGCGGGTGGCCCATCCTCTGCAGGCAGCTTCAGGAATATTCAACTCAAGCGGGCCGGTAAAGTTCTTAGTACTTTTGACTTATATGACTTATTGCTCAAAGGTGATAAATCACAAGATCGTCCTGTCACAGCAGAAGATGTGATTCATGTGGGTCCTGCAGGCGCACAAGTAGCGATTTCTGGTTCTGTGAACAAGCCCTCTATTTTTGAAGTTAAAAAAGGTGAATCTCTTCAAGACTTGATGACCTATGCCGGAGGTTTTGTTTCTGGGGCTCAAACTGACACCATCAAATACATGGGTCTAAGAACTCGTCAGCAAGGCTTTCAAGCGATAGACGCCAAAAGTAGTGCGGGTAAGGCACTAGATGGTGGCGATATCTATTTGGCCTTGAGTGAAGTAGCTCTTCAGCAACCTGTGGATAAACAGTTGCGCATGGTGAAAGTGGATGGCCAGGTTAATAAGCCAGGCATCTATGCTTTAAAACCAAGCAACACATTACAAGATGCCATCAAGGCGGCTGGAGGACTTTCTCCAAGTGCTTATTTATTTGGAGCACGTTTAGGTCGCGTAAGCGTCAAAGCAGCGCAAGTAAAAAATCTAGAGCGCTTTAAACGTGAGGCCAAACGAGATTTATCAGCTGATAGTTTGCGCAAACAAACCAATACAGAAGATGTTGCTATAGCTGCAAGTGCCCAACAGCGAGGAGCGGCATTGATTGCCGTTTTGGATGAGATCAAGGCCGATGGCCGTTTAGCCTTAAGTATTCATCCAAACTCAAAAGAGTTACCCCCTGTACTCGTAGAATCTGGCGATGTTTTGACTATTCCTACAGTGCCAAACAGCGTAGCTGTGTTGGGCAGTATTTCAGGAGGTCAATTAATGCTGGCTTACGACCCAGATCAATCTGTTTCTGATTACATCGGTATGGCTGGTGGATATGGCCGTGGGGCCGATACTCGCAGTACTTACGTGATGCGCGCCAACGGTCAATTTATAGTGGCCAGTAAAGGTTGGTTGAGTTCATCAGTCAACGTCATGCCTGGTGATGCGATCTTTGTCCCTGAAGATTTACAAAAAACAACTTTCACCAAAGAGTTAAAAGACTGGACAAGCATCATTTATCAATTGGGCTTAGGTGCTGCGGCGATCAAGGTCTTACAATAATAATCAAGGTTAGACTTCATGACACAACTTCCAGACGCATCACACTCTTTAGTTGAATCTGAAGAAGATGCCATTAATCTACTCGACCTGCTAACAACCGTTGTTGAAAATCTCAAGCTCTTAGTTTTAGGTTCTTTGGGTGCCGGCGTTTTAGCGTTGGGCATTTCTTTTTTGATCACGCCCACCTTTACAGCCAAAACCACCATGATTCCACCAAGTTTGGCCAATTCAATTACTAACTCTGCTTTACGGTCTGAGTTGGGTGGTTTGAGTCTGGGTGGGATGGGCGGCTTGGGTGGTTTGGTTGGTGCAGTGAAGAGTCCTGGCGAACAATATATTGCTTATATGGAAAGCAATATTCTGCGAGACCAGCTCATCGTTAAATATAAATTGCAAGAGAGATACGATGAAAAGTATCTTGAGAACACCCGTAAAGTATTAAAAAAGAAGGTCAAGTTAATTTCAGATAAAAAAACTGGTTTGATCACTATCGAGGTGGATGATCATGATCCGAAATTTGCTGCGAACTTGGCCAATGATTATGTCGATTCTTTGAGTCGCATGATTGGACGCATGACCTTGGCTGAGGCAAAAGCGCGGCGCGAGTTGTTGGAGCAACAAATCACAGAAGCGACTCAAAAATCCTATCAAAGCCCCACGGTGCGTGAGGGTGTTATCCAGTCTTTGATTCGCGAATTTGAATCAGCACGCCTGGATGAAAAACGCGACCATCCATTCGTGGTTCAGGTTGATCCTGCACAGGTGCCTGAGCTCAAGTCATCACCTAAAAAGGCCTTGATTGCAATCATCACCACTTTGGCGACATTCTTTTTATTGTTGATTTTTGTCTTTGTGAGACAAGCTCTGAAAAATGCAAAAGAGGATCCAGAGACGCGCGACAAGTTAGCTGGATTAAATAAATTATTCCGTCAGCAATGGAAGTCGGCCAAATAATTTTTGTAAGGTAATGAAGTCACTGGCTTCATCACCTTTTTGAATTAATCAACAGTAAAGGTTGTTATTCAATTTTTATGATGTCATTAGATATCTTTAGCATAGGTTTAATTGGTTTTGTAAGTGCCTTGCTTGCTTGCTTGCTCATTCTTTTAACTTTAAGTTGGCATGGCAAATGGAGCTTAGACAATTTGCCTGGTGTGCAAAAATTTCATCAAACTAAAGTGCCGCGCGTTGGTGGAGTCGCGATTTTATTAGGTCTTTTGGTGATTGAATGGGTGAACCCCATTATCTTGGGATCCTCTTTTGAGTTGTTATTTTTGGCAGGCCTCATACCGTTCCTATTTGGTTTTTTGGAGGATTTGTTCAAGACTATATCAATCAGCGTTCGTTTAGTGGCCACTGGATTAGGGCCAATTGTATTCATAGCCTTGTCTGGTACTTACCTCAATCATCTAGATATACCGTTTATCGATTCATGGATGGCCTGGGCCCCAGTTGGAATGGTGTTCACAGTATTTGCAGTGTCTGGCATGACCAACTCGATCAACATCATAGATGGCTTTAATGGCTTGGCAAGCGGGACAGTAATTTTGATCTTACTGGCTTTTTCTTACGTGGCATATGGCACGCAAGATACTGAATTATTCAACTTACTTATTTTGTTAGTAGCTGTATCGGCTGGTTTTATGGTGCTGAATTATCCCTTTGGAAAGATTTTTATGGGAGATGGTGGCGCTTATTTCTTGGGCTTTATGGTGGGTCAAATAGCGATCTTATTGCCGATGCGCAATCCTGAGGTAAGTCCTTGGGTCAGCCTGTTAATTTGTGCCTATCCGGTGGTGGAGACTTTATACAGTATGTACAGGCGCATTCTTAAAAAGGCATCTTCGGGTCAACCAGATGATGAGCATTTGCATACATTGATTAAGGTAAAGTTGATTCGGGTCCATTTTCATGATTTACTACCTCAGAATCTAAGAAATCCTTTGGTGGCTCCTTTGATTTGGTTGCCTGTTGTTGCATGTGGGGTTGTGGCTTGTGTGTTTACTGACAACTTACCCGTTTTAGTTATATCCTTTGGCTTGTTCGTGTTGGCTTACCGCTTGACTTATCGCTGGCTAGCCATTTAAAAGACGCCACCCACTGGCGTCGAGAGCGGGAATTAGCATTCCTGACCCCCATCACTTTATTGATTTAAATCAGATAGTTAGGATTTGAGTCAAATACCTTTTGTTCAGTCATTGAACAAACCTTTCCAAAGTACTAGAATGAGTCATGTTCACTCATTTGGTGCGGCAGGGCGGTAGCGTCCTTAATTTCTTATCTCCATGAATAGTTCTAATAAACCTCTCCAAGAAGAAACCAGTTACAAGGTTATGCAGCTCTTGCAAGAGAACCCCGATCTCACTCAGCGCGAATTGGCTGAAAGGCTAGGGGTGAGCGTAGGCGGTGTGAACTATTGCATGAAAGCATTAGTTAATAAAGGGTGGGTGAAGATGAAAAACTTTGCTCACTCCAAGAATAAGTTTGGCTATGTGTATGT
>CAMDUR010000025.1 GCA_945879115.1 Polynucleobacter meluiroseus
GCAAGTTTCAAGGAAAATGGCATTGCTAAAATGGATCGTCTTGATAGAGATGAGACTCAGATATTTTGTTCAAGTCTGGCGACTATCTCTGGTAAGGGTGATCCTAAAAAACGTGAGGCTATCGAAAAAGCCAATATGGCAACCATCAAGCCACCTTCAGATGGTAAGTATTTAGGTGATTGGAAAGAGGGCGAGAAGATTGCTCAAAGCGGTCGTGGCGCCACCTGGTCTGATAAGGCTGGCGTTCCAAATGGTGGCGGATGTTACAACTGTCACCAGATTAATAAGAAAGAAATTTCTCACGGTAATATTGGACCGTCTCTTTGGAACTACGCCAAACTTCGTGGTAACTCAGACGCAATCGTTCAGTACACCTGGGGCAAGATTTACAACTCAAAAGCTTATAACGCATGCAGCAACATGCCTCGTTTGGGTCATTACAAGTTGTTAACTGAACAACAAATGCGTGATGTGATGGCGCTTTTGATGGATCCAGAGTCACCTGTTAATCAGTAATTGAAAATTGTAGTAAGGCCGCTTTATCTCTAAGGTAATGCGGCTTTTTATTTATCAAAAAGGTTTTTATGGCAATGAATCGTAGAGAGTTTTTACAAGTTTTGGCCGTTGCATCTGCTGGAGGAATGTCTTTAGCCTCTGATCACGCCAGTGCTCAAGTAGCGGCTAATAAATTTTATGATTTGCCTAAGTTTGGCAATGTCAGCTTTTTACATTTCACTGACTGTCATGCTCAGTTAAAACCTATTTATTTTCGTGAGCCCGATGTTAATTTAGGCTTTGGTACTCAATTTGGTAAAACACCTCACTTGGTTGGTGAGCATTTATTAAAAGCGCACAATATTAAGCCAGGCACTCGTGAAGCTCATGCGTTTACCTATTTAGATTTTGAAAAAGCGGCAGCTACTTACGGTAAGGTTGGTGGCTTTGCTCACTTAGCTACTTTAGTTAAAAAAATCAAAGCAAGCCGTCCAGGTTCATTGTTATTGGACGGCGGTGATACATGGCAGGGCTCAGGAACTGCTTTATGGACCAATGGCCAAGACATGGTTGATGCTTGTCTCGCTCTTGAAGTTGACATCATGACGGCTCACTGGGAAATGACCTTGGGTGAAGATCGAGTTAAAGAGATTATTGAAAAAGACTTTAAAAATAAAGTTTCATTCTTAGCCCAAAACATCAAGACTAATGACTTTGGTGATCAGGTATTTGATCCGTACGTAATTCGTGAAATGAATGGAGTCAAGGTCGCTGTGATCGGACAGGCTTTCCCATACACGCCGATTGCTAATCCACGTTATATGGTTGCTAATTGGACTTTTGGTATTCAAGAAGACAACATGCAAAAGATGGTGAATGAAGTTCGTGCTAAGGGTGCTAAGGTTGTGGTGTTGCTCTCTCACAATGGTATGGACGTTGATTTAAAAATGGCTAGTCGTGTGACTGGTATCGATGCCATTATGGGTGGTCATACTCATGACGGCGTACCAACACCTGTCAAAGTCAAAAATGCTAGTGGTGTGACTCTTGTTACCAATGCAGGATCTAACGGTAAGTATTTAGGTGTTTTAGATTTCAAGGTGAATGCGGGCAAGATTACTGATTTCCGTTACAAATTATTGCCGGTGTTTTCTGAAATGATTCCGGCTGACCCAGCGATGAATAAGTTGATTGATCGCGTTCGCGCACCCTATGAAACTAAATTGGGTGAAAAGTTGGCTGTGACTGAGGGCTTGTTATATCGCCGCGGTAACTTTAATGGCAGCTTTGACCAATTGATTCTGGATGGTTTGATGGCTGTTAAAAATGCTGAAATTGCTTTCTCACCAGGTTTCCGTTGGGGTACATCTTTGCTACCGGGTCAAGCGATCACCATGGAACACGTGCTAGATCAAACCGCCATTACCTATCCATGGACCACTGTGACCATGATGAAGGGCGATATGATCAAAACAGTCTTAGAAGATATTGCTGATAACTTATTCAATCCGGACCCTTACTACCAACAAGGTGGCGATATGGTTCGTGTCGGTGGCTTGCAATATGACATCGATCCATTGGGCAAGGCCGAGAAGCGCATCAGTAACATGATGTTAAATGGCAAAAAGATTGACCCTAATAAGACCTACAAAGTGGCTGGTTGGGCTCCTGTTGCTGAAGAAGCCAAAGCAGTTGGCGGTGAGCCGATTTGGGATTTGATGTCCAAATACTTGCGTGACATCAAAACAGTCAAGGCAAAAACACTCAATATGCCAAACATTAAAGGTATCAAAGGTAATCCAGGCTACGGCGCTTAAACAATTCTGCAGGTCAGAAATCGGGTATTAAGTCAAAAATGCCATAAAATAGGTGATTGATATGTTTACGAGCGCTTTTGAGCTCTTTTGACCGCCATGCCCGATATTGATTTAAATGCTATTTCACAAAATGTGCTTTGGGGTACATTTCTTGTAACTCTCCTGCTTGGAGTTGTTTTACAGAAAACTCGCTTTTGTACGATGGGCGCGTTTACTGACATCATGATCATGGGTGAGTGGACTCGGATGCGCCAATGGCTTCTGGCTATCGGCGTGGCCGTGATTGGCGTTGCTTTGATGAGTTCTAGCGGCATGATTGATCCCGCAAAATCTATTTATACAGGTAGTCGTTTAACTTGGTTATCAACTATTGTTGGTAGCATACTGTTTGGCTTTGGCATGGTTTTAGCATCAGGTTGCGGTAGTAAAACTCTCATCAGAATGGGTTCTGGAAGCCTTAAAGCCTTTGTTGTTTTTATTGTTCTCGGCTTATCTTCTTATATGACGCTCAAAGGTATCTTTGGTGTTTTAAGAGTCAATACAACTGACACTGTGTTTCTTACTCTAAGTTCAACTCAGGATTTGCCAAGTATCTTGTCTGCATCTTTAGGGATGTCTAAGACTTCCTCGCAACTTGTCTTGGGTATTATTTTAGGTGGGGCACTGACCGTATTTGCTTTATCTAATAAAAACTTCTGGACCCTCAATAATTTATTAGCTGGTTTCGGTGTTGGTTTTGCAATTCTTGGCGTTTGGTGGATTTCTGGCGTACTTGGGTACGTCACTGAAGATCCTAATACTTTAGAAGAAGTTTTTATAGCAACTAATACTGGCCGTATGGAGAGTTTGACCTACGTTGCTCCTTACGCTTATGTCATCGAATGGTTAACTTTTTATAGTGACGTTAGTAGAAAGCTTACCTTGGGCATTGCATCAGTAGGGGGCTTAGTTTTAGGTTCCACGATTTATTCACTCGTGACTAAAACTTTTCATTGGGAGACTTTTAGAGATGCTGAAGATACCGGCAATCACATCATCGGTGCTATTTTGATGGGTGTTGGCGGCGTGACTGCGATGGGTTGTACTATCGGTCAAGGTTTAACTGGAATTTCAACTTTAGCAATTAGTTCATTTATTGCGTTTGTTGGATTTGGTGTTGGTGCAGTGGTGGCAATGAAGTACTTATCCTGGAGAATGTTGCCTCCACCATGTGAACCAATCCTAGCATCTAATAACTCAAACTATTATTCAAATACCGGAGGATGTGGCATGCCACTACAAATCGCTTGTCATACTGATCAATTTGGTACGCTAGGCCAAATTACGCCTGCAGACGTTGCTGAGATTGCGCGCCAGGGTTACAAAACTATTATCAACAATCGCCCGGATGGCGAAGGTGGACCCAGTCAGGCTCTTAATGCTGAAATTGAATTTGCTGCAAAAGCCCTAGGTCTGCAGTATGCTTTTCTTCCTGTGGTCAGTGGCCAGATCACGCTTGAACAAGCTCAAGAAATGTCTCGTCTATTAGAGGAGATGCCAGCACCTGTTTTGGCATTCTGTCGCTCTGGTGCGAGATCAACTAATTTATACATGTTGGCTCAACAGGTTTAATCTCACTTGGAAGTCTCCATCACGAGTCTTCTACTGGGTTTATCTGTTTCTTTCGGCATATTATTTAATTTGCTAAGGTCTTTTTAAGGATTTTCAGAATTGAATGTACAGCCTAACGTCTCTGTTTTGTTGTTAAAGCGCAATTGCTCATTTACCCCGAAGCAGGTTGGACAATTCTATTTATCCATGGTTTTATTCTCGAGTGTTATTGCCAGCTATTTTTATTGGCAAGGTGCTTGGATGATCATTCCTTTCGCTTGTATTGAATTATTAGTGCTTGGGATTGCACTCTTGATCTATTCGCGACACGCTACTGATTATGAAAAAATTACTATCCAAGATGGCATGATGCTGATTGAAATTGTGAATGGTAGTAAGAAGATTGAAAAACAATGGCCGCTGCTATGGCTGAGGGTTAAAACCCCCATTTTTTCAAAAGATACGAAGCTTTCAAAAGATCCTAAAAATAATCTTGTAACGATTGAGCATGCTGATGAGAGTATTTATGTTGGATCGTACACATTACGTGAAAAAAGAAAAGAATTAGCAGATAAAATAAGGCGTGCAAGGGAGTTGGGCTTGCACTAAAATCAGAACATGCGTCCATATCAAACCGTTAAATCAGCCACTTACTTGCTATTAGCCATTTCTTTGCTCACCTTAGGTGCCTGTGGCAATGATGGTGTCAAGGAGATTGCCCCTCGATTAGTCAAGGTTATTGTGATTGGCCAAGATGCTAATAACTTGCAAACTCATGAGGGTCTTGATAAGAAAATTGCCAATAACCCGGCTGAGCTGAGTTTTGATGCCAGCGGTAAGGTGATTGAGGTTTTGGTTCAACAGGGTTCAACTGTCATTGCAGGCCAGTCAATTGGACGCTTGATGCCCAGCAGTATGTCTATGTCTGAATCTTCTGCTTTAACCAGTTATCGCGCAGTCCGTGCTGAGATCTCATCTGCTGAATCTGACTTCAAAAGATATACAGAGCTTCGCCAGAAGAACTTTATCTCCTCCTCTGAGTTTGAAAAACGGATTTCTGCTGTAGAGCTCGCTCGTGCCAAGTTTGAGCAATCTATGGAGCAATTAGGCTTTGTAACTCTAAGAGCAATTGAACCTGGATCTGTTACCAAAATTAGTTTTCAGAATGGGCAACAATTATCTGCCCAGCAAGTCGTCGTCCATATTAAATTAGCAACTCAGACTCGAACTCAAACTCTTCAGGTAACCAAATCAGCAGCTATCACCATACCTAGTGAATCGATTCATAGTGATGGTGCATCCGTATTCCGCGTGAAGTTGAATGAGGGCTCAAAAGAGTTGGGTGTTATTGAGCTGGTTAAGCTAACGATCAGTTCTGTTGACGAATCCAAAGCAGTTGTTACTGGAGGTCTTACTCAAGGCGATATTGTTGTTGCAGCCGGATGGCATGCATTAACAGCGGGTCAAAAAGTGAGAGTCGCGCTGATCACTAAGGCTCCCTAATGAGTTCTAATCAGCAGGATCGCTTCAACCTTTCTAAATGGGCCATTGAGAACCAAGCCATCACGCGCTATATGATGATTGCGTTGTTGGTTTTAGGTGTTGGCTCGTACTTTCAGTTGGGCCAAGATGAGGATCCTCCTTTTACTTTCAGGGCAATGGTCATTAAAACCAACTGGCCTGGTGCAACTGCAGTTCAAGTAGCAGATCAAGTCACTAATAAAATAGAAAGAACCTTGCAAGAGGTTCCTTGTATTGACAAGATACGCAGCTTCTCGCATCCGGGCGAGTCTATGATTATTTTCTTTGTCAAAGACAGTACCCCCTCAAAAGATATTCCTAACCTTTTTTATACCGTCAGAAAAAAGGTAGCAGATTCGAAATCCTATTTACCGATTGGTATTAATGGACCTTATTTTGATGATGACTTTGGTGATACTTATGGTGTGATTTATGCCATGTCAGCTAAAGGTTACTCGGCATCTGAAGTCCGAGATTTCACGACCATGGTTAGACAGCGCTTGTTACAAGTGAAAGACGTAGGTAAGGTCAATATTTACGGTTTGCAAGAAGAGCAAGTGTACGTGGAGCTTTCTCGCAAAAAAATGGCGCAATACTATTTAACGCCGGCTACTATTGCACAGCAGCTTAATCAGCAGAATGCTATTGAAACAGGTGGCAATGTCGAAACCAAATCATTTTCAATGCCTATTCGAGTGGGCGGGCCTTTCGAAAATGTTGATGACATCAAAGCTATGCCTTTGAGATCGCCAACTGGAGCATCTGTTCGTTTGGGAGATATTGCTGAGGTTCGAAGAGGTATTGTTGACCCTTCGTTCAGTAAAGTGAGATTCCAGGGTGAAGAGTTAGTGGCGCTTGGTATCTCCATGGCTCGAGGTGGGGATATTGTCCAATTGGGTCGATCACTTGATCAAATAAGTGAAGCAATAGAGAAGGATTTGCCAGCAGGGGTCACTTTATCTCTTATTCAAGATCAACCCAAAGTGGTTGCTGGTTCTGTGAGAGAGTTCTTAACGACCTTATTTGAAGCTCTCATCATTGTGCTTGCTGTCAGTTTGTTAGCTTTGGGTTTGCATCGTCATCCATGGCGCATTGACCCAAGACCGGGTTTAGTTGTTGCCATCAGCATTCCTTTGGTCATGGCTGTTACATTTTTAGTGATGCATTTGTCGGGAGTTGGGTTACATAAGATCTCTCTAGGGTCTTTGATCATCGCACTAGGATTGTTAGTTGATGACGCCATCATCGTGGTTGAGATGATGGTTCGTAAGTTAGAAGAGGGCTATGACCGTGTCAGCGCTGTTACTGCTGCTTATCGTCTGACAGCGATGCCGATGTTAACGGGCACCTTAATTACAGCCGTAGGGTTCTTGCCGATTGGTATTGCTCAGTCTGCTGTGGGGGAGTACACCTTTGCCATTTTTGCTGTAACAGCAGCGGCATTAATTATTTCTTGGTTTGTATCTGTTTTATTTGTGCCGTATTTGGGTTTCTTATTGCTGAAAAAGCCAGCACATGCCATTCCTGAGGGAGAAGAGCATGAGCACTATGACACGCCTTTTTATCAACGTTTTAAAAAGCTTGTTGCATGGTGTATTGATAACAATCGAAAAGCTATTGCTGCCACAGTAGCAAGTTTTGTTTTGGGCATATTAGGTATGGGTGTTGTACAGCAACAGTTCTTCCCTGATTCATCAAGACCAGAAATTTTGGTTGATGTTTTCTTAACTGAGGGGGCAAGTTTTGAAGCAACTGAGCGGGCAGCAAAAAAAATTGAAGCCAAAATTTTGGAGCAAAAGGGTGTTCAGTCAGTGACTACCTGGATTGGTAATGGCGCGCCTCGATTCTTCTTACCGCTAGATATTATTTTCCCAAGATCAAATGCTTCTCAAATCATCATCATTGCGGAAACGAAAGAACGTGATCGATTAAATCGAGAGTTGCCAAGATTGTTAGAGGATGTTGCTCCTGAAGCTAGGTTGCGTGTCAAGTTATTACCCAATGGCCCACCTGTGACTTATCCAGTTGAGTTTCGCGTGACTGGTGATGATCCTGCTAAGTTAAGACTAGTGGCTGATAAATTTTTAAATCAAATGCGCCAGTCAGATTTAGTTTATGGCGTAACCGATAACTGGAATCAGAATCAACCAGTAGCCAAGATAGAAGTTGATGCTGCTAAAGCTCGTGAGTTAGGTATTCCTCCTCAAGTAATTGCTCAAACCTTATCCAGCCATTTTGGTGGGGTCACAGTAGGGCAATATCGTGAGGGTGATTTACTGGCACCTATTATCTTGCGTTTACCAAAATCTGAGAGAGATCAAGTCAGTGATTTGAATGACACGATGCTGGCCACTATTAACGGTCAGGCCATTCCTTTAGGTCGCATCGCTCAAGTGAAGGTTGTTTGGGAGCCGGCCACTTTGTGGCGTGAAAATAGAGAGTACGCTTTAACAGTTCAGGCTGACGTGAAGCCAGGCATTCAAGGTCCTACAGCAACTGATGCTCTGATGAAAGAGTTTCAACCATTGATCAAAGAGCTGCCACCTGGTTATCGCGTTTCCATTGGTGGTTCAGTTGAAGAAAGTTCTCGTGGACAGGCTTCGATTAATGCTGGTATGCCCATCATGCTCTTTATTACATTTACATTATTGGTATTTCAGTTAAAGAGTAGCTCTCGAGCATTCTTAGTTATTTTGACAGCACCTCTTGGTATCTCAGGAGTAGCTTTAACTTTGCTCCTGTTTAACAAACCATTTGGCTTTGTTGCGTTGTTAGGATTCATTGCGCTCTTAGGCATGATCATGCGTAACTCAGTCATTTTGATTGACCAAATTGAGCAGGGGCGCGCTGCAGGTTTGGCTGCTAGAGATGCCATCATTCATGCGTGCGTGACACGTTATAGACCGATCATCCTCACTGCAGCTGCAGCTGTTCTTGCAATGATCCCGCTTTCAAGAAGTGTTTTCTGGGGTCCTATGGCCATTGCTATTATGGGTGGCCTGATTGTTGCAACCGCCTTAACGCTTTTAGCTTTACCAGCCATGTATGCTGCGTGGTTCAAAATTGATAAGGCAAGTGTTTAAGATCTCATCATAGATCACTAACTGGACTTTAAAATGCGTATCCCTATCCCAGAAGAAAAAAAGTTCGTTCATGAATCCATCATTCCGATACGTTGGGGTGACATGGATGCATTTGGGCATGTGAATAATGCGGTTTATTTCAGATATATCGAACAGGCTCGTATCAATTGGTTAGATAGCCTTGGTTTATCTTTTTCCCAAAAGGAACAGGGTCTTGTCGTCTCTAATGCTTTTTGTAATTTCATCAAGCAAATTGAATATCCAGCAGATTTGTTGATTAGAACCTACATTGCCAATCCAACTAGAGTTGCGCTGGATACTTTTAATGTCATGTCATTAACAAAAGATCCAGATACCATTTACGCCACATCTGGCGCCACGATTGTATGGGTGGACGTCAAAGCACAAAAAGCTGCGTCTTGGCCTGCAGAGCTTAAGGCGATGTTGAAGATTTAATAAGGCCCTAAAAAGACCTAAAAATTGGTTTATTCAGGCTTCTTAAGTAAGGAAGCGAGCAGGGGATTCAGCTTTTTCCCATTTTCAGGGCCGTTTTTGGCATTTCCCTTGGGTTTAGGGGCTGAATTCTTAAGTTCAGCAGCAACTGCTAATCCCTTATTCTTGTATAGGTCGGTTTTCTTCATAAGACGATACTTTACATCATTGATTTAAATGCTATTTTTATTTATTCAACTTTTGTCAGGTTTTCAGGTGAAATTTACATTAATTTAGACGAATAGTCATTATCTAGCTTGCCACTTTTTCAAGTCTTATATAAGATATAAGTCTTGAGCTACCAAACGATTTATTTGTATTTAAAGAGAGGGAAAAGACCATGTTGAAAGCCTACCGTGATCATGTTGCCGAACGCGCTGCGCTGGGTATTCCACCGCTACCATTGTCTGCAAAGCAGACAAGTGAGTTAATCGAATTACTTAAAAACCCACCAAAGGGTGAAGAAGCAACTTTAGTTGAATTAATCACTTACCGTGTTCCTGCCGGTGTTGATGATGCTGCCAAAGTAAAAGCTTCTTACCTTGCAGCCGTATCTTTGGGTAAAGAGAAAACCCCATTAATTAGCCGTGAAACAGCGACTCAACTACTAGGCACGATGCTGGGTGGTTACAACATTTCACCTTTAATCGATTTATTGGGTGATGCGACTGTTGGTGGCATTGCAGCTGAAGGTCTTAAAAAGACATTGTTGATGTTTGACCAATTCCATGACGTTAAAGAATTGGCTGACAAGGGCAATGCTAACGCCAAAGCTGTCATGCAGAGTTGGGCAGATGCCGAATGGTTTACAAGCCGCCCAGAAGTTCCTAAGAGTCTCACATTGACGGTATTCAAAGTAACCGGTGAAACGAATACAGATGACCTTTCTCCAGCACCAGATGCATGGAGTCGTCCAGATATTCCATTGCATGCATTAGCCATGCTTAAAAATCCTCGCGAAGGCATTGAGCCTCAAGAAGTCGGAAAAATTGGGCCAATCAAACAGTTGGCTACCTTGCAAGCGAAGGGTAACTTGGTAGCTTATGTTGGTGACGTCGTTGGTACGGGTTCATCACGTAAGTCTGCTACTAACTCTGTTCTTTGGTTCACGGGTCAAGACATTCCATATGTTCCAAACAAGCGCTTTGGTGGTGTTTGTTTAGGAAGCAAGATTGCTCCGATTTTCTACAACACGATGGAAGATGCTGGTGCCTTACCGATTGAGCTTGATGTGAATAGTATGAACATGGGTGACGTGATTGAATTGCGTCCTTATGAAGGTCAAGCATTAAAAGATGGCAAAGTCATTGCAGAATTCAAGGTGAAGTCGGATGTCTTGTTCGATGAAGTTCGTGCCGGTGGCCGTATTCCGTTGATCATTGGCCGTGGTCTAACAACCAAAGCACGTGAAGCCCTCGGTTTGCCTGTTTCAACCTTATTCCGCTTGCCAACTAATCCGGTTAATTCCGGTAAAGGTTTCTCATTGGCACAGAAGATGGTTGGTCGTGCCTGTGGTTTGCCTGAAGGTCAGGGTGTTCGCCCTGGCACTTATTGTGAGCCAAAGATGACGACTGTTGGTTCTCAAGATACAACAGGTCCTATGACCCGTGATGAGTTAAAAGATTTAGCATGTTTAGGTTTCTCATCAGATATGGTGATGCAATCATTCTGTCATACAGCTGCTTATCCAAAACCAGTGGATGTGAAGATGCACCATGAGTTGCCTGACTTTATTAGTACTCGAGGTGGTGTTTCATTGCGTCCAGGTGATGGTGTGATTCACTCATGGTTAAACCGTCTATTGTTGCCTGATACGGTTGGTACAGGGGGTGATTCTCATACACGTTTCCCGATTGGTATTTCATTCCCTGCAGGTTCCGGCTTGGTAGCTTTTGCTGCTGCTACTGGTGTGATGCCTTTAGATATGCCTGAGTCTGTATTAGTTAGATTCAAGGGAAAGTTACAGCCCGGCGTCACTTTGCGTGACTTGGTCAATGCCATTCCTTTGTACGCTATCAAGCAAGGTTTATTGACTGTTGAGAAGAAGGGTAAGAAAAATATATTCTCTGGCCGAATCCTTGAGATTGAAGGTCTACCTGAGCTAAAAGTAGAGCAAGCTTTTGAGTTGTCAGATGCGTCTGCTGAGCGCTCAGCAGCAGGTTGTACTGTTCACTTAAACAAAGAGCCAATTATTGAATACATGACCAGTAACATCACTCTTATGAAGTGGATGATTGCTAATGGTTACTCAGATGCACGTACTTTAGTTCGTCGCATACAGGCCATGGAAGCATGGTTAGCAAAACCTGAACTATTAAAAGGTGATGCTGATGCCGAGTACGCCGCAGTGATTGATATTGACTTAGCTGATGTTCATGAACCAATTGTTGCTTGTCCTAATGACCCAGATGATGTGAAGACAATGTCTGAAGTTTCTGGTGTGAAGATTGATGAAGTCTTTATTGGTTCTTGTATGACTAATATTGGCCACTTCCGCGCAGCTTCCAAGCTTTTAGAAGGTAAGCGTGATATCCCCGTTAAGTTATGGGTAGCACCTCCAACTAAGATGGATGCTAAGCAGTTGACTGAAGAGGGTCACTATGGCGTTCTAGGTAGTGCTGGTGCTCGTATGGAGATGCCTGGTTGCTCACTATGTATGGGCAACCAAGCTCAAGTTCGTGAGGGCGCTACTGTTATGTCAACCTCAACTCGAAACTTCCCGAACCGCTTAGGTAAAAACAGTTTTGTTTATCTTGGTTCAGCGGAGTTGGCAGCTATTTGTTCTAAGTTAGGAAAAATCCCAACAAAAGAAGAGTACATGGCTGATATTGGAGTCCTCAAAACTAGCAGTGCTGAGATCTACAAATATATGAACTTTGACCAAATCAAAGATTTCAGTGACGTAGCTGATACTGTTAAGGCCTAAATTGATTTAAATTTTAGATTTAGCATCATCAATAAAGGCTTCCCTAGGGAAGCCTTTATTCTTTATAACGCCATAAAAACCTCGCTGAAAAAATATACTGAAGCGGTTATCCTTAGATATGTTTCAATTTTCCGATCTCTCAATACCCATTATTCAAGCCCCTATGGCGGGAGGTATTAATTCACCTGAGCTGGTAGCCGGAGTATCTAACGCTGGTGGCCTTGGCAGCTTTGGATTTGCCTACTCCACTCCTGAAAAGATTCAGGCAGATATTCAAGCAGCAAAGTCCTTGATGAATGCCGTACCTCAATCTAGGATGCACGCCAATTTTTTTATATTCGAAGATCCTGTTTTGCCAACGTCAGCTGATTGCGATGCAGCTCTTAAAGATCTGAATGAGGTTTTAAGCCCCCTGGGTATTTCTGCTGAATTTCCAAAACAACCTTTTATTCCAAATATGGAAGCTATGTTGGAGCCAATTTGGATTGAGCGTCCTGATGTGCTGAGCTTTCATTTTGGTTTGCCTAGTCATGGTGTGATTGAAAAGGCTCATTCTTTAGGTATTACCGTTGGTATAACAGCGACATCCTTAGATGAATCGTTGCAAATCCAAGGTATTGGCGCTGACTTCATTGTGGTGCAGGGGATAGAAGCAGGAGGACATCGCGGTACTTTTAAACTGGATCAGAGCAACTCAATTGATCAAAAGAAATCATTAAAAGATTTGTTGCTTGAATTAAAAGAGCATATCTCTTTGCCATTGATTGCAGCGGGTGGGATTATGAATGGTCAAGAAGTCAGTCGGGTGATGCAATGGGGTGCAGTTGCTGCTCAAATGGGCACTGCTTTTTTAGTAGCCAACGAGTCAGGTGCAAGCCCCGCTCATAAACGTCTGATTCTCAATCACCATGAGGAAAAAGCAGTTTTTACAAAATCTTTTTCAGGGCGTTGGGCGCAAGGTTTAAATAATCAATTTATTGAACAGATGAAAGATAAAACGGTTTTACCTTTCCCGATCCAAAATACGATGACTGCCTCAATGAGGCGTTGGGCAGTCGAGAGCGATCAGTCTGACTATCAAAGCTTATGGGTAGGTCAAGCTTTTGCAAAGTCTCGTGCTATGCCTGTCAAAGATTTAATGAGTCTTCTTCATCAAGAGTACTTGGATAGCTCCACCCTATCAAATCAGAGGACTTCATGACGCAATCAGAGATCTACAAAGATCAATTACAAGCTTGGTTGACAGGTCAGCAGGACAGCTCTGTGCTCATTGAAAGTTTCAGGTCATTATGCGAAGAATGGCAATTGCCCCAAAAGTATCAGGATGCCCTAGAGCAAGTTTTATCAAGGATTGAATCATCTTCTTTGTTCACAGAAGAGAGTTGTTCTTTTAGCAAGAAAGATTTAGCCCAGGCATTGGGCGCTTGGCTTGAAAAAGCTCATCAGTACTCTAACAAAATCAATCTATGAAAACCATTTTATCCGTCAGCCTACTTTTTCTGACTTTGATCAACCCAGCTCACGCTTTAGAATTTTCTGATATTGCTAATGAAGGTCAAATTAAGTTCTTAAAAGAGCGCCCTGATCCGGGTGCTTATAACTATTCATCACGAGTCATGATTACAGAGGCAAGCTTAACATCGGGAGTAGTCACCATTGCTACCTGCCATTACCAGCTAGACCCAATTCGTAAGGTAGTGATTGTGTTCAATGAAAACAGAATTAGAAAAATATCGATTAAGAGTCTTGAAATGATGTCAGCCGCTGAAGTCAAAGATAACCGTGTCACACTGGTTGATGTTGAGCGTGGAGCTTCTATCTGTATCGATATTGAATCAAAAGCTTTAGATCGTTTGTCGAGTAATCAATTCAAGCTAAATGCTGGGCCTTTAATGAGGCAATACTTTGATGGCTATTTACCAATGACAGCAAAATTGCGAGTAGATTGGCCTAAAGATCTGATGGTTGTTGAGAAGACTAATCCAGAACAGCAAGATGGCGTCAATATATACAAAGGTAATGATGGGGTTCAGTTAGAGATGACCTTTGCGGGCAAGTTAACTGCACAAATTTACCTTAATAAACCTTAAGCTTTAGTTTTGAATGCCTGAAACATCTTTAGTAATTTGATCTCGAGCATTACTAAGCTTTGTCCAATGTAGTATTGAAAAGACAAACATGGGCAAAACTGCAATAAAAAATACCCCAGGTATAAATGATGCGGCCCAGCAGCTGCCCATAGCAATTCCGTAGTGATACCCAGAATCAATCGGCTTGGATAATAAATTCTTTTGAAACATGTTATCAAAGCCTTGTCGAATAGCTTGAAGTAAAAAGAAGAACCAAATCACATTAAAAATAGGAATGAGTAGCAACCATGCCATCACTGGCCTTTGTGTCCGGCAAGAAGGATCAATGGCAGCTAATGTTTTCTTGATGGCGTAAATATAAAAGCTAAATGCAACCAAAGGTATGATGATTAAAAATGCAAGCATCAAAATAATTACTCCTATATTTAGTATTTAGACGAAAATAACATACATCATCATTTAAGAGAATATAAGCTATGTCCATCCTCCTTTCAGCAGAAGATACCCAATTAGTTTTGGTTGATTATCAAGCTAAGTTAATGCCTGTAATTCATCAAGGCGACCAGGCTTTGGTCAATGCTATTCGTTTAGCCAAGGTAGCTAAGATATTCAATCTGCCAATATTTGGAACAGAGCAAAATCCTGAAAAACTAGGACCTAACGACTCCACACTGAAAGCTTATTGCCAGAACACACTCTCAAAAATGCACTTTAGTGCTTGTGATGATGGTTTGATCGAGTTGCTCAGAGCACCGGCTAAACCTATGGGTAACGCACGAAGCTTGCCAAAGCACATTCAGCGCAAGCAAGAAGGCCAAGAAGATCGCAATACAGTGTTAATTGCTGGTTGTGAGGCGCATGTCTGTTTATTGCAAACAGCCTTGGGGTTGTTAGAAGAAGAGTTTGATGTTTGGGTTGTTACTGATGCATGTAGCTCTAGAACAGAAGCTAGTCGTGATGCAGCTTTTGATCGCTTGGCGGGTAATGGTGCGGAATTAGTCACAACTGAGATGGCTATTTTTGAATTAATCAGAACTTGTGAGCATCCAGACTTTAAAGCGGCACTTGAATTGGTGAAGTAAACACACCAGATTTTTTAACTATCAATACTTTTACCCAGTTGAGTAATATCTTCTGGATAAAGCCAGCGCCATTCTCCCTCGGCTAAGTCAGTAGGTATGACGTATTGACCAATCGTAGTTCGATGCAAAGTTGCCACATGATTGCCAACAGCTGCCATCATGCGTTTCACTTGGTGGTAGCGACCCTCAACAATTGTCATCGCTAAAACACGATCATCAAGCTTTTCGCATGCTTTTGCAAAGCAGGGGGCGGGATCATCATCCAACACAACGCCACTTAAAAGATGATCAATTTGTTGTGAGCTGAGGTCTTCAGCGCAAGTCATTTGATAGATTTTTCCAATATTCTTTTTCGGGGTGGTCATTTTATGTATAAATTGACCATCATCTGACATCAGGATCAAGCCGGTAGTGTCGTAATCGAGTCGACCGACACATTGGATGCCACGCTCTACTAGAGGCTGTGGCAATAAGCCATAAATACTAGGGTGATGACTGGTTTTATGGGAGCATTCGTAGCCAGAGGGCTTGTTGAAGGCAATATAGGCCTTTTCATGGAATTCCCAATCATGGCCATCTACACTTAAAACAAGACTTTCAGGCGATATCTTCTCTTCCGGATCCTCTGCCAAGACACCATTCACTTTAACTAACTCAGCATAAACCAGGTCACTGCAGTAGCGACGGGTGCCAAAGCCTTGGCTAAATAAGATTTTCTCTAAAGTTATGGGTTTTGCCATGCTGATCAGGTATACATATAATGGGTAAAGATAACAATAATTAAAGATTTTACAGGCTCTTGGATAGATCGATAAAAGCTTGTTGGACTTTGGTTGCCCAAGGAGAAGAAAATGCCAGTCATCACCAATATTGAAGACTTAAGAGTCTTACATAAAAAACGTACACCAAAGATGTTTTACGACTATGCAGATTCTGGTTCTTGGACTGAATCAACGTATCGCTCCAATGAAACGGATTTCCAAAAAATCAAGCTACGTCAAAAAGTAGCGGTCAATATGGAAAACCGAACCACCAAAACTAAAATGGTAGGTCAGGAAGTATTTATGCCAGTTGGACTAGCGCCAACCGGTTTAACAGGTATGCAACATGCTGATGGCGAAATTTTGGCTGCGAAAGCTGCTGAAAAGTTTGGTGTGCCATTCTGTCTATCGACTATGAGTATTTGTTCAATTGAAGATGTGGCAGAAAACACCACTGCGCCTTTCTGGTTTCAGTTGTATGTCATGAAAGATCGTGGCTTTATTGAGCGTTTGATTCAACGTGCTAAAGCTGCTAAATGTTCAGCTTTGATATTAACTCTAGATCTGCAAATCTTAGGCCAGCGTCATAAAGATATTAAAAATGGTTTGACAGCTCCCCCGAAGCTAACTATTCCGAACATTATTAATATGATGACGAAGCCAAGTTGGTGCTTGGGCATGTTAGGGACGCAGCGAAGAACTTTCAGAAATATTGTGGGTCATGCCTCTGGTGTGGGTGATATGTCTTCACTATCTTCTTGGACTGCCGAGCAGTTCGATCCGGCTCTGAGCTGGGATGACGTTCAGTGGATCAAAGACTTATGGGGTGGCAAGCTCATCATCAAAGGCATCATGGATGAGGGCGATGCAAGACTAGCGGTTAAATCAGGTGCTGATGCATTGATTGTTTCTAATCATGGCGGTCGCCAATTAGATGGTGCGGTATCTAGCATTCATGCATTGCCAGGCATTGTTGATGCTGTGGGTCGTGATATTGAAGTATGGATGGATGGTGGTATTCGTTCAGGCCAAGATGTTTTAAAAGCCTGGGCTCTTGGCGCCAAAGGAACATTGATTGGTCGACCTTTCTTGCATGGCTTAGGCGCTATGGGAGAAGCTGGAGTGACCAAGTGTCTTGAAATTATCCATAAAGAATTAGATATCACGATGGCATTAACAGGTCATCGTGATATTCAAAATGTTACAAAAGAAATCTTATATCCGGGAACATTCTAAGATATTGATGAAACGCTTTAATAAAAACTACAAAGCTTTAGTGATTGGCGCAACTGGATCTATTGGGGCTGGTTTCGTTAAAGATTTAGAGGGTGATGATCAATGTGAAAAGGTTGTTCAATTATCTCGCAGTGAGCCTAATGAATTTGGTTTGACGATTGATCTGAAAGATGAATCATCGATAGCTTTCGCCGCCATGACTTTGCAATTGGAAGGTCCTTTCGATCTGATTCTAGTTTCCACTGGTATTTTGCACGGCGAAAACTTAATGCCAGAGAAGCGTTTGGCAGATATTGATATGAATGTTCTACAAGAGACATTTGCTATTAATACTTTGGGACCGGCTTTATTACTTAAGTACTTTTTACCATTGTTAACAACTAATGGATTGATGGGTTTTATTTCAGCGAAAGTTGGAAGTATTGGTGACAACCGTTTAGGGGGTTGGTATTCATACAGAGCATCTAAAGCGGCACTAAATATGTTGATCAAAACAGCCGCCATTGAACTAAAGCGTCAAAAGCCAGAAGCCTTAGTTGTGTCGATTCATCCTGGAACCGTCATTTCTGCATTATCAAAACCATTTGCTGGCGGTGCAGGATCTAAAGCAAGAGATGCTGGTATTGCCAGTCAAGAAATTTTAAAAACTCTAGATGGACTCAAGGCTGAACAGTCCGGTGGATTTTTTGCTTACGATGGTGAAGAGTTACCATGGTAAATAGGACATTTTTGTTTGCACTTTTTTTACTTAAATATAAAGTTTATTCATGATGAATCCCGGTACATTAAGCGACAGTATCCAATTAGCAATTGCCCCTGTTTTTTTATTAACTGCAGTTGCTGGCATGATCGGCGCACTGACTCAGCGTCTAGCTCGAGTCATCGATCGTGCGCGGGTCATCCATAAAGAGATGTCACAAGCATCTCTGACGGATTCAGCAAAACAGGATTACCAGGAAGAATTAAAGAACATCATGAAGAGAGGACGCTTCATTAATATCTCAATGATTTTCTTGGTACTTTGCGCCATCTTAATTGGCTTAACTATCTTGGAGCTATTCTTTGCAGAAACATCATCAGGTAAATTATTGATTTCTAATTTTGTTCTTTATACCTTTGTGAGTGGTATCGCTTCATTCATATTCGCATTGATTGCACTGCTATTCGAGGTTCTCATTGCGTCCTACTCCATTCGTTGGAAACCTCATGCCTAAGATAATTTTTACCTCCGCTCATAAACTTAAAAAACCGAGGAGTTCAAGATGACCATTTATCAATACAAAGACAA
>CAMDUR010000026.1 GCA_945879115.1 Polynucleobacter meluiroseus
CTGTATTGCAAAGATTCCAACCTTTAGCAGTTTCTTGGAGTGGTAAAAGCGAACTAAGAACTATGACCAAAGCAGAGTGGTTAGGTGGTGTGCCACCTTTGGTAGGTGATGCTTTGTTGTGTGGCTTTTACCTGAATGAACTGTTAGTCAAATTTACAGCTCGTGAGGATTCTCATGAGGATCTCTACGATGAGTACTCAAAAACTGTGCACTTGCTAGGTCAAGATCCCAAGGATCTTGAGCCCATTCTTAGACCTTTCGAAATCACTCTTTTAAAAGAAACTGGCTTTGCTGCTGCCCTTGATCGCTGCATTGATAGTCATGATGGTTTTGAAGATGATGAGCACTACATCTATCAGCCTGAACGCGGTATCAGAAAACTACAAGCGGATGACCCTGGCCATTGGCCAGTGCTGACCGGTAAGCATCTGCGTCTTATGAACGCTCAGGACTACAGTGATATGGATACCTTAAGCCAAAGTAAATCCTTAACGCGCTTCATTCTGGGTCTGCACCTTCAAGATCAAACCATGATGACCCGTCAGATTTTGATTGATTTGAAGAAGATTTAAATATCCTGTATGATGACTAGTTATCTGACTAGTTATCTGACTAGTCATTTGACTATGAAAAGGGGTTGGCAATGAAAAATAATTGGCAAGTTCAGGACGCAAAAGCAAGGTTTAGCGAGTTCTTAAATGCTTGTTTGAGTGAAGGTCCTCAAATTGTGACTCGTCGTGGTGCTGAAGAGGCGGTTCTTATTCCGATTTCCGTATGGAATCAACTGAAAAGTAATGCTCGCCCGACTCTGAAGTCGCTTTTATTATCTCCCGCTGGGCCTTTAGATTTAGAAATTCCTCAAAGAGGAAAAGCTAAACGTAGGCCTATTGTTAACCTTTAATATTGACTAATAATGTACTTATTGGATACAAATGTAATTTCTGAAATTAGGCGAATTAAGCCTCATGGCGCTGTTATATCTTGGATTGAGGCAATACCTGATTCCGAGTTATTTATCTCAGCTGTAAGTGTTGGCGAAATACAGTTGGGTATTGAAAAAACACGAGAACAAGACATTGCAAAAGCTAAGACAATTAGCAATTGGTTAGACCAAGTGATTGGACTTTATAGCGTTTTACCTATGGATGCTAATGTCTTTAAAGTTTGGGGTCAGTTGATGCATCGAGAATCAGATACTGTTATCGAAGATGCCATGATTGCTGCTACCGCATTAACCCACCACTTAACTGTCGTTACTCGCAATGTTAAGGATTTCAAAAGATTTAATGTCAATATATTGAATCCTTTTAAAGTATAAAAGTTATGACAAATAATCTACAACCCAAAAACATTATTGATCTAGGCATCAACATTGACCACGTGGCTACTCTCAGAAATGCCAGGGGTACGGTTTATCCTGATCCAATAAAAGCGGCCCAATTAGCAGAGCAATACGGTGCTGACTTAATTACATTGCACTTAAGAGAAGATCGCCGTCATATCAAAGATGCTGATTTAATCAATATGCGACCTTTAATCAAGACGCGTATGAACTTAGAGTGTGCCGTTACACAAGAGATGATTGACATTGCTTGTCAGGTGAAACCTCATGATGTTTGCTTAGTGCCAGAGAAGCGCCAAGAGGTGACCACTGAAGGTGGCTTAGATGTCATTGGCCAATTTGAATTGATTAAGAAAGCTACACATCAACTCATTCAAGCAGGTATCACTGTATCGATTTTTATTGATCCGGATGAAAAGCAAATTGCTAAAGCTAAAGAAGCTGGCGCTACAGTTATTGAGCTGCATACCGGAAAATATGCTGATACCAGTGGAGCAGAACAGATCTCTGAATTACAGCGTATTAGAAAAGCAGCTCAATATGGCCAATCTATTGGTTTAAAAGTTAACGCTGGACATGGTTTACATGAAGGCAATGTTCAAGCTATTGCGGAAATACTAGAAATAGCAGAATTGAATATCGGTCATGCCATCATTGCTGAAGCTGTTTTTAAAGGTTTGCAAGCAGCGATCCAAGATATAAGAGCTCTAATGTTTGCTGCGAGAGAAAAAGCCATGAAGGCTCAAAAATGAAAGTCAATTCATGATCGCTGGCGTTGGTACGGATATCTTAAAAATGGATCGCTTGATCGCTAGCTATCAGCGGACTAAAGGCCGCTTGGCAGAGCGCATTTTAGGTCCTGATGAAATACTAGTCTTTAAGGCCCGCCTAGCTCGCAACGAATCAAGGGGCATGGCTTACTTGGCAACTCGTTTTGCTGCTAAAGAAGCATTTTCAAAAGCAATTGGTTTGGGCATGAGAAGCCCCATGTCTTGGCGAGTGATGCAAACACTCAATGATCCAAGCGGTAAACCAGTTATTAAATGCTCTGGTCAGTTAGAGCAGTTCATGCAAGATAAATTTTATTCAGCACAGGTCAGCATCAGTGATGAAGTCGATATGGCGATTGCTTTTGTAGTGGTGACCTACGGTACGCCCGTTGTAACTGGTGTAACAGACTATAAAGACCTCGGTGGCTCTTGAATAAAAAAATCAAAAAATAATAAACAAACAACTAAGCCAACAACATACTAAAAATTCATCATGACTAATAAACAAGATTACAAAGCAGGTCCGATCGTTCTTGATGTTGTCGGTAAAACTCTCAGCAAAGAAGACATCCGCCGAATAGCGCACCCTAAAACGGGTGGTGTCATTTTATTTGGCCGCAATTATCAAGATCGCAAGCAACTAACAGCTTTAACAAAAGCTATTAAAGCGGTGAGATCTGACGTGATGATTAGTATTGATCATGAAGGTGGCCGTGTACAGCGTTGCAGAACCGATGGCTTTACCCATTTACCTGCCATGAAAAAATTAGGCGATATCTGGACCAATCATGGCAAGAAGGCTGATGCAGAACATGCTTTATTAGCAATGAACGCAGCTACCTCAATTGGCTTTGTATTGGCCAGCGAATTGAGAGCTTGTGGTGTTGATTTTAGTTTCACACCAGTTCTTGATCTAGACTTTGGTAGAAGTGGTGTGATTGGCGATCGTTCACTCAATCGTGATCCACAGATTGCTGCCACTTTAGCCAAAAGCTTGAACCATGGTTTGCAATTAGCAGGTATGTCTAACTGCGGCAAACATTTCCCAGGGCATGGTTGGGCTGAAGCAGATTCTCACATTGCTATTCCGGTGGATGAGCGCTCTCTTAAGCAGATCATGAATGATGATGCCAAACCCTATGAGTATTTAGGTCTGAGTTTGGCATCTGTTATGCCAGCCCATGTGATTTATCCGAAGGTGGATAAAAACCCGGCTGGATTCTCAAAGGTATGGTTACAAGACATACTCAGAAAGCAATTAAAGTTCACGGGAGTCATCTTCAGCGATGATTTATCGATGGAAGGTGCCTCGGTTGCGGGGAGTGTGGTTAAAGGTGCCGAAATGGCCTTAAAAGCTGGCTGTGATCAGGTTCTCATCTGTAATCGCCCTGATTTGGCGGATCAACTTCTCAATGACTTGAATTACGATAAAAAAGCCTTTGAAGTATCTAGAGCACGCTTACATAAACTCATGCCAACATCCAATGCTCTTAATTGGGATGAGCTACAAGACAGCCCAGACTATCAACGAGCCCTACAACAGTTAAAAGATTTAAAGTTAATCAATTGATCACTCAAAGGACGCAGTATGGTTTTTCTTCACACCGCACATTTTAAAAAATCAAAACTAGTTAATTCTTTTTGCTTAGTTTGCCTAGTTAGTTGGGCGAGTATGTTTAATCCAGCCTATGCAGCGCACCCTTTGGTATCTGAAGATACTGGAACGCAAGGCGTGGGTGGGTATCAGGTGGAAATAAATACAGACTGGCTAAAGGATGAGGGAACTAAAACTAGGATTACTACAGCAACTCTTACTAGAGGTATTTTAGAAAATGTAGATACTTTTATTAATCTGCCCTATACGCTCTCAAAGCCCAATGGTTTTAATGATGTCAGCATCGGTATCAAGTGGCGATTTTTCGAAGCTGATGGATTTTCAATGGGTTTAAAGCCAGAGTACCGATTAGCATCAGGCGATCAACAAAAAAGCTTGGGTGATGGCCGGTCAGGAGAAGCGCTAACGCTGATGACTCAGTACGAGTGGGGCGCATTCACATGGCTCTTTAATATCGGGAGTGAGCGCCATCGTTATTCAGATCCTACAAAGAATCAAGAATCTCGTAAGTACATTCACAAATCATCCGTAGCCTTGTTGTACGCCATCAATGACGAGTGGACCGTACTCATTGACTCTGGTGTGAGATCTCATAGTACTCAGCAAGAAAAGTCTGCACCGCAGTTTGCTGTTCTAGGTTTGATATATCAAGTCAACGATGATCTAGATCTTGATATTGGATATAAAAAATCTTTGAACCGCCCTGAAACTGATAAACAGATTGGTCTAGGTATTACCTATCGATTTAAGTAAAAGAAAGTAAAGCAATACATCACTTGGGCTTTTGCCCAAGTCATTTACATTAAAACTCAGTGAAAACGAAGTGTATTAAGCGGGACGAACTTTTGCTGTCAGAAACTCTTTATCGCCGTGCTGGTCTCCTGCCAAGCGTAGCGCTTCTATTTCAAACTCAACAATGCCTGAGTTGAGCTGTTCGCGATCTAAGGAGATCACATAAGTCCAAACAAGACTGCGATCTTTTCTTTTAAATACATCTACTATTTTTCTCATAATTGTCTCTTTTTCTAACTCAGCTAAGTTACCACTGAGTTATTTCAAATTTACTACAAACTACTATATTTAGTTATCAGTATTTCCCATACCCCTAGCTATTGTATTTTCGACAAGAATTTGGATGGTCAATGGTTAAGTGCCTGTAATACATCAAGAAATATAAAATGACTCAAATTGACAGCTAAGTTATCCACAGAAAATGTTTATAACTGCGTCAAGGTTTAGCATAATTTGACCAAAAACAAGACACTAGGTTGATTGCTTAAAAAAGTGGCAGCATTAAAATCAATCTAATAAATAAATAAAAAATAAAAAAATAAACATAGAAAAAATTAGAAAATTGAGTTGAGAAAAAACCACCCAAAGGTGGTTTCTCAAAACTAAACTAGAAATTAAAAACTAATTATTAATTAGTTAGCACGACTGCGGTATTCACCAGTGCGCGTATCAATTTCAATCTTGTCACCTTCACCACAGAACAATGGAACTTGAAGTTCATAGCCTGTAGCAATCTTAGCGTTCTTTAGAACACGACCAGAGCTGGTGTCGCCTTTAACAGCTGGCTCTGTATAAGTGATTTCGCGGATAACAATTGTTGGCAATTCAACTGATAGAGCCTTACCCTCGTAAAATATAACTTCTACGGGCATCGCATCTTCTAAGTAATTAAGTGCATCACCCATATTGTCTTTTTCAACTTCGTACTGATTAAATTCTGTATCCATAAAGGCATACATAGGATCGGCAAAGTAGGAGTAAGTACACTCTCTGCGTTCCAAAACCACTACTTCAAATTTATCGTCAGCTTTGAAGATGCCTTCGTTAGGCGCTTCAGTGATCAAGTTCTTGAATTTCATCTTCACAACAGATGAGTTACGACCTGAACGGCTGTATTCTGATTTTTGAACAACCAAAGGCTGGCCGTTCAACATAATGACGTTACCTACGCGGACTTCTTGAGCGGTTTTCATCGCGATATTTCCTGAGATTTCACAAAGTCTAGAATTTTAACCTCTAATTGCCCCAAAGCTCTCAACTTATCAGACCATTTTTCACTATGGGCAGTCCACTCTTCCATCAAACCCCACCATTCATGGGGCTCGGCCCATTTCATGGCTGATTTTCCCTGCTTTATCAATGAGCTAGAGGCACCCTCAAAGTAAAGATCTAAAAAGGCATCTAATTTGATTTCATGAGCCCGATCAGATTGAGGATAGATATCCCAAATAAATGGTTTGCCCGCCCATTGAGCTCTTACAAAAGAATCTTCGCCACGAACAAAGTTCAAGTCACAACGTGACAACAACCAGTCATAGTCCTCTTGAGGGATAAAAGGCAGTTGAATAAAACGTAATGGCAAATCCTCTAAAGATTGAATTAATTGAGCAGAAATATTTTGATTGGCACAAACATAAATATCAATTAATTCACCATTGCTTTTAGCCATATCAGCCAAACCTCTCAGGCATTTCTCTAATGGAGCGTGACTGTAATTGAAAATAGATATGCGACGCACACCTAAGTAACTGTCACCTAAGTGACCACCATCTGAGCGTTCATCCCAAAAAGGCGCCAATGATGGGGGTACAGTTTGAGCAGTCACTTCATCCCAATCTCCTAAAGTAAGCCCACCCGTTTTTTCTGTGAAGCCTGGGAAGTAAAAATACTTGTTGAGATCATTATTCTGGGGGGATGGCATGAGGTGCATCTCATCTGCCCAGGACTCAGCTGTCAGGTACTCTAAATTGATCCACAGGGGCCCTGAGGATCCTTTACTTGACTTCAAGCGCATAGCATCTATATAAGTCTCTGGGATCTTGCAAGCAAACGCCTCAATCACGACATCAGCCACTAGATTACTAGCACCCACAACATCAAGAGAAGTCCAAGGTAAAACTTCGATCCCCAAGGCGGCGCCGGTCTTGACGGCATCACCATGGGCTATTTTGTCTAAAACTTTTAAATCATCGCAAAATAATCGAATGCGGATATCATCTCTCTTAGACAAACTTCTGGCTAGACGCCAGCAAACGCCAGCATCACCATAGTTATCCACGATTTGACAGAAAATATCCCAGCGCATGTCGAATAAGACTCCTGAAGCTCTCATTGATGAAGTAAAAAAATTACCAGGGTTACCTGGTGTGTATCGCTTTTTTGATGAAGCAGGACAGATCTTATACGTTGGTAAAGCCAAAGATCTAAAAAAGCGAGTTAGTAGCTATTTTCAACGAAATCTCTCGTCCCCGCGGATCGAGAGAATGGTGACCAAGATTGTTTCATTACAAACAACCGTCACCCGTACTGAAACTGAAGCACTTCTATTAGAAAACAACTTAATAAAAGAATTAGCTCCGCCTTTCAACATCTTATTCAGAGATGACAAGTCTTACCCTTATCTGATGCTCTCAGGTCATAGTTTTCCTCGCTTGGCTTACTATCGCGGCAAAGTCGATAAGAGGCATCAATACTTTGGACCCTTTCCTAACTCATGGGCAGTTCGTAACAGTATTCAAATACTGCAAAAAGTATTTCAAATAAGAACTTGCGAAGACACAGTTTTTAAAAACAGAAGTCGACCTTGCTTGTTACATCAAATCCATCGCTGTAGTGCCCCTTGTGTTAACAATATCTCTGAAAAAAACTATGCCGAAGATGTGAGTAAGGCCATGAAGTTTTTGGAAGGTGATCACGCCAGTGTCATGGCTGATTTTGAAAAAGCCATGTTCACCCACAGTCAGAGCATGGAGTTTGAACAAGCAGCCATGATGCGTGATCGCATTGCTGATTTATCACAGGTTCTTCAACAACAATCGATGGATACGGTGGCTGAAGGTGAGGGCGATGTTGATATCCTAGCTATTGCTATGAAGGGCGGCATGGCTTGCATCAACTTGGCCATGGTCAGAGGCGGTAGACACCTCGGTGACCGTGCTTACTTCCCGAAGATGGGTCGATTCAAAGAAGATGCCATGCCCGACAGCGATGAGGTCATGAATGCTTTCATCGCGCAACATTATTTGAGTGACGACGCTGAAGCCCTTAAGCTCATCCCCAAGGTTTTGGTCATCCATGACTTTAAAGAAACCCCAGAGAATCAAGAACTTCAAAATCTTCTGAATGACAGAGCAACCCAGGCATTGCAGTCCAATCCGAATACCCAACATAAAACCAGAAAAGTACAGATCCTCAAGCAGCCGCAAGGACAAAGAAAACACTGGCTCATGATGGCGCAAAATAATGCAGAGCTGACTCTAACCAAGCGCTTGGCCGAAGCAGGCGGTCAAGAAACACGAACCAGATCTTTAATTGAAGTGCTTAATATTGATATTGAAAATGCTGAAGATCTCAGGGTTGAATGTTTTGACATTAGTCATACTTCTGGAGAAGCAACTCAAGCTAGTTGCGTGGTCTATCACAAACACGACATGCAAAACTCTGAGTACCGCAGATTTAACATCAATGACATTATTCCTGGAGATGACTACGCAGCGATGCGCCAAGTCCTTCTCCGTCGTTATGCCAACTTTCAAGAGATCCCGCCAGAGAAACAACCTCACATTATTTTGGTTGATGGCGGTAAGGGACAAGTACAAATGGCCAAGGATGTATTCGATGAACTGGGTTTAGATATCCACATGATTGTGGGTATCGCTAAGGGTGAGGGCCGTAAAGTTGGTTTAGAAACTTTGCTCTTTGCAGATCAAAGAGAGCCCATGATCTTAGGACTTGAGAGTCCGGCACTTTTACTCACAGCTCAGATCCGTGATGAGGCCCATCGCTTCGCTATTACTGGGATGAGAGCTAAGCGCCAAAAAACAAGAAACGTTTCTCGTTTAGAAGAGATCGAGGGGATTGGCGCTAAGCGAAGACAAAAACTCTTAGCCAGATTCGGGGGGCTCAAAGGTGTCACGAGCGCCACGATTGAAGAGCTTCAGCAAGTCGAAGGTATCTCCAAAGCCTTGGCTGAGCAAATTTATAAACAGTTACATTAATTAGGTTTATAAAATTGCTTCAATTCCTTTTTTATCAAGAAGGTGGAGGAGTTTTAGTGAAGGTCCTCTAGGGTGCTTTTCATCTATTTCCCATTTTTGAACTGTCGATAGGCTGATATTAAGAATTGCTGCGAGCACTGATTGACTAAGCTGAAGTTGTATACGTAATTTACGAATCTTTTTGCTGTCATAGTTGGGAATTGGTTCTAGACAAAGTAGATCGTATTTACGCATTTTGCGCATATCGATAAAACCAAGATCGTGAAGGTCTTTGGCTGTTTCATGTATTGCGGCAAGAAGTTCAGTTTTTACTTTTACTTTACGGACCATGACAAATTTCCTCCAGTGTTCCTTTTGCAACTGCTTCATCAATTTGAGTTTGGTTTATCCCAAGCAAATCTTTAGCTAAATCTTGCAATACCTCAAGCTCATGTTTTGAAATATTTGATTTATCGTTTTTCTCAAACCCAAAAACAAAAAACCACTTACTGCCTTGGTGGGTTGCAATGATTGTTCTTGCAGAACTTCTTTTACCTTTGTTTGCTAAGCCAACTCTTTTTTTAAATACATTACCGCCAAGATTTCCATCAAGTAAACCTTGTGTCATTTCTACAACGGCGTCACATAAAGATTGATCAGTTAGTTCTGTTTTTCTCATCCACCTACAAAAGGGGCGTGTTTTAAGTACTCGTCTCATTTCAATACTGTATCACTAAGTGCTATAGTAAATTAATTCTCACTTTAAGGAAAGGGTTTATCTCTGAGTGTTTTTGATGAAAAATAACCCCCTTCAATACGTCCAAGCTCTTCTATTACTTAGAAATTCCTTTATCCTTGTCAGATGCCGTTTAATTTGCCCATATTTCTCACTTGGTTAAGAGTTGCCACGATTCCATTGGTCGTTGGTATTTTTTATCTTCCAGAGTCATGGCTAAGTATTCAAGAAAAAAACCTTTGGGCGACTATCTTCTTTGTTGGTGCTGCGCTGACTGATTGGTTGGATGGTTACTTGGCACGCAAATGGGGTCAGGTATCGGCATTTGGGGCGTTCTTAGACCCTGTGGCTGACAAACTAATGGTGGCTGCTGCATTACTAGTCCTCCTGAACTTTGACCGCGTGGGCGTATGGATAGCTTTCATCATCATTGGTCGAGAAATCACGATTTCTGCTCTCAGAGAGTGGATGGCTCAAATTGGAGCTTCAAGAAGTGTTGCTGTCCATTTTGTGGGTAAGTTAAAAACAGCCGCTCAATTAATAGCTATTCCGTTCTTGCTTTTTAATGACACTTTATTTGGTTTATTCCACACATCTTTAATCGGTCGACCACTCATCTGGATTGCTGCTGTTTTAACTTTATGGTCTATGTTCTATTACTTACAAAAAGCTTGGCCAATGATTAAAGCTAAGACTGAGCTTTAAAAAACTTATCTAAATCAGTGCTTAAGCAAACCCAAGTACTTTGTAGTAAGCTGAAACTAATAAAGCACCTAAGTTGTTGATTTACTCCGATTATTTGACATAAGCTGAATATGTGTTAAATTAACGGTCTTGTTGTTATGCGGGATTAGCTCAGTTGGTAGAGCGATACCTTGCCAAGGTATAGGTCGAGAGTTCGAGCCTCTTATCCCGCTCCAAATTACGAGGGAAGCTTAACCAGCTTCCCTTTTTAATTTAATACAACACATCCCTGGCGGGATGGCAGAGTGGTTATGCAGCGGCCTGCAAAGCCGTGTACCCCAGTTCGATTCTGGGTTCCGCCTCCAAATACTTAGTCAATCCAACGCAGTGTTGTTTTATACGATTATTGGGTTTGTTGTTAACTGACTACTGCCCTGATGGTTTCGATTGTCAGGTGCGGGGCCTCCTCGGAGGCCCTTGCTTTTTTGTAAAGGGCAAAAGTGGAACAATCGTTTACTTAGATAGCTTTAGATTAATAGATATGAGTTCGGCTAACTGAGATTCATCTCCAAAGAAAGCCTTTTCCATAGCTGTGTAAATAACTCTTTTATCTAAGTCAGCATAGTTGAGTTGATATCTAGTTCTTTGAGCTAGTTGAGAAATGAAGATGCGCTGGGTTCTTCCATTACCATCTCTAAAAGGGTGAAGAACATTTAGTTCTGATAAGTAATGAGCAAGCCTAGTTGCTACGAATTCTTTATCTTTGTCTTGGAAGAAGTTTTCTTTTGCCAAATCAGTAAAAACCTTGTTGGCAGCACTATCAATCATTCGGATATTTGCAAAATGACTCTCATCTTTCCAGATATCAACAGTTCTAATTTTCCCCGCCCAGTCATATAGGTCTTGGAAAACATGGAAATGAATTTTCTGAAGATGTTCTAGGTCAAATTGACCTAGAACAGGGTTGTTATCAAGCTCAATGATTCTTAGGGCAGTAATATCTGCCTCAAAAGTATCTAACTTATCTTGATCTTGTAAACCTAGTTTGTTTTTTAGAACAGAAGAATTGTCGTAACAGTAACTATCAGCTATATCGTAACGCGACATATCTCCCTTTTGTCTCTTGAATGATTTCTTGAATGGTTTTTTTGCCGGCAATGTAGGCGTCTAGTTCTGACAGGAGCTGTTTACTTGGTTCTAATCCCTCAACACGAACAGAAGCTAGTGCACTGGATACACTGGATTGTCGAAGAGTTGAGATTGTTTTAGGCTTCATTTGTAATACATTGTATATGGAAATTTCGAAGGATTAAACCATGATTAAAGGAATATTTTTTGTTAGTTTTGCCGATATTTCATATCTTAAAAGCCTAGTGTCCCAGTTCGATTCCTTTACCACCTACACCAGAACCTTGCTTTTTGCTGTAGCGAAGTTCTTTAGCAGTTGTGGTGATAAGTTCTTTGAGCCACTCGGCATCCTCCCATTGATCAGCCGGGATCAAAAAATAAGGCTTGGCTCCAGGATAAGGGAAACCAATCAATTCTTTAATTAATAATTGCTTATTGGTTTTGGTAGGCTTGATGAATAATTGATCGCTACATATAAATGCGATTGGTACACCATCAAAATACAAACAATACTCTCCAAACATCCTCTTAGTAGACACGGCATGCAAACTTGCAAGCTGATCTGTTAAATAAGTAATTGTATTTTTGGAGGTCGGCATGAATCACTATTTTTATTAATTAATCTCAATTGTAGGTGTCTAAATAATAAAGATTTGATTTAGCTCAAATAACAGCACTAGGGAAACTACCGATCACCTATAGATAAGTCAATAAGCCCTTTTTAAACTAACTGAGTACTTGATCAATTTGGTTGAGTTATTTTTTTGGAGAGAAATATGGCAATTACTCCATCGGGACAAATAATTGCTGTAGGACAAGAAGGATTGATTCTTCCATTAAATCCTCTGCGGCCATTGTGGCTTGTCATTTGTGGGCTTTTTATGAAAAAAATGAAATCTCAGCCGCTACCAATTTGTGGAAAAGATACGAAAAAGAGATATCTGAATCATTAGTTCCTGACTTTATGGCTATAGGTCACATATATGCTGCGCGATCATATTTTGTTAAGGGTGAGATTGAGTCAGCTCATGGCATCCTCGATTCTTTAGAACGTATCAGTTATGCCAGTCAGTGGCCAAGAATTGCACAATTAGCTTATTGGGAAAGACTGCGTTTTGGCATATTACATTTACAGATAACAAAAGCTAAAGCCAAATCCATGATTGAAACCCATAAAGACATCAATCTGATATCTGACTCGGTTCCATTGTCAGAAGAAATGGGTAGTGAGTTATATGGCTTAATTCGTTTATATATCTTAGTTGGGGATTTTGATAAAGCTAAAAAACTTATTTCAAAAGCAAAACTACATTCTGACACTAGGGTTTATAGAAAAATTAAACTCAATGTTTTTAGTGCAATTGTGGCTTTTAACTCTAATAATTTGCGAGAAGCCATGCGTTTCATGAACACATCACTTAAGCTGTCATTTCCTGGGGGTTTTGTTAGATGTCTGATAGATGAAGGCGATGCGGTAGTTTCTATACTGAAAGAAATGTATTTGAATTCTTACTCCTTCGAAAATGAATCATCAGCAGACTCACTTAATTACAAGGAATTTATTAAAAAGATATTGACTGAAGCTGGTTCTTTTGTTGAGATTTCCGAGCAGGTAGAGGATTCTCCTGGCAATTCGTTAGTTTCTGAATTATCACCTAAACAAATTCAGATATTAAAATTACTATCCAATGGCGACACTTCAAAAGTGATTGCATCAAAGTTGTTTATTTCTGAAAATACTGTCAAGTTTCATTTAAAGAAAATCTATATCGCGCTCAACATTAAAAATAGATCTCAAGCAATTATGACTGCAAGGAAACTCAAATTAATTAGCTAGTTGATACTAAAATTGATTCTGGGTTCCGCCTCCAAACACTCCCATTGAGAAAAACAGAATAGAAAAATCCACGCTCAAAGCGTGGATTTCATTTCGAGCGCTCTATGAGAAGAGCTAAGACTTCTTAATTCAGGTATTACTGAACGCCAACAATTTTTTTGGCTTCAGCAAGTGTATTCATTGATTCTGTATGTTGACCTGCTTTGTGTTGTTCCTCACCCTTAGCACGAAGTTCTTTAACTTTGGTCATATTTTGAGGTGTCAATTTTGCAGTTGGTAGAGCATTATCGATTTTTTTCATTTCGCCAGGGCAGCCATGTGCCATAGCAAAACTGGACATACAAATAAGAGATGTAGCGATGACTAATTTCTTCATTTTGGTACTCCTTTTATGGTTGGAGTGATTACATTATCACCAAATTAAATTCTTTGCTTTTCCGCATTATTTACCCTTACAAGGAGTCGGTTTTTAGTACTTTTCTCACGATATCTGTCTGTTATTCAATAGTGGTATCGATGAATACCTAGATGAAATACATTTACCTTGGGCTATAAAAGGGTCTTATTGCTATAAGTGACTAATAGCCTATATTCTTGGGATAAGAAAAATATCTTACAGAAAAAGGTAAACAATGACTGAAGCACTCAATGTATTGGGCACACCACTCAAAGATTGTAGTTTTGATCCTCTGACTGGTTACTTTAGAGATGGTTGTTGTAAAACAAGCTCTGTTGATACAGGCAGTCATGTGATTTGCGCACAAGTGACTAAACAGTTTTTGCAATTTAGTCTGGCACAAGGTAATGACTTGATCACGCCAAGACCCGCTTATCAGTTTCCGGGTCTTCAGCCAGGCGACCAATGGTGCTTGTGTGCCATGAGATGGAAAGAGGCATTTGATGCAGGTGTAGCCCCACCTGTTGTCTTAGAAAGCACCAATGAACGCGCACTTCACTATGTCACCCTAGAGCAGCTACAACATCATGCAATAAGTGCATAAATAAAAAAGTCAGTTAAATAAAGTAGGGATCCACTTTATTTAACTGACTAATGACTAATGACTAATTTTTGACAGATTGAACTAAAAATAGAAGATCACCTATCTTCTTCTTTCTTTTTGTTTTTCTCGTCACTAAATTCTCTTACCGTTAGAACTAAACCGATCACCATCATGGTAAAGACCAATACTGCTGTTATGAACATGGTGTCATTGAAGTTCATTTTCTACTCCCCATCAAAGCACATAACTTGAAGTAAATGCCGAATGTGAAAATGGCTGGGATCCAAATAGCCGTAAAGATCGCCTGCTGTGTGTCTTTTTCAACAAACCAAAAATAAGCAGAAATGATAAAAGAAATCATCACAGCCAAAATAATAAAAAAGTCTGATTTTTTGAACATTTACTTCTCCTTACATCATTGTTGATTAGTTAACTCTAAGAAACCATAACTCAATGCATTGAGCATGCAGCCAGCTATAGCAAATGATCCCACGATACGTATACCGGAGGATAGGCCGAACGAAAATAGTTCTAAGTCAAACAAACCCGTAAAGCTCAATAGAATAGTTAATAGGCTGATGCCAATTAAGAAATTACCAAGAAGAATGAGGTTTTTGACCATAGATTTTTAATTAATTCACATCGCAGTTGCGTAATGTTACCTCTTTTATGGGTTTTCATCTGAACACCCAGCCAAAGGCATTAACATCACTTATCCATCAGAGATTAAGCAATCTGCTTTAATAAAAATGACATATAAATTAGCAAGCTAAGGTAAAGCAAGCTAACTAGATATCAGTTTAGTAAATGCATTGATCATCTCATCTGATGGTTGCGCACCTTGCAACAGATACTGATCGTTCAGGATCAGTGAAGGTACAGAATTAATTCCAATGGATTTGTAATGTTGTAACTCTTGCCCCACTTCTGCTACAAACTCATCACTAGACAGAATGGCCTGAGCTCTTGTTTCATCAAGACCTGCTCTGATCACGGCATCAAGTATGTTCTGCTCATCATCCAAACTCACACCTAAGCAAAAGTAAGTATTGAGTAACTCTTTTTTAAGAGCAGCTTGTTTCTTAAGATCTAACTCATGTGCTGCCCAAAATAATAAGCGATGAGTATTAAAAGTGTTGTAAACCCTTTTTCTACCATCGGGATTAAAGTTAAAACCAACTTCTGCAGCTCTGGCACTGATTTGAACTTGATTGCCTTTGACTTGATCTAAGCTCAAGCCATATTTCTCCATCAGATGCTCCATCGCATCCTGACCACCGTGCGGCATATGAGGGTTCAGTTCAAAGGCTCTAAAGTGAACTTCAAAATCAGCCCTATCTCCAAACTCCGCCATAGCTTTATTGAGGTTACCTAAGCCGACTGCGCACCAAGGGCAGGCGACATCAGACACAAAATCGATTTTTATCAATGGTTTCATGAGAACATTCTAATGCTTGGAGTTTAAGTGCATATCAACCCCAATGACATAAGCCTTTCAAGGCAGTCACTACCGAAATTTCAT
>CAMDUR010000027.1 GCA_945879115.1 Polynucleobacter meluiroseus
GCTTTTGCTTCGCCACCAAACTTAGATGCCAACACTGTAGCAATCGCTGCAGTTAAGGTTGTTTTACCATGGTCAACGTGACCAATCGTACCTACGTTGACGTGCGGTTTTGTCCGCTCAAATTTTTCTTTTGCCATCTTTTCAGCCTCTAATTCAAATAATTGTTAATTAAATATTACTTAGACTTTGCAGCCATAACTGCTTCTGCCACGTTCTTTGGAGCCTCAGAATAATGTTTAAATTCCATGGTGTAAGTTGCACGACCTTGAGTCAATGAACGTAAACCCGTTGAATAACCAAACATCTCGGCCAAAGGCACTTCAGCGCGAACAATCTTGCCGCCGCCAGGGATGTCATCCATACCTTGCAAAATGCCGCGGCGTGAAGATAAGTCACCCATTACGTTACCCATGAAGTCTTCTGGTGTTTCAACTTCTACAGACATCATTGGCTCTAGTAATACTGGACTTGCTCTACGCATACCTTCTTTGAACGCCATTGAACCGGCCATTCTGAAAGCATTCTCATTTGAGTCAACGTCATGGTACGAACCGAAGATCAATGTTGCCTTGATGTCTACAACTGGATATCCAGCCAATACACCGCTGTTCAATGTTTCTTGAATACCTTTATCAACTGCCGGAATGTATTCTCGAGGAACCACGCCGCCCTTGATTGCGTCAACAAATTCAAAACCTTTTCCTGGCACCTGTGGCTCTAACTTCAACACAACGTGACCATACTGACCACGACCGCCAGACTGCTTAACAAACTTTCCTTCAACTTCTTCGCAAACTTTACGAATAGTTTCGCGGTAGGCAACTTGTGGCTTACCAACAGTTGCCTCAACACCAAACTCACGCCTCATGCGATCAACTAAAATTTCCAAGTGCAATTCGCCCATACCGGAAATAATTGTTTGACCAGACTCTTCATCAGTCTTAACTCGGAATGAAGGATCTTCTTGCGCTAAACGATTTAACGCCAAGCCCATCTTCTCTTGGTCAGCCTTTGTTTTCGGCTCTACAGCTTGAGAAATGACCGGCTCTGGGAAAACCATACGCTCAAGGACGATAACGTTATCCGGGTCACATAGAGTTTCACCAGTAGTCGCATCTTTTAATCCAACTGCAGCAGCGATGTCACCAGCATGAACTTCTTTAATTTCTTCACGTTGGTTAGCATGCATTTGTAGAATACGACCCAGGCGCTCTTTCTTGCCTTTGATTGGGTTGTAGACTGTGTCGCCTGACTTGATGACGCCCGAGTAAACACGGAAGAAAATTAACTGACCAACAAATGGGTCCGTCATGATCTTAAATGCCAGAGCTGAAAACTTTTCATCATCAGCTGCTCTGCGCTCACCCTGCGTACCATCTTCTAATTCTCCGGTAACTGGAGGAATGTCGATTGGTGACGGCATGTAATCAATCACAGCATCTAACATCGCTTGAACGCCCTTGTTCTTAAATGCTGTGCCACACATCATGGGAACAATTTCGCTGGCAATTGTACGAACGCGTAAAGCCGCTTTAATTTCTTCTTCTGTTAAAGCTTCGCCGCCTAAATACTTATTCATCAAATCTTCTGATGATTCAGCTGCAGCCTCAACCATTTTCTCACGCCACTCTTCAGCACTTGCTTGAAGCTCTGCTGGGATATCTTCGTATGTAAACTTAGTGCCTTGCGATGCCTCATCCCAAAAAATAGCCTTCATCTTCACGAGGTCAACAACACCTTTAAAGTTTTCTTCGGCACCGATAGGAATCTGAATAGCAATAGGATTTGCTTTCAAACGCAAACGCATCTGATCGTAAACTTTGAAAAAGTTAGCACCTGTACGGTCCATCTTATTAACAAATGCTAAACGTGGAACTTTGTATTTATTAGCTTGGCGCCAAACTGTTTCTGATTGTGGCTGAACACCACCGACAGCACAGTAAACCATGCAAGCGCCATCCAACACGCGCATCGAGCGCTCAACTTCAATTGTGAAGTCTACGTGGCCTGGCGTGTCAATAATGTTAACGCGGTGTTCTGCGTAATTACCAGCCATACCCTTCCAGAAAGCTGTCGTAGCAGCTGAAGTAATAGTGATGCCGCGCTCTTGCTCTTGCTCCATCCAGTCCATGGTAGCTGCGCCATCATGCACTTCGCCAATCTTATGATTAACACCGGTGTAAAACAAAATACGTTCTGTTGTTGTCGTTTTTCCTGCGTCAATATGCGCAGAAATACCAATATTTCGGTAACGCTCAATAGGGGTTTTACGTGCCACTTTATCCTCGTCTTTTATGAGCTATTAGAAACGGAAATGAGAGAAAGCTTTGTTAGCTTCTGCCATACGGTGAACTTCATCGCGCTTCTTCATTGCACCGCCACGTCCTTCAGACGCTTCAATCAATTCATTAGCAAGACGCTGAGCCATAGATTTTTCGCCGCGCTTCTTGGCTGCATCACGCAACCAACGCATAGCCAAAGCTAAACGACGGGATGGACGAACCTCAACAGGCACCTGATAGTTTGCGCCACCAACACGGCGACTCTTAACCTCAACCATTGGCTTAACATTACCCATGGCTGTTGAAAAAATTTCTAAAGGCTCTTTATTGGCTTTCTTTTCGATGTGCTCGAAAGCGCCATAAACGATACGCTCTGCAACGGATTTTTTACCATCCAACATCAAAACGTTCATAAATTTACCAACTTCAACGTTTCCAAATTTTGGATCCGGAAGAATTTCACGCTTGGGTACTTCGCGACGACGCGGCATTGCAACTCCTAATTTTATTCAGTTAGAGGACTATTCCTCAAGGTTGCTCAACTAGATCAAAATTGATCCGAAGCAACCACTTACTTAGCTAACTCCAAGGGAGTTGGCCACTTACGCAAGAAGGCTATTAAGCTTTCTTAGCGCGCTTCGCACCATACTTCGAGCGAGATTGCTTACGGTCTTTAACACCTTGTAAATCAAGTGATCCACGCACGATGTGATAACGCACACCAGGCAAGTCTTTCACACGACCACCACGGATAAGAACTACTGAGTGTTCCTGCAAATTATGGCCTTCACCACCAATGTAGGAAATCACTTCAAATCCATTAGTCAAGCGCACCTTAGCTACTTTACGTAAAGCCGAATTAGGCTTTTTTGGAGTAGTTGTGTATACGCGAGTACATACGCCACGGCGCTGAGGACAATTCTCTAGCGCAGGGCTCTTACTTTTAATAATCTCAGAGCTTCGAGGGCTTCTGAGTAACTGATTAATTGTTGGCATAACTTACTTTCAAAGCAGAAAATTCTGCGGATTGCGAAGAACTCAGCATTCTAGACCCGTCAGCTCCTGCCGTCAAGACGGCAAAAGCTGACTTTTTAGGTCTATTTAGCCCTTTTTTGGCTTTATTCAGCCTCTCCCGTAGGCGCTAAATCAGTAATTTCCTCTGATTTAGCCTCTTCAGCAGCGATCATTTCTGCACGTTTACGGTCTAACTGTTCGCGAACTTTACGAGCGCGACGGTAGGCCAAACCGGTGCCGGCAGGGATGAGGCGACCAATAATGACGTTTTCTTTGAGGCCACGAAGCGTATCAACTTTGCCCATAATGGCAGCTTCAGTAAGAACTCTCGTAGTTTCCTGGAAGGAAGCTGCTGAGATAAAGCTGTCTGTAGACAAAGAGGCTTTCGTAATACCCAATAAGATGTTTTCGAATTGGGCAGGTAATTTACCCTCAGCAACAACGCGGTCATTTGCATCATATAACTTAGAACGTTCAACTTGTTCACCAGTAATGAACTCAGTATCACCAGGATTCGTAACTTGAACACGACGCAACATTTGACGAACAATCACTTCAATGTGTTTATCGTTAATCTTCACGCCCTGTAATCGGTATACATCCTGCACTTCATCAACAATGTATACAGCAAGCTCTTCGATACCTTTGAGTTGAATGATGTCATGTGGGTCCGCTGGGCCTTCAACGATCATCTCGCCCTTATTAACAACTTGACCATCGTGAACCAAAATTTGCTTTTCTTTGGCAATCAAGAACTCATGAGATTCACCATCCATGTCAGTAATGACTAGACGTTGCTTACCTTTAGTCTCTTTACCAAATGAAACAGTACCTGTCACTTTTGCCAAGATAGCCGCATCTTTAGGTGAGCGAGCTTCAAATAGTTCAGCCACACGTGGCAAACCACCTGTAATGTCGCGTGTTTTTTGCGCTTCAATTGGAATACGCGCCAACACTTCGCCGGCATGCACTGTCTGACCATCTTTTACTGTGATCAAGGCGCCCACTTGCAAACCAATAATTACTGGTTGGTCAGTACCCGCGATGAAAACTTCAGCGCCAGAAACATCGTACAAACGAATCATTGGGCGAATACCCTTTGAGGCTGCACTGCGACGCTTACCGTCAATAACAACTAATGTTGATAGGCCCGTTACCTCGTCAACCTGCTTAGCTACCGTTACACCCTCTTCAACGTTTTCAAAACGAACAACGCCAGAGTACTCAGTAATGATTGGGCGAGTCAACGGATCCCATGTTGCAATAGTTGCTCCAGCTTTAAGAGTTTTATCTGCTTTAAGCAATAGAGTTGCACCATACGGTACTTTATGACGTTCACGTTCGCGGCCATTGTCATCAACAATTAAAACCTCGCCTGAGCGCGATACAACAATTTGCTCACCCTTAGCATTCTCAATAACGCGGAGTGTTGTTGAGAATTTCAAGACACCGTTTGATTTTGCTTCAACATTGTTTACAACTGCAGCACGAGACGCAGCGCCACCGATATGGAATGTACGCATTGTTAACTGTGTTCCAGGCTCACCAATTGATTGAGCAGCAATAACACCAACCGCCTCACCGGATGTAACCAAACCACCGCGACCAAGGTCACGGCCGTAACACTTAGCACACAAGCCGTAACGTGTCTCGCAGGAAAGTACTGTTCGTACTTTTATTTCATCAATTCCAAGCGCAACGATTTCATCTACATGATCTTCGTCTAGCAAAGTATCGTGAGGTACAACCGTTTGATTGGTTTCTGGATGAACGATATCGCCAATACATACACGACCTAAAACTCGATCGTAAAGCGTTTCAATAATTTCACCGCCCTCAACAAGGGCTTTCATTGTTACGCCACTAGTTACACCGCAATCATCCTCAATCACAACTAAGTCTTGAGTTACGTCACACAAACGGCGCGTTAAGTAACCTGAGTTAGCCGTCTTCAGTGCCGTATCAGCCAAACCTTTACGAGCGCCGTGCGTTGATATGAAGTACTGAAGAACGTTCAAGCCTTCACGGAAGTTAGCAGTGATAGGCGTTTCAATGATTGAGCCATCTGGCTTAGCCATCAAACCACGCATACCTGCCAACTGACGAATCTGGGCTGCTGAACCACGCGCACCTGAATCGGCCATCATGTAAATTGCATTGAATGATTCTTGCTTAACTGTTTTACCGTGACGATCAACTACATCTTCTTGAGATAACTGTTCCATCATGGCCTTACCGACCTGATCACCAGCAGCACCCCAAATATCAACAACGTTGTTATAACGCTCTTGATTGGTTACTAAGCCTGACATAAATTGCTTGTCATACTCTTTTACCTTACCGGCGGCCTCAGAGATAATGGCTTCTTTTTGAGCTGGAATCAACATGTCGTCAATTGCAATTGAAATACCGGCACGTGTTGCCAAGCGGAAACCTGCTTGCAATAACTTATCAGCAAAAATTACAGTTTCTCTCAAGCCGCAGCGACGGAATGACAAGTTAATAAGACGAGAAATTTCTTTCTTTTTTAGCGCCTTATTAATGCTGTCAAATGTCATGCCTTTAGGCAGAATCTCTGACAGCATGGCTCGACCGACTGTTGTGTGACGAAGTGTTACTTTCTTAGCAAAACGCGCATCACCTTCAGCTTCTTTATCAACTAAGTCATACTCAGTGATACGAACGGCAACGCGTGTAGCTAACTCAACTTGTTTGTTTTCGTAGGCACGAATAACTTCGCTGATATCGGCAAATGTCATACCTTCACCCTTGGCATTGATTGCCTCGCGTGTTGTGTAGTACAAGCCCAAAACGATATCTTGTGATGGAACAATTGATGGCTCACCGTTAGCTGGGAACAAAATGTTATTAGAAGCCAACATCAATGTGCGAGCCTCCATCTGCGCCTCTAGCGATAACGGAACGTGAACCGCCATTTGGTCACCGTCAAAGTCGGCGTTAAATGCCGCACAGACGAGTGGGTGCAATTGAATAGCTTTACCTTCGATCAACATTGGCTCAAATGCCTGAATACCTAGGCGATGTAATGTTGGCGCACGGTTTAACATCACCGGATGCTCACGAATCACTTCTTCTAAGATATCCCAAACGATCGGCGTTTGATTTTCTACTTCTTTCTTAGCAGCTTTAATTGTCGTAGCAATACCCAGCGTTTCTAGTTTGTTAAAAATGAATGGCTTGAATAATTCAAGCGCCATCAATTTGGGCAAACCACACTGATGTAATTTTAGTGTTGGACCAACTACAATCACTGAACGGCCAGAGTAGTCGACGCGCTTGCCTAGCAAGTTTTGACGGAAACGGCCACCCTTACCTTTAATCATCTCAGCAAGAGACTTCAATGGGCGCTTATTGGCTCCAGTCATCGCTTTACCGCGACGGCCATTGTCTAATAATGAATCCACTGCTTCTTGCAACATACGTTTTTCATTACGTACGATGATTTCAGGAGCGCGCAACTCTAACAAACGCTTTAAACGGTTGTTACGGTTAATCACACGACGATACAAATCATTAAGATCTGATGTTGCGAATCTACCGCCATCTAATGGTACCAATGGGCGTAACTCTGGTGGCAATACTGGCAAAACTTCCAAGATCATCCAGTCTGGCTTAATGCCAGAGCGCTGGAATGCCTCAAGAACTTTTAAACGTTTAGCAAACTTCTTAATTTTCGCTTCACTACCAGTTGCTTTTAAATCAGCGCGCAATACTTCGGCTTCTCTATCGATATCGATAGAACGAAGTAATTCGCGAACGCCTTCAGCACCCATAATGGCTGTAAATGCACCATCACCAAACTCTTCTGACTTAGCGTGGTACTCATCTTCAGACATGATCTGACCGCGACGCATAGCACCCTCAGGTGTTAAACCTGCATCAACAATCACATATGCTTCAAAGTAAAGAACGCGCTCAATATCACGCAAGGTCATATCCAAAACCATGCCTAAACGAGATGGTAATGATTTCAAAAACCAAATATGGGCAACGGGAGCTGCCAATTCGATATGGCCCATGCGCTCACGACGCACCTTAGCTAAAGTTACTTCAACGCCGCACTTCTCGCAAATAACGCCGCGATACTTTAAGCGCTTGTATTTACCGCATAAGCACTCATAATCTTTGACCGGTCCAAAAATCTTGGCACAGAAAAGACCATCGCGCTCAGGCTTAAAAGTACGGTAGTTAATTGTTTCTGGTTTACGTACTTCACCAAAAGACCATGAACGGATCTTTTCTGGCGAAGCTAAACCAATCTTAATGGCGTCAAACTGCTCTTCGCCATGCGTCTGCTTAAATAGATCTAGCAATGCTTTCATATTAGCTGCGCTCCATGTCGATATCGATACCTAACGAGCGGATTTCTTTAACCAGCACGTTGAAGGACTCAGGCATGCCAGCATCAATGCTGTGCTCGCCCTTGACGATGTTTTCGTAAACTTTAGTTCTACCGTTAACGTCATCTGATTTAACTGTGAGCATTTCCTGCAACACATATGACGCACCGTAGGCTTCCAAAGCCCAAACTTCCATCTCACCAAAACGCTGGCCACCAAATTGAGCTTTACCGCCCAATGGCTGCTGCGTTACTAGTGAGTAAGGACCAGTAGAACGAGCATGCATCTTGTCATCCACCAAATGGTGAAGTTTCAATACGTGCATCACGCCAACCGTTACAGATCTTTCAAATGCTTCACCAGTTCTGCCGTCAAACAAAGTAATTTGTTGACGAGAAGGTGTCATTGATAATTTCTTAGCAACATCTTCTGGGTAAGCCATTTCTAACATCTTGGCAATTTCACCCTCTGTTGCTCCATCAAAGACTGGCGTTGCAAATGGAGCGCCGTCTCTCAAGTTATTTGATAACTCAAGAATTTGCTCATCCGTAAAGCTATCTAAATCTTCTATACGTCCGGTTTCGTTATAAAGCTGCTTTAAGAATTTGCGAAGTTGCTCGGTCTTAGCTTGAGCTTTCAGCATCTCTTGAATACGCTTACCAATACCTAGCGCAGCCCAACCCAAATGAACCTCAAGGATCTGACCCACGTTCATACGTGATGGAACGCCCAGCGGATTCAATACGATATCAACTGGTGTGCCATCAGCCATGTAAGGCATGTCTTCCACTGGTGTGATTTTTGAAACCACACCTTTGTTACCGTGACGACCAGCCATCTTGTCACCAGGTTGCAAGCGACGCTTAACCGCCAAGTAAACCTTAACCATTTTGATAACGCCTGGAGCCAACTCATCACCCTGAGTTAACTTTTTACGCTTCTCTTCGAAGTCTTGGTCAAACTGTGTACGCTTAGCTTCAATTGCTTCTTTAATCGCCTCAACCTGTGCAGCAATATCTTCATCAGCAGGACGAATATCAAACCAATGATATTTTTCAAGATCTGCTAAATAATCTTTACTGATCTTGGTACCTTTTGCCAACTTGCTCGGTCCACCATTAGCAACTTTATTTAATAAAAGTTTTTCTAAACGACTAAACGCATCACCTTCAACAATACGTAATTGATCGTTAAGATCCAAGCGATAACGCTTGAGCTCTTCATCAATAATTGCTTGGGCACGTTCATCACGCTCAATACCTTCACGAGTAAATACTTGAACGTCAATCACCGTACCAGTCATACCTGAAGGTACGCGTAATGATGTATCTTTAACATCAGAAGCTTTTTCGCCAAAAATAGCGCGCAATAGTTTTTCTTCTGGAGTTAGTTGCGTTTCACCCTTAGGTGTAACCTTACCAACCAAAACATCTCCGGCTTCAACTTCAGCACCAATATAAGTAATACCGCTTTCATCTAAACGGCTCAACTGTGTTTCAGCTAAGTTTGAGATGTCGCGTGTAATTTCTTCAGGGCCTAATTTAGTATCACGGGCAACCACAGACAATTCTTCAATATGAATTGATGTGTAGCGGTCATCAGCAACTACTTTTTCAGAGATCAAAATTGAATCTTCAAAGTTGTAGCCGTTCCATGGCATAAATGCTACAACCATGTTTTGACCCAATGCTAATTCACCCAAGTCTGTTGATGCGCCGTCAGCAATCACATCACCACGCTCAACCATATCGCCTACTTTCACGATAGGGCGCTGATTGATATTGGTATTTTGATTTGAACGTGTGTACTTGATAAGGCTATAAATATCTACGCCCACTTCGCCAGCCGCAGTTTCGTCGTCGTTGACGCGAATAACGATACGGTTAGCGTCGGCGTAATCCACTTTGCCTCCGCGGGTTGCCATTACGACAGTGCCAGAGTCCACAGCTACCGTGCGCTCTAAGCCAGTACCTACCAATGGCTTCGTTGCGCGCAAACATGGCACCGCTTGACGTTGCATGTTCGCACCCATCAACGCACGGTTTGCGTCATCGTGCTCTAAGAAAGGCACTAGTGAAGCAGCAGCAGATACGATCTGACTTGGCGCCACGTCGATGTATTGAATACGTTCTGGGCTAACCATCATTGTTTCACCGGCTTCACGTGATGAAACCAATTCATCCGTTAATTTGCCAGATTTATCAATTGACGCATTTGCCTGAGCAATCACGTATTTAGCTTCTTCAATAGCTGATAAATAATCAACCTGATCAGTTACCTTGCTATTAACAACCTTACGGTATGGCGTCTCCAAGAAACCATGCTCATTCAATCGGGCAAACAAAGCCAAAGAGTTGATCAAACCAATGTTCGGACCCTCTGGAGTTTCAATCGGACAAACGCGACCATAGTGAGTAGGATGCACATCACGTACTTCGAAACCAGCGCGCTCACGTGTTAAGCCACCAGGGCCCAATGCAGAAATACGACGCTTGTGCGTGATCTCCGACAATGGATTTGTTTGGTCCATAAACTGTGACAATTGTGATGAACCGAAGAACTCACGAATGGCAGAAGAAATCGGCTTGCTGTTGATCAAGTCATGAGGCATCAAGTTTTCTGTTTCAGCTTGACCCAAACGCTCTTTCACGGCACGCTCAACACGTGACAAGCCTGCACGGAATTGATTTTCCGCTAATTCACCAACGCAACGTACACGGCGATTGCCCAAGTGATCGATGTCATCTACTTCGCCTCTGCCGTTTCTTAAGTCAACCAATAGCTTGATCGTATCTAAGATGTCTTCGTTTGAAAGAACCATCAAACCTTCCATCTCTGGACGACTTAAACGACTGTTCACTTTCATGCGGCCTACGCGTGAAAGATCATATGTATCTTCGTTGTAGAACAATCTTTGGAACAAAGCCTCAACAGCATCTTCTGTTGGGGGCTCACCAGGACGCATCATGCGATAAATCGCAATGCGGGCGGCCATCTGGTCAGCTGTTTCATCAATGCGCAATGTTTGCGAAATGAATGAACCTTGATCTAAGTCATTGGTATAAATAGTTTGTAATTCTTTAACGCCAGCTTCTCTTAAGTTAGCCAAAAGAGTTTCTGTAATTTCTTCGTTAGCTGTAGCTAAAACTTCACCTGTATCGCTATCAACAATATTCTTGGCTACCACATGACCAACTATGTAATCATCAGGAACATTAATTGTTGTTGTTTTTGCAGCCTCTAGTTCGCGAACATTCTTTGCGTTGATACGCTTATCTTTTGCAATAACAACATTACCTGCCTTATCGGTAATGTCAAAGCGCGCAACCTCACCTTTTAAGCGCTCAGCAACAAAGTTCATTTGTGCGCCAGCAGCTTGTAATTTGAAATTATCAAAGCCAAAGAAGTTTTCTAAAATTTGCTCGTCGTTCATGCCAATTGCTTTGAGCAAAATAGTCACAGGCATCTTGCGGCGACGGTCAATACGGAAGTACAAAATATCTTTAGGGTCAAATTCAAAATCTAACCATGAGCCGCGGTAAGGAATAACGCGAGCTGAGAAAAGTAACTTTCCTGAGCTGTGAGTTTTACCCTTGTCGTGCTCAAAGAATACGCCTGGGGAACGGTGCAACTGAGAAACAATAACGCGCTCAGTACCGTTAATGACGAATGAACCAGTATCTGTCATCAATGGGATTTCACCCATATAGACTTCTTGCTCTTTAACTTCCTTGACCTTTGTGGGCGCTTCGCGATCATTAATGATCAAGCGAACTTTTGCGCGCAAAGCCGAATGGAAAGTTAAGCCGCGCTGTTGACATTCTTTAACGTCAAACGGGGGTGTTGAAAGGTTGTACTGAACGAATTCCATACGCGCAAAACCATTGTTTGACACGATAGGGAATATTGAAGTGAATGCAGATTGCAATCCTTCATTTAAACGATCAGCAGTGCCTCTTGATTCTTGCAAAAATTTTGCATAAGACTCAAGTTGCGTTGTCAGCAAGTAAGGTACTTGATGATTATTGGGGCGCTTAGCGAAGCTTTTACGGATACGCTTGCGTTCGGTGAAACTATAAGCCATGTCATCTCCGAATTTAAGCGACTGAGCAGAGATTTGGTGATTGGCCTCTACCAATCATGGCTGACGGTGTGCTTGCGCACAACCCGACCAAACTTGCCTTCTGCAGTCGTATCAGAAGGCAAACCAGATATCAATCATCTTTTAATATCTGGTTTGCCATCTAAGCAAACCGGGCGGCCGGGCCGCCCTATCAAACCAATTACTTGAGTTCTGCCTTAGCGCCAGCTTCTTCAAGCTTCTTCTTAGCATCTTCAGCAGTTGCTTTATCAACAGCTTCTTTAACTGCTTTTGGTGCACCATCAACTAAATCTTTAGCTTCTTTCAAGCCAAGACCTGTGATTTCACGAACAGCTTTAATCACGCTTACTTTGTTGGCGCCAATTTCAGTCAACATCACTGTGAACTCTGTTTGCTCTGCAGCAGCAGCGGCACCGCCACCAGCACCTGGAGCAGCAACAGCCATTGAAGCAGCTGATACGCCAAATTTTTCTTCAAATGCTTTCACTAGATCGTTTAAGTCCATTACAGACATATTGCCAACGGCTTCTAGAATGTCGTCTTTAGTAACTGCCATTTTTAAAACTCCTAATTCAAATTTCTTAAGTTAATTAAAGTAAGCCCACGATTACGCGGCTTCTTTAGCTTTTTTCTCTGCAACCGCAGCCAATACGCGAGCCATGCTTGAAGCAGGAGCTTGCATAACGCCAAGTAACATAGCGATAAGATCATTGCGACCCGGAATAGATGCCAAAGCTTTTACTGCAGCCGCATCCATTACCTTGCCATCGTATGATCCCGCCTTAATTACCAAAGCTGCTTGCGTCTTAGAAAAGTCGTTTAAAACTTTTGCTGACGCAACTGGGTCTGCGGAAATACTATAAATAAGCGGACCAGTCATCTCACCGGCCAATGATTCGAACGACGTACCTTTAACTGCAAGACGTGCCAAGGTGTTCTTCATAACACGAAGATAAACACCATTTGCACGAGCTTTAGCTCGCAGAGTAGTCAGTTCGCCCACTGGAATACCACGGTATTCAGCTAGCACCATGGTTTGGGCTTGTGCTACTTCTGCACTTACCTCGGCCACGACCGCCTTTTTGTCTTCCATATTTAAAGGCACTGTTTAACTCCTATTAACCTAACTGTTACCAGTTAGGGGTTGCACACAGGCGAAATCTTTTCAGGATCGCCATCTGCGTTGGCACTATTTCTAGCATTAAGAGTTATCGCTAACTCACCAACGGTCTTTGATGTTCAAGCAAAAGTTTCCTCTTGCTTGACCCAAAGTTCTTTTAAAGCTGCAATTAAGCAGCGAGTGAAGATTGGTCCACACGTACGCCAGCACCCATGGTGCTGCTGACGGCAACTTTTCTTAAATAGATACCCTTACTAGCAGCTGGCTTAGCTTTTGTTAAAGCATCCAAAAGCGCTAGCAAGTTATTTTTTAGCGCGCCCGGCTCAAATGAGCGACGGCCAATTGTTGCGTGAACAATACCAGCCTTGTCCACACGGAACTGAACCTGACCTGCTTTAGCATTTTTAACTGCGCCAGCAACATCTGGGCTCACCGTGCCAACCTTAGGATTAGGCATCAAACCTCTTGGGCCTAGAATCTGACCCAATGTACCAACGATACGCATAGCATCAGGAGATGCGATCAAAATATCAAAGTCAATCTTGCCGCCTTTAATTTGCTCCGCTAAATCTTCCATGCCAACAATTTCCGCACCAGCTGCTTTTGCTTGCTCAGCTTTTTCGCCTTGCGCAAATACAGCTACACGGACAGCTTTACCTGTGCCCGCCGGTAACACTACTGAACCACGAACAACCTGATCAGATTTTTTAGCATCAATACCTAATTGAACGGCAACGTCGATAGATTCATCAAACTTTGCAGTTGCAAATTCTTTAACAAGGCTTAGCGCCTCATCGATTGGGTAAAACTTATTACGATCTACTTTTGCCTGAAAAGCAGCAACGCGTTTAGAAACTTTAGCCATGATTAGAGTCCTTCCACAGTGATACCCATAGAGCGGGCGCTACCAGCGATTGTGCGAACAGCAGCATCCATATCAGCAGCTGTTAAGTCAGGCATTTTTGCCTTAGCAATTTCCTCAGCTTGAGCGCGAGTAATTTTGCCAACCTTGTCTGTATGTGGACGTGGTGAACCTTTTTCTAACTTAGCAGCTTTTTTGATTAAAACTGTAGCCGGAGGAGTCTTCATCACAAATGTGAAGCTCTTATCTGCAAATGCTGTAATCACAACTGGAATCGGTAAACCTGGCTCCATGCTCTGAGTTTGAGCATTAAATGCTTTACAGAATTCCATGATGTTCAAGCCGCGTTGACCTAACGCTGGACCAACTGGTGGCGATGGATTCGCTTTACCGGCTGGGATTTGAAGCTTAATAAAGCCAATAATCTTCTTTGCCATTTTCGTACTCCAATAAAAGTGAGTTTTTAATTTTTAAAAACCACTGTTGAGTAAAACGCCTTGTTAGAGCGGCAACCCTAACTCAGCTCCTCATATGAGCCTGTTTTCACAGACCCATAAATCTTTACATCTTTTCTACTTGACCAAACTCTAGCTCTACAGGTGTGCCGCGACCAAAAATAGTGACGGAAACACGTATGCGAGATTTTTCGTAATTAACTTCTTCAACGTTTCCATTGAAATCAGTAAATGGGCCTTCTTTAACGCGAACCATTTCACCCACCTCAAATAATGTTTTCGGTTTTGGCTTGTCAACACCCGCTTGCATCTGGTCCATAATCTTTTGAACTTCTGCTGGCGAGATTGGTGATGGCTTATTCCTAACGCCTCCAACAAAACCCGTTACCTTCGGAGTATTTTTGACCATGTGCCAAGTCTCGTCAGTCATTTCCATTTCAATGAGCACGTAACCAGGAAAAAAGCGTCTTTCAGAAACGGCTTTTTGACCGCCCTTAATTTCAACGACCTCTTCTGATGGCACTAATATTTTTCCAAACTTATCGGCCATACCAGAGCGCGCAATACGCTCTACTAAACCTCTTTGCACACTCTTTTCCATTCCAGAATATGCATGGATAACGTACCAGCGCATATTGCCGGCAGTTTGTAAATTGGCTTGTACTTGTTCAGACATCTTTAACTCACTTCCAACCTAGGAATATAGAGAAGACTAACCACTCAATGAGTTTGTCAGCAGCCCATAAGAACAAGGACATAACGACTACGAACGCAAAAACAATCAATGTCATTTGCGTCGTTTCCTTACGACTTGGCCATACAACTTTTTTTGCCTCAGCAACTGATTCTTTAGCATAGATAAAGAAACGCTTTCCATCAGCAGATGCAGCAGCGACAACAAATGCAACTGCAAAGCCACCAAATAACGCTGCCAATCTCACCCAAACTGTTTGAGATGCCAAAACGTAATAAGCGACTAAAGAAAGAATAACAATAAGAACAGCCAGGATAATCATCCAGCTGGTTTTATTTTCTTGATCGACTGATATCTGTGCCATATTTTTCAGTTTGCTGTGGCAGGGGCGGAGGGCATCGAACCCCCAACCTTCGGTTTTGGAGACCGACACTCTGCCAATTGAGCTACGCCCCTTACGTTCATTATTCTAAAACTTTAGCAACAACACCGGCGCCAACAGTACGGCCACCTTCGCGGATCGCAAAACGGAGACCTTCTTCCATCGCAATCGGAGCAATCAACTTCACTGTAATCGTGACGTTATCACCAGGCATCACCATCTCTTTGTCT
>CAMDUR010000028.1 GCA_945879115.1 Polynucleobacter meluiroseus
ACTAAGATCATGATTTTTGAATGATTTGCATCTATTTAAGGATTAAGCCTATTTTCTCATAAAGAGACCGTCAAAATTGTCTTTAATAGCGTTGCTTGGACTTACGCTATTTTGAATAACTGTCGATTAAGATACGGCATTAGCGTGCCCCACTTGCTCTATCTCTTTGCTCCCAAATGAGAATTAGTCCGTTTTGCAAAAATGAGGATTTATTCGATTAATGCTTGTGGCGTAAGCAGTAGTTTTTATAGCCTTGGATAAGCAAAGCGATCACTAGAACACCGACCATATCCGCCAAAGCATCCATCGCATCGCCCTGCCGCCATCCCGTCCATGATTGAATGATTTCGATAACAGCACCATAGAGGATTAAGCTCATTGCCACTCTCCAGAAATACTTGGGGTAAGCGATAAAGCCCAGCAACATCAGCACGCCAAAAGCCAAAGCATGTTGTGCCTTGTCCCACCAATCAAAAATTGGGCTGGATACAAAATCTTGTGGGACTAAAAATAAGATGGTCATCACCAACATGACCAGCCAAAAAATGTACCGAGCCAGCAAAGAAAACCAACTGGAATTATTCATCATCCTCTGTCGGCGTTACATCAATGGCTTGCATATCGCGTCGCCATTGTTGATGGCGTCTTAACTCACTCAATGTTTTATAAAAGGATCGATCTAAATCATCGTATACACGTTGTGCGCTGTTGAACTGAATGAACTTTAAGAGTCGCTTTTCTTGAATATCAAGAACGATTGTTTTAAGGCTATCGAAATGATCAACGACCCACTCTTGCTCTTTATATTTGCTGATGAATTTTTTGGAAAAATTAGTGATGAAGTCATACTTTTCATCCAGAGCATTAGTGACTTGTAGTTTTGACCACGCCAAATGACCTCGATTTTCAACACCTAACTCTCGAGCCGCTATCAATAAGAACTCGTAAACGAGTGAGGCATCCTTTTGAAGTTGGTCTAACTCTTTTTCTGTAGCGCCCTGCTTTGAAAATTTCCGCAAGAGCTTAAAGCCTAATTTCCAATCTGGAACGTGGTCTGCTTCAGTAAGGCGAGCAAGGCCTAGTACTTTTTCTTGAGGATGACCTCCAAAATCGTATTGGATTTTAAAATATTCAGGTAGCTCAAAAGGCTCGCCCAACTTACGAATCAAGCCTGCGTGCTCTAACTTTTCAACTCGTAATTTTTTCCAAGTGATTACGGCCAGGTTGCGAACCATCGCAGCCTCTGCGATATCTCTTGGTGAAAAGTCGTGAATGAATTGCTCCTCTAAAGCTCTAAAGTCATCTTCACTCTCACCAGGCAAAATAATCAGAGTTGAATAAGCACCAGTTTTTAGGGCATTGCGCGAAGATGCTTGTTTACCAGCATCAGTTTGTGGACCACCTGAACGTTTACGCTTTGGCAACATGGCTAAGGCTTATTGGATAGATTCAACCTAACACCTGGCCGATCATCGGGTGTGCCGATGAATTCAACACCGGCAGCCTCGAGCGCTTTCTTAACGGCGTCAATAGTTTTAATGTTTCCTGCAGGTACACCACTTGATGACTCCAGCCGAATCAGTGTTGAAAAACCAATTTCAGCTTTTGCAGCCAAATCTCTAGCAGTCCAATCAACCAATGCACGCGCCGCTTTAATTTGACCACTTGTAATCAAGATAAAAATGCCTTATTATGATATCAAAGTTATCATTTATAAATACTTTGATATTTTTATGGGGATAAAAATTGCTTACCAATCAACATTCTGCACAAAATCAGATAGAAAGTCTAGTCTCAGAACAAGAGCCCAATAGCAAAGTATTGAAGTTCAAAACAATTAGAAGCAGGAATGCCATTGCTTCTAATTCCGAAACTCCAATACAAGCAACTCCATCTGCATATGAATTGCTCGAACGAACCGTTAAGAAAATCGATGGTGCGTATGCTGAATCAACGATTCGTGCTTACTACGCTGATGTTTTAGATTTGATCCGTTTTTGCGAATCAAAAAGAACCATTGGGTTACCAGTATCTAGTGATGACTTGTGTAGCTACATTGCACATCTAACTAAGAGTAGTAGAACTTCTGCGAGTATTCGAAGAGTTATTGCAGGTGTTGCAACGATCCACAAGCTGAATCGCTTTCAGGATCCCACTAAAGACCCGGATGTCCTTTTAGAAATGAGGCGCATGCATAGAAAATTAGGCCGTTACTCGAAGCAAGCTTTAGGAATTACTTCGGAGTTGCTAGAGCAACTATTAGTTGCCAGCGAAGCTGGCAACAGAGGATCCAGAGACCGTGCCCTTCTACTTTTAGCTTATGACACGCTTTGTAGAAGAAGTGAGTTAGTTGAGCTGTATATTGAAGATATCAAGATCATCGAACAAAAAGGGATTGAGAAGATGAGTATCTTGATACGCAAGAGTAAAACTGATCAATTTGCCGTTGGTAAAAGAATCACACTCAGTCCCAGAACTAGACTTGCAGTTCAGGAATGGTTAGAACGCCTCAGAAAACCTAAATCAGGATTATTGTTCAGAGGGGTAGATCGTGCCCAGAAAATCACTGGACCTTTATGTCCCGGTCAAATCAATAGGATCTACAAAAGACTAGCGAAACGTGCTCAGTTTAGCCAGGAAATCATTGAGCAAATTAGTGGCCATTCATTACGGGTAGGTCACGCTCAAGATATGGTAAATGCTGGAGATAGCTTACCCATGATCATGAGCAAAGGAAGATGGTCAAAAACAGATACTGTTATGCGGTATGTTGAGCACATCAACATCATTTAGCGAAATAATTTATTCAGAGAAAAACAAATGTTCACCAGCATGAGACTCCAAAAACTCATAGCGAAGAGTTTTCTCCAGCGCTTCTTCTAGCGAAACAGGCGGAATAAACCCAGAATCATGAATGGCTGTGTTGTAAACGGAATTTGCACAAAACTTCTTTACACGAATGGCGCTGATTGGAAAGCGTTTATTTGTAATTAAAGAGGCCCAATCAAAACACTTACCAATAAAGTATCCAATTGAATAAGGTAATCTGAACCATGTTTTAGTTGTTTTACCCAACAACCGATTAACATTTTGAACCAAATTATTCATTGTAAAATCGGGCTTATCAACATAATTATATATATGAACACCTGGCTTAAACCTCAGGCTGTACTCAAGGAATGCAGCAACATTTTCAACATAAGCAATAGATTTGCGATTTTGGCCATTACCAACCATAATAAATGCACCTGAAGCAATTTGCTTTAAGAGGTTATAAACATTACCTCGATTGCGCTCGCCAAATACAACTGTTGGCCTGACTATCACTAACGTACGACTAATTGGGTCCTCAGACTGCCAATCTCTAAACACATTTTCAGCTTCATGCTTAGTTCGCCCATATTCATTAAAAGGCTGAATAACACCCTTTTCTCCAGTTCCAATTGGTGCAAAACCGTACACCGCGACAGAACTAGTAAAAATAATTTTTTGAATATTCTTTTCTCTTGCAATAGTACAAATATTTTTTGCACCCTCAACGTTCACATCCTGGTACAAAGTTAAAGGCCTAACATCATCTCGGTGCTCTGCTGCCAAATTAACAATTACACTACCATCAACGACTGAATCCCTAAGAGAATTTAAGTTACAAACGTTAGCAAACTTATAATGGTCACGATAAAAGTAGCTTTCTGATTTGTCCAGAATCTGAAATTGATTACCGCCATCATTTAGTCGCTTACTCAATCTAGTGCCAATAAAACCACTACCACCAATTATCGAATAAAGATTCATATTACTTAATTATTGACCAGGCAATATCGCCAGAATCAACTTTCTCACGCTTAAGTTGAGGTTTATAAATTTTTCTCTTAAGAAAAGAAAAAGCCAAATAGCAACTAAAGTAAAAAAGCGATTTCAAAAGAGAAAGTCGCTCAACATCTCTGTAAAGTAGCCATACACTTTTTGCTGCTCGCAAAGGTTTTGACGATCTAGAGTTTTGTACAACAGAATAACGTGCTAAATCATGCGGGCAACGCAAGGCTGGCTCACCAACCTGCAGCATATAATCTCGCCAGGCAAGAAAATCTTCTGCACGATATGCAGGAGAAATATCAGGTATTAAAAAATTAGGATATTTTTCTCGATCAATAACAATTGTCAGGCAACCGAGGTAACGAGTCATATGGTGAAGGTGGTCTCCTATTGAATTGAATCCTTTAATTCTTGGCCCTATAAAAGCTCCATTTTCAGAAACAAAACGATAATCAGTAAAACTAATTCCACAATTATTTTCTTCCATAAATGAAATTTGGGTACTTAGTTTTCCCGGCAACCAAAAATCATCAACATCTAGAAAAGCTATGTATCTACCAGAGGCATTTTTAATAGCCTCGTTTCTCGCTAAAACAGGACCAGAATTTTTATTTAACCTTATAGGTTTAAGCCAGGGAAATTTAGTAGTTAAACTCTCCAACAAATTCCAACTATCATCCGTAGAGCAATCATCAACAATAATGTGTTGCACTGAGAAATTTTGTTGACTAACACTATTAACGACACGCTGAATGAAGCGTTCCCCATTAAAAACAGGGGTGATAACGCTAACTAGAGGTTTAGATGAGGAAGTGCTACACATCAATCAGTTGAAAATGTGGAAGAAGTAAAGGGTTAGTTTGACTACGAAGCTGATCTTGATACCAATTTTGGGGAGATATAACTTGCCCGCCAGGCTTATTGCCTAGATAAGCGGCCCACCACGAAAAGGTACTATTTGCAATTATATGGTGATCACACGACATTAATAAACAGAATTCTTGCTCAAGTGTAAGACTCAACTTACGAATATCAAATCCCCCAACCTCAAGAGCAAATGAAGCTGACAGCTCACTATCATCACTAAATACCAATATTTTTGATCCGTCACTTACCATACTCAAAGCAGTATTGTAATACTTAAGAGATATATTACGAAAAATCTTTGAAGCAGATTTTGATGTAATGTAGTCACCACGCCGAATGTGAATACCAATGGTAGAAGACTTATTCTTTACTTGATCAATAAGTAAATGATGTTTTTCAAGTAAAGTATCGCGAAGCCAAGTCCGCTCTTCCTCAAAAAAAAGAATCTTTGGATACTGAAAGTATCCATCCAAAATAAAAGTAGAACTTAGCTTTACATTAGAGCAAGCTGAATCGAAATGAGTAACATCTGAAATTAGCTCAAAAGATCCTAATTTCATATTTACGAATTTAGCTAAGCGAAAGCGGGATGCCATTGAAATTAATAAAGGCAATTTAGGGGAAACTTGAACGCTTTGAAAGCACTTAGTTACAAAACCAATATCAAAATTGTGTTTGGATTCATAACTTGAGAGAAAACGTGTATCAAGAAGGATATTTGAAAAACCTAAGTTATTATGTTTAGCTAAGCATACGGCAGCCGCAAATTGAAAAAGCTGATTGCCTAATCCGCCAGCAAGTCGAACAGCAATGTCCATAGATTTGAAATAAAGTTGTTATATAAATAGTTTTTAAAAAATAGCATCTTGAGTTAACTATTTAATTAAATAATAACCAGGAAATAGACCAATCCAATCATACTCATTCCAATAGTAACTACCGGAACCTTTTTCTGAAAATTGGAGCAGAGTAAATAATTTAAGTCCTAACATAACAACTAATGCTACTGGCCTCAAAAGAGAAAATTTACTATTTAAGACAAATATCGACAACAAGTATCCCAATATTAAGGATGAAAAAATCATAGTAAGTCTTGTTGAAATAAGTGGATATTGAATGAAAGATATAAATAAAATTATAAAAAAAAGAGTAAAAGGAGTCCAAGTGGCAACCTCATTTGATATGCGGCAGTCTGTTGTTTTTTTTGTAATCGCAGAAAAAACACCTATTATTACTGCAACAGTTAGCCATTTTAATGTTCCAATATCAACACTACTAATTTCAGCATTTTCTAATTTTGAGTAATAAGCTATCTTGATTAATTCAGGAAATTCTGTTAAAGAATCAAATCCGATAAGAAAGAAAATTCCAAGGACTGATAAAAGGAAAGTAAATCCTTTCCATTTATATTTTAGTAAAATTATAGAAATTAAAAAAATTGGTATTGCAGTTAGGTGAAATATCGATGCAATAAACAAAAATGTAGAGCGTAAAACCAAATCTCTATTTGATATAGCGAATAAAAGAATTGCTGAAGAAATCCCTTGTCTTACAAGCTGGGATCCAGAAGTCAATGATAACAATATAAGTGCCAATGCTATTATATAACCGTGGTTTAGAGTTTTATAATGTCTTACATAGCATGTATTTACTAACCATGTTGAAAAAATCATTGAAAATAAAAAGGCTAGTAAAAACATTAATTGATGTGGCGTCAATATTGGCAATAAAATTCCAATAACCATGAATATCAATGGCAATCCCAGTTCCAACCCAAAACTATACTGACTTAAGACTTGTGAAAAGTTTTGAGTATTTATTGTAATTTGATAATAGTCATTAAAATAATTTAAAAAATCGTCTGCTTCACTTACATCAAACGCTTTTGAACTAACTATTAAAGAAAATGAAATGCAAAATAGTAATACAAAAAAATACATCTCTCTACGTTTTATATTGGGACCATATAGCCAAATTATTATTAAAGACAATACATAACTTACAAGAGGTGAAAACAGTATGGTTAAGCAGACTAAAAAAATAAAAGAGTAAGTGAAATAAAGCTGTTCATTTGCTTTATTAATTATTTTGTATTTATAAGTAGAATTTGATCCAGTTTTTAACATTTATTATTATTTAATATATATCGTAAAATTTCAATATTATTGATCAAATCAACATTGAAATAATTTGCTAGCCAAAAAATCAATTACTTGAGTAATTTTTTTTAATAGCAAGCTTTATCTTAGTTGCCAATCTTCGCCCAAGCACTAATTCAGTTATCAGTCTAAGAGTTGGCGATACTAAAGAAAGCCATATTGCTAAAAAAAAAGGTTTTCCAAGCTCTCTTCTAACTCTAAACTGTTCAATACAATGTCTAAAGTTAACTTTACTTGACAGTCCACCAAGCAAGTAATTAGTTAAAATTTGATTGTGAATCTTATATGGGATTTTCTTTCGAATTATTGCGAAAAAATATTGTTCTGCACTATATTTGAAGTCGGTCCTGTATAGTCCGAATCGATTGTAAATATTTTTATGTAGTAATATTGACTGATGAGGCCACAAAGTATCAAATTTTGGTGTAAATCTGTATCCAAATCCTTTTTTATCAAACGCATATTGTGAAAAAACATGACATTGAACAGACGGATTGGTTAGTATAGCTTTTTCAATTTGAATTCTTGCACCGTTAACCAAAATATCACCAGAGTTAATAACACAAATCCAATTTTCTGAATTTTTTATTCCCATATTTTGCGCAGCAAAAACTCCTTTTTTTTGATCCTGATGAATTGAAATTGTCAGACCACCAATATCCTTTTGATTTTTAATAAAATCAATTATTTCACTTGTATCACTCCCATCTACAATGCATAATTTATCTTCACATTTAACCTCGTTAATAATTGAGTTAAAAGTTTCAGAAAAGCCGAAAATATCATTTCTTACAACAATAATAAAAGAAACTGAATTATTTTTCATTTAATTGAATTTATATGATTTTATTGATGGGTATAAGGTTATTTTTAGCGTCATTTTCAATATAAAATTTATATCTGAAGTCTACATTTTTTGATATAAACAAGTTTAAAGTAGTATTTAAAAGTTTTTATCTTTTATCTAGAAAGTAATCATCACAAATATTCATATTTTAAAAAATAAAATACTAAAATAGGATGATAATTAATATGGACTCTTTTATGAATATGAACTTGAAGCGCTTTAAAAATTTTTATATTATTTTTCAATGCCTATTCATGTCAAAACTTTAATCTAAGATTAGTTGTCAGTTTTATTAATTAATAGCATAACTAATTCTTATACTTTTATTTATTTTAAATATCATTTCTTAAAAACACCCCATCTATTTGCAATGATTGACCAGTATGAGAATCAGTAAAGCCTTTTTGTAATGCCCAAAGATTAAAACCTTCTAGATTAAGGCGATCAATAATATCTCGATATAAACTTTGCCCACTATAGAGTGGCACCAAGGACATTTCACAAAGTATTCCACGTGCATGACGCAATGTTTTAGATGCCCCATCCAATACCTGCCATTCAAAACCTTGAGTATCTATCTTAATAAATAGATTTATTCCAGGGGTTAAATATAGATTAGCGATTGAGTCAATTTTGAATATTGGAACATACTCTGAACCAATATAAGCTGAATTTTCAGCCGCACTCAAATGGGATTGCAACATTGGTAACACGGACGATGACACCGAATTGCCTGCGACGTAAATTTCGACGCTACCATCATGATCACCAATTGCCGCGCGCTGATGAACCACCCATTTTGGATCACAGGAAGCAAAATAAGATAAGTTTTCCCATGCATTACTTAAAGGCTCAAAGCTGACAATTTTTCCTTTGTATCCATGCTCACGCAATTCTCTTGCAAACTGACCTTCGTTAGCACCGATGTCGAAAACCATATTAATGTCATTAAGTTCAAGCGTCCTCACTATCTGAGCTGCAGATGAATTCGAAGGGTTATATCGAGAGATTTCAATCCCAAGATTTCGTAAAATTTTTCTAATGATTTTTTTCAACTTTAACTCCAAAAATTCTCAATCATATTTTTTCATTGACACTGATTGCATCTATCAAAGCTTCGATATCGTAGGAAGGTATCTAACCAATTCAAATTGCTGCTTGCATAGGATTGCCAGGGCTTCTTACATTATCAGATGGCCGACGAAGTTCATTGTTGAAAACTACATGCTCTAGCCTATCCAGGTCATACCGCTTAAACCTACGTTCAATTAAGTAGGTGAGCGAACAACTTATGCTGGTAATAATGACATAGTCATTTGTATTATCTTACTAAAGCGTTAACCATATTGCTTCTACCTATTCTGGAGCCCATCCCCAATCTCGATAAATATCAATGTTACATAACTCTAAGATACCAGAACAGGTATGCCAAATTTGCGAGGCGCCACAAAAAATTTATTGAGTGACAAAGCGTTTTGGTCGCTGCGTTGATTCATATTTAAATAATATTTACTTACCCAAATAACCCATAGGCCTCACGATAATTAGCTAATGCTGTTTAGTGGACAAGCTCGTATAGTTTCCCTGTAGGTAGAGTTGGCACCTTCAATAGTCACCAATCATGCCCTGTATCACAGCCTTATGCTTATGTGATGCTACCCATCCCAATTTTGTTTGAGCTTTACTGGGGTCAGCACTACTAATTAGAATGTCAGCCGGCCTAAACAAGTTTGGGTCTTGAATCACGTGATCATACCAGTCCAGGCCCAGCAGCTCAAACGCAGTGGACACAAATTCTTGCAGTGAAAATGTGTGACCTGTAGCTATAACATAGTCTTCAGGTTTTTTCTGCTGCAACATCAGCCACATAGCCTCGACGTAGTCAGGTGCCCAGCCCCAATCACGCGATATATCTATTCGGCCCAAAGTGAGTTTCTCTGGTGAACCAGCTGCTATTCTTTTTGCAGCCTGTACAATTTTTTGCGTCACAAAGCGACTTGGCCTCAGAGGTGACTCGTGGTTAAACAAGATACCAGTACAGGCATATAGGCCATATGCCTCGCGATAATTGTTAACTAACCAGTAAGCTGAAGCCTTAGCAACAGCGTAAGGGCTACGAGGGCTAAATGGGGTAATTTCTGTTGCCGGTATGCCTGCAGTATCGCCAAAACATTCGCTTGAACCAGCATGGTATTGCCTGATAGGTTTGTCCATCATGCGGCAAGCCTCCAAAATATTGAGGGTCCCCAAGGTAAAGCTTTGAATGGTTTCTGCAGGCTGCTCAAACGACAAGCCCACAGATGATTGGCCCGCCAAAAAATAAACCTCATCGGGTTTGCAGGCCTTGATGGTCATAAACACGCTTCTAAAGTCCTCTGGCGCCATAGACAATATTCCCACATGCTTACGCAAGCCCAGTCGCTCTAGATTACTAAAGCTGCCACCTTGAGCATCCCTGGATGTACCAAAAACACGGTAGCCTTTATTCAGGAGAAGCTGCGATAAGTAGGCGCCGTCCTGTCCGGCCACTCCGCAGATCAAAGCCGTTGTCAATGCAATCCCTTATTAAGAAGTACTTGCTGGTAGACCGCCTGAGTCTCTAGCGAGCAACGATGCCAAGAGAACATAGGCAAACGTTGTCGCCCTAACTCAATCAATTGCCTACGCCTCTGAGTATCAAAAACTACATTGCAAATAGCATCACTTTGAGCATCAATATCAAAAGGGTCAAAGTACTCGCCTGCATTACCAACTACTTCAGGCATCGAGCTAGTGTTGCTCGTCACCACTGGGCAATCGTGAGCCATAGCCTCTAACGGGGGCAATCCAAAGCCCTCATAAACAGATGGATAGACAAAGGCAACCGCAGCAGCATAAAGATCACCTAGCACTTCATCTCCCCCACCAATCTGTCTAACAGCTTGGGGTGCAAAACCCAGCTCGCCAATTAACTTTAGCTCAGTAACATTGAATGCCCCGCCGCCAAAGGCTATAACATCAAAAGCATCTTTTAATGAGGGGCGCGATGCCACAGCTTTTAGCATTCTGTAAAAGTTTTTATAGCCACCACGTGAGCCCACGTAGAGTAAAAATGGACGCTGCTGGACTGTGCTTTGGAAGTTGGGTATACCCCCACTTTGCTCGAACTTTTCAAAGCCCAGATGCACCACAGATACTTTGCAGTCAGGAACATCTAAAAGTGAACATAAATCATTTTTGGTGCTGTGCGATATACAAATAATATGGTCCGCCCTGTCAACAGCCAACCGCTTGTGTCTGATTACGGGATCTCTGGAAGAAAAATTAGCTGCATATTTCTCGTGAATCATGTCATATACAGTGATAACACGACACTTGGCAGATGGGCAAAGTAGCTGAGCACCATAATAGGTTTCATGAAGTACATCCGGGCACATTCCTTGCATTTTTAGTTTGCTAAGATGGTCATTAACCACCATCATTAACCTGCCCGTTTTTGGCGGAAAACGCTCAAGCTCAACACCATGAACATGCCATGGTGTCAAGTCTTTGAGATAGCGGTTACGGTGTATAGGTGCAATTACATCAGCTTGGTGACCCAACGCGATAAGGCTTTGCATTAGACGCACAAAATACCTGGAAACCCCACCATAGCTCTGTCGAGTGAAAATTTGGTGGTCGAAAATGATTTTCATGGCCTAGAGCTCATTTTCTCGAAATCTTGCCAAACCTTTGATGTAAGCCCTTGGCTATAAAGGAAAGGAAATTTCCGAGCAATTCGAACGTTTAACTTCCATTTTGTTTGATTGAGGGGCTTTTCCGTAAATAGATGCCAACTTTGGCCGTTACTGATTAAATGCTTGTTAAATTTCTTAGCCAGCATTTGAAGTGTTTTTAGCCTAAAGAAACCTATGTGCTGCCCGTGATCTGATCCGTAATACCACCACTGATCTTGTGCGGGTGCCGGTGTTGCTATTAGCTGTGTAGAAATGAGCAGGTTTGGAGCAATTGAAAACATTTTTTCAGCCTCGACTAGGGGATCAACGAAATGCTCAAACGCCTCAAAAGCAGTGACCAAATCAGCACTCTCACCTGTATGCTCAAAGCCCACAGCGAGTAAATTTTTACAATAAGGATCGGACCATAACGCATTAACACCGCGATCGCGTAAAAGCCTAACCAGTATCCCGTAACCACCAGCACAATCGATAACGCTTCCACATTTTTTATTTAATGCATTCAGGGACGCCATAACCAAGCCTACGTTGGCTTGATTTCGAATCATTATGCCGGTATCGCAATTGTTGATAGCAGATGAGTAAGCCTTGTCAAGCCAATACGGAGCTTCTGTTTGAACGTACCCGCAAGCGGAACAATTGTAATAATTGACAACATTATCCAATAGTGGGGCGCTAAAAATATGACTAGCTTTTGCCGAACAACATCTGCAAACAGAAAATTTTATTATTCGAGATTGCATAATTTATCGCAAGAAAATTTGCTTTAATTTGTACTTAAAACAACCAATTAATGATTTACGAATAGCGAGATTCCAAAATCGACTGTCTAATACTCTACTTGCAAAAATCGTAGTCGGATGCTTCAAGGGAAACTTCATTGGCATGACTGGCAAACTTTCAAATTTTCCATGTCCCGTTGTATGTGTTGCATCAACACCGAAACCTATATTAGATATTAAATTAGCGTTGGGCATGACAGCTATTCGGCCATAAATACGACTCGCAAATTGCCATTGATAATCCCATGTGTCAATTTTCCCTTGGTACACTTTTTCCACTATTTCAACAAAGTTATCTTGTTCAAACTTAGATCCAAACCAATCTCTAAAGCGCTTTTCATCTCGAATTTTCGGCCAATGCTTCAAACTAACATCATAGTCACTTTGCCACCTATTGCGCCAACTTGCCCAACCCCAAATATGATTTATGTTAGAAAAATAATAGCTATCATCATTAATAGAATGACCAAACTGAAAATTATCTCCACTGATCATCCCAATTCGCTGATCGTCACGATACCGCTCCAGCAACTCCTGGCAAAAGCGAAAAAACGTAGGATGCGGCAAGCAGTCGTCTTCCAAGATGATCGCCTCAGGCACTTGTTCAAAAACCCAGTCTAGCCCGCTCGACACGCGCACCTTACAGCCCAAGTTGGCTTCTGAATAATTGATCAGAACTTCGCATGGCCAGTTAACTCGATTAATAATGGCACGGCAAGCGGCTACCTTTTCGGACTCGCCAGGACGATTAGCACGAGCGCCATCACCCACTACCAACAACTTTGGGGGGCGAGCGCGCGCAATCTCCGCAAAAACCCGCTCTGTGGTGTCTGGACGATTGAAAATAATGAATGCAATCGGCGTTGACAACTGAAATTCAGACATTGAGAGTTCTCATGAAATATGCAATAGTTTCTTTAAGACCATCGACCAGTGAAACTTTGGGCTGCCAGGCAAGCTCTTGCTGCGCCAAGTCGATGAGGGGTTTTCGTTGCTTGGGGTCGTCGGCTGGCAGAGGGAGAAACACCAGCTTGGATTTACTGCCCACCAGACGCAAAACGTTTTCGGCTAGTTCCAGCATGGTAAATTCCGTTGGATTCCCGATGTTGACCGGCCCGATAAAGTCTGCCCTGCTGTCCATGAGGCGCACCATGCCTTCAATCAAGTCGTCCACATAACAAAAGCTGCGAGTTTGCTGACCATCACCGTAAATAGTTATATCTTCAGCCTTCAAAGCCTGAACGATGAAGTTGCTGACCACTCGGCCGTCATGGGGGTGCATGCGTGGACCATAAGTGTTGAAGATGCGCATGACCTTTATCTCAAGCGCATACTGGTGGTAATAGTCAAAAAACAATGTCTCAGCACAACGTTTGCCCTCGTCATAACAGCTACGTTTGCCAATGGGATTAACTTTACCCCAATAGCTTTCGGGCTGAGGATGCACATCTGGGTCTCCATAGACCTCACTAGTGGAAGCCTGAAGTATTCGAGCATTTACCCGTTTGGCCAGACTGAGCATATTAAGGGCGCCAAGAACACTGGTCTTAGTAGTCTGCACTGGGTCGTGCTGGTAATGCACAGGAGATGCAGGACAAGCTAAGTTGTAGATTTTATCAACCTCTGCATAAAATGGAAAGCTCACATCGTGACGCATCATCTTGAAATTGGGTTTGTTAAATAAGTGCGCAATGTTGTTTTTTGCACCTGTAAAGAAGTTATCAAGACAAATAACATCATGACCCTCAGAAACAAGTCGCTCACAAAGATGTGAACCGAGAAAACCAGCACCACCAGTGATAAGAGTGCGGGAGTGAAGGTAGTAATTTTTCATTTTTTGAACAAATATGCTTTCAAGCACATAGGGTTAAATGACTTTAATTTCATCATAAACATAGGGCGAGTCTCTTGTTGCAAAAAGTCATAAAACAAACAAACGCTGGCTTGAGCCAGCACTGTTGCATAGGCAGCACCCAGTACTCCAAATTTAGGAATTAGCATGTAGTTAAGGGCCATGTTGACGAATGCACCCAACACGGTCCGCTGGAAACTTAGAATTTGCCGATTTTCTACGATAAACCATTGGCTACTTGCAATACCCAAAAAAACAAAGACCGATGCCCACATATGGATTGCGAGGATAGGCCCAGATTCTGCATAGGCCGGGCCAAAAAGAGCAATCACAATAGATGTTGATAAAAATGTCATGAGGAGTGAAATAGCTACCGACAGCCAAACCAACAAATCGTACAAACGCTGCAGACGTTTGAGGTACAGTGCATTGTCACGTTTTTTAGCTTCTAAAATTGCAGGGAAAACGGAGGTTACTATCATCATTGGCACAAAATACCACACCTCGCTGATGCGAATTGCTGCGCTGTAAATACCCACCGCGTCATCACCAAGCATTTGACCCAACATGATCTGGTCAATTTTCATGTAAACCATAATAGCCATACCCGATAGCAGCAAGGGCCAACTGTCAGCCAACAATGTCTTTGCACGTAGCAAAGAAAAATGCAAGTGTTGAAACTTGGGGCCTCGTAAACCGAGCATCAAGAATATGAGTACAGCTACTAACAAAGCCTCTGCGGCTGTCGCCCAGGCAAATGTAAGCAGAGGGGCATGAACCAAAATCAAACCGACTTTGATAGCTGCAAAAATCAAGAAACAACCGTTTTGCACCCAAACAATGTATTTGGACAAAACTTGAGATTCAAACCAATAAAGGGCAACGTCGCTGAATCTGAACAGCATGATCGAGCCGAGAATGGTGACAAGGAGCTTTGCAAGTGTGTCGTCAGGTCGCAACCAAAAGATACAGCCTACAACGCAGATATAGGCGAGCAAACCGCCCAATAGCTGAAGCACTCCGGCAGTGCCCAAGGTCTCTCCTTTGCAGGCTGGGTCACGCACAATGTCGCGCACCACAATACTATGAAGCCCCAAGCCCGCTACGACTCCAAACATCCCAACGAAGGCTGATGCAAAGCTGAACAAACCAAACTGCTCTGGCC
>CAMDUR010000029.1 GCA_945879115.1 Polynucleobacter meluiroseus
TAACCGAGTAACTATTGAGTGGGAATAGAAAATTAGACTTAATTATCTTAAAAAAGACTAGGTTGACAGGGGTTATAAAACATATAATAAATTAATCAATCCAATGTTCTGTAGGAATCGGGGGTAGTGTGAATAAATCATATATACATAAATTATTTTTTTCAGCAGCTTGCTTTAACGTGATTGTTGCCCTTCCATCCCTTTTGTTTGTTGGACTCGCTTCTCAAATCCTTTCTCTCGACCTGGATTCATCTGCTGCAACATTGTTTTATCAAATTACAATGCTTATCGTCGCTCTTTTTGGATGGGTTTATTTCAAGATAGCAGGTGATCCAGTTCAATACCGGCCATTTATCCTACTCGGGATATTAGCAAAATCAATTTTTGTGGTTGTGATTATGTGGCACTGGATCACAGGAAGTATTTCATGGCCCTTGGCTGCATTAGTTTCTGTAGATTTGGTTTATGCAGTCTTATTCTTTCTTGTTTATCGACGAACAATGTAAAAGATTGTCTTATACGTCAACAAAAATTACCTTGCCTGATTCATTAATTAGAAGTCTATCAATCGGTAGTTTTCTGGGTTTTTTAGTTTTTTTAATTAGCCGCCGTAATACATTAACTACCCATCTAGTGCAAACCCGTATTTAAAACTACCCATTAGGATAGTTTTGGGCGGGTGCCTCTTCATTACCATTTCCATAGGGTACGCGATAGCCGTTAAAAGACGGTTTTTTAGGAAATGGGTTGAATGTGAAAACAATAGTCGAAAAAAGCCATAAAGATTTATCTATGCGGCCATGGAAATGGGTGTAAGTATCTTTCATTCATCAGTAGCTGGTTTGGGTGGCTGTCCCTATGCGCAAGGGGCGACTGGTAATGTTGCAACTGAAGATGTTCTTTATCTACTTGCTGGACTTGGGATTGAAACGGGGATAGATTTTGAATTGGTAGCGCGAAGTGGTAACTATATCTCTAATATTCTTAATCGACCAAATGGATCAAGGGCTGGTCGTGCTTTTTTAGCAAAGGCAGCTTTGACTGCTGGAAATGGACTTACCTAGCCCCAATACCTAAGATAAATTTCAAAGCATGATGTTGAGAGCTAAAGAATGAAGTCTGTAAGGGTAGAAAATGCAATTGCGTCATGTATGGCAGTTCGAGCATTTATGAAAGACCTCTTCCTAAAGCGCTGATTCTTAAATCTATAGGATAGCAAGCCCTCAGGGCAGGGGCCAATATCTATAAGAAGTTCACGTACTAGTGGGTTCACCACCAGAAATACAAACCCTCATCAGAAATGGTGGAGATTGCTGCTTTTAATCATTAGATAATGGAACGTTTAGCAATGTTCTCCATGAATACGCCATTAGCGTCTATGGGCCATAGTCTTCCGATAATCACTCCATAATAAACTTCTATATATTGCGGTTAGTTCGGTCTTATAGCGTGTAACCAAACCTGCGTACAATCTTTAGTTATATAGAGTCTTAATTTTTTCGGCTACATGCCATATTTCCAAGCGAGTTAAACAAAAGTCACATAAATGAAATTAATCAACAAAACGCATTGTTTTATAAGTTCACATACCCGCACATTGGCATGAGGATCCTCAGCCTCATCCCGCCGATGACACAGTTAAATACGCCGTATCCATCGACGGCTTACTTAACAGGATTTCTTCGCTCTAGAGGATTTGACGCTGTTCAAGATGACTTAGCCTTATCTCTAGTTCTAAGCTTTTTTACGCCTGAAGGTCTTTCTGAAATTCATGCAAAAGTATTAGAAGTACCAGAGGAGTATCGCAGCGCCTCTCTCAATTACTTTTTAGATTACTTTGAAGACTACAGGGCTACGATTGCGCCCACTATTCGTTACTTGCAGGGCAAAGATAAAACACTCAGCCATCGGATTAATAGCCGTGGATTTTTGCCAGAAGGGCCTCGCTTTGCTGTTTTGGAGACTTATGGTGATGATGAGGTAGAGGATCCATTGGCTTGGGCCTTTGGTGCTTTGGGTTCCGACGATAAAGCACGTCATCTAGCAACCCTATATTTGAATGATCTATCCGATGTTCTTCGTGATGCGGTTGATGATCGTTTTGAATTTGTTCGTTACGCAGAGTCTTTAGCAGGGAGCCAAGCATCTTTTGATCCATTAGCTGATGCCTTGGCAGCAAAGCCAACCTTGATGGATGAACATCTACGCCAACTAACTTTAGCAACCGTTGCTAAGCATCAACCTAACTTAGTTCTTTTATCAGTGCCATTCCCCGGAGCTGTTTACGCTGCTTTACGGATTGCACAGACTATCAAGTCACTCGATCCTTCGATCAAAATTGGTTTAGGTGGTGGCTTTGTCAATACAGAGCTGCGCGAATTAAGCGATCCAAGAGTATTTGATTTTTTTGATTATGTAACGCTTGATTCTGGTGAGGCGCCGTTGTTGGCTCTGCTAGATCATCTGAACGGCAAGAGATCCTCTAGTAGATTAATTAGAACATTTATTAGAAATGCTAAAGGTGTTGTGGAGTACATCAATTGGCCAGAGCCGGATGTGCCATTTGAAGAAGTGGGTACTGCAACTTGGGATGGTCTACCTTTAGATTCATATTTGTCATTACTTGATATGTTGAATCCCATGCATCGCTTATGGAGTGATGGTCGTTGGAATAAGTTAACAGTTGCGCATGGATGCTATTGGAAGAAATGTAGCTTCTGTGATGTGAGCTTGGACTATATCTCTCGTTATGAGACTGCATCAGCAAGCTTGCTAGTCGATCGTATCGAGCAAATTGTTGCTGAGACAGGGCAGACCGGCTTTCATTTTGTAGATGAGGCAGCGCCACCAAAAATACTGAAAGCCTTAGCAGAAGAATTGATTCGTCGACAGGTAACGATTTCTTGGTGGGGAAATATTCGTTTTGAAAAAACATTTACGCCTGAGTTAGCCGAGCTATTAGCGCAAAGCGGTTGTATTGCCATGTCAGGCGGCTTAGAAGTGGCATCAGATCGTTTATTGAACTTAATGCAAAAGGGTGTCTCTGTTGAACAGGTAGCCCATGTGACCAAGAGCTTCTCAGATGTTGGTATCTTGGTTCATGCCTATTTGATGTATGGTTTCCCAACTCAAACAGTTCAAGAAACAGTTGATTCTCTAGAGTATGTGCGACAACTATTTGAAAATGGCTGCATACAAAGTGGTTTCTTTCATAGGTTCACTTGCACCGTTCACTCACCTGTTGGCAAAGACCCCAAAGCTTATGGAATTGAACTAGTGCCATTACCGCCAGTTACATTTGCTAAAAATGATATTGCTTTCATCGACCTAACAGGCACAGATCACGATAGTTTGGGTCATGGCCTTAAAAAGGCGATCTATAACTACATGCATGGTATTGCCTTAGACCAAGATGTGAAAACTTGGTTTGATCTGCCAGGGCAAAAAACCCCAAAAACCACGATTTCTCGTCAGGCCATAGCTAAAGCACTGAAGTTACAATGATGCTTATCCATATTGATCACGGAATGACATGACCTACAGCGTTAAAGAACTATTTCTAACCCTTCAGGGTGAAGGTGCGCATGCAGGCCGTGCAGCGGTATTCTGCCGTTTTTCTGGCTGCAATCTATGGTCAGGTCGTGAAGAGGATCGTGCAACTGCCATTTGTCAATTTTGCGACACAGATTTTGTCGGCATTGACGGTGATGGTGGTGGTAAGTTTGAAACCTCTGAATCGCTAGCTGAAACAATCAATTCTTATTGGGGAGATGGTGATCCGCATCATAAATATGTGGTGTTTACCGGTGGTGAACCATTATTACAATTAGATGTTGCTTTAATTAAAGCACTCAAATTACAGGGTTTTGAAATTGGAATTGAGACCAATGGCACCATCAGAGCGCCTCAGGGCATTGATTGGATTTGTGTCAGCCCTAAATTTGGATCAGACCTTATCCAAGTGCAAGGTGATGAAATCAAGTTGGTCATTCCACAGTTAGGTCATCAAGATAACTTGCAACAGATACTGATTCGTTTTGAAAAAATGTCTTTTAAGCATCATTACTTGCAAGCCTTAGATGGTCCTAACTTAGATGCTAACAGAGCCTTAGCGATTAAAATATGTCAGAAGCGTCCCTTGTGGCGCTTGAGTACACAGACCCATAAGTTATTGGGTATTAGATAGGCTTTATGAATAAAAAAACTGAAATTACTCGCCGCTTAGAATTTGATGCAGGTCATCGTATTCCCCATCATGGCGGGCACTGCCGTCATATTCATGGACATCGTTATGTGATTGAGGTCACTGTATTAGGCGACGTTTTAAATCACCAGGGTCATGGTGATGATGGCATGGTGCTTGATTTTAGTGATATCAAAAAAATAACCAATGAATTAATTGTTGAGCAGTGGGATCATGCATTCCTTGTTGCCAAAGAAGATGAGATGTTGGTTAATTTCTTAGCAACCATTCCTGGTCATAAAACAGTTATATTGGATTGCATTCCAACAGTTGAGAATTTGACTCAAACTGCTTTTAAGATTTTGGAGCCAGTTTTTAAAGAGCGCTTTCATGGTCGTTTAAATTTGAGCCGCTTGCGCATTTATGAAACGCCTAACTGTTGGGCAGATGTTTATGCCTAACTCCAGTCATCCACGAGATGCTGAGTTCATGCAATTAGCATTAGCTCAAGCTGAATTGGCTCGTGCAGCTGGTGAAGTTCCAGTAGGCGCTGTCTTGGTGCTCAATGATGAAGTGATCGCTACAGGACATAATCAGCCAATCAGTCAGAATGATCCAAGTAGTCACGCAGAGATGGTTGTACTCAGATCAGCAGGGCAGAAGCTCAGTAACTATCGCTTACCTGATACAACGCTTTATGTGACTTTAGAGCCTTGCATGATGTGTTCAGGAGCCATCATGCAGGCACGTGTCTCACGCTTAGTTTATGGTGCTAAAGATCCTAAAACAGGGTGTGTTCATAGCGTTTTAAAACTGTTTGACCATCAGCAATTAAATCACCATACAATGGTTGAGGGTGGCGTATTAGAAGAATCTTGCGCCCAAGTATTAAAAGATTTCTTTAAAGAACGACGTACTCAAAATTCATGAACATACACCTCATAGCCCCATCAGGATGTTTACCCGATCCAACGGTTGTTGATCAGGGTATTGCTTGGCTGAAAGGTAAGGGCGTGAATGTTCAAAATGTTTCATGCACTCAACGACAATTTCAACGATTTGCAGGTACTGATATTGAGCGATTAGAGGATATCAATGCGATAGCTCACCTTTCCAACACTGTTGTGATGTCACTGCGTGGTGGTTATGGTTTAAGTCGGTTGATGAGTGGCATCCAATGGCAGGCTATTGGTAATCAAGTTCATAAAGGTCTGCAGATTGTGGGCCATAGTGATTTCACAGGGTTTAATCTAGGCTTATTTGCTAAAACTGGTGCGCCAAGTTTTTCAGGTCCTATGTTTAGTTATGATTTTTGTGGGGATGTTTCGCCATTTACTTGGAAGCACTTTAACCAAGCAATTGAGCACGGCCAACTAGAGATTGAAGTTTTATCTCCACAAAAAATTGAAAAACCACTTGGCATAGATTTGGATGATCAGGCAGTTTTATGGGGTGGCAACCTCACCATGTTGACGAGTCTTTTGGGTACTGATTACATCCCAAGTCATGAGCAAGTGAAGGGCGGTATTTTGTTCCTCGAGGATGTTAACGAGCATCCCTATCGAGTAGAGCGCATGCTTCATCAACTGATCGATGCTGGGTATTTAGCTGAGCAAAGAGCTATCCTGATGGGTGATATTTCTGCCTATAAATTGAGCGAGACTGATCGTGGATACGATTTAGATCAAGCTCTCGGAGCTATCAGGCAACGACTGAATGGGCAAGTTCCTATTTTAACTGATCTACCATTTGGGCATAGTGCAGATAAGTTAACCCTGCCTATCGGCCGCTTTGCGAGCCTTTCTGCCAGTCAAACAGGCTACATTCTTAAATCTAACTGGTAATTTTTTAGCTTTCTAGGTATTAATCATTTGGTTTGGTTAAAATAGAAGGCTTTGGTTATCTCACACTTTTACAGGCAAATAACGTGCTTTCAGCTGCAAATATCACCATGCAATTCGGGGCTAAGCCCTTATTCGAAAATATCTCCGTTAAATTCGGTGGCGGTAACCGCTATGGATTGATTGGCGCCAATGGTTGCGGTAAGTCAACCTTCATGAAAATCTTAGGTGCTGATCTAGAGCCAACGGCTGGCAACGTTTCATTAGAGCCGAATATTCGCTTGGGTAAATTGCGCCAGGATCAGTTTGCGTACGAAGATAAGCGTGTTCTGGATGTGGTGATGATGGGTCATGAGGATATGTGGAATGCTGCAGCAGAGCGTGATGCTTTGTATGCTAATCCAGATGCGACCGATGAAGATTACATGCGCGCTGCAGAATTAGAAACAAAATTTGCAGAATACGGTGGCTATACAGCTGGTGCTAGAGCAGGTGAGTTGTTATTGGGTATTGGTATACCAACTGAGCAGCATAATGGCTTAATGAGTGAAGTGGCTCCGGGTTGGAAGTTGCGTGTTCTATTAGCTCAAGCACTTTTTTCAGATCCAGATGTTTTATTGCTGGATGAGCCAACTAACAACTTAGATATTCACTCAATTCACTGGTTAGAAGATATTCTGAATGCTCGTAATAGCACAATGATTATTATTTCCCATGATCGACATTTCTTAAATGCCGTTTGCTCACACATGGCAGACATGGACTTTGGAACCTTGACGGTTTACCCAGGTAACTATGACTCGTATATGTTGGCTTCTATGCAAGCTCGCACGCAGCAATTAGCGAACAATACAAAAGCCAAAGAGAAGATTGAAGAGTTACAAGCATTCGTGAGACGATTCTCAGCGAACGCCTCTAAGGCCAGTCAAGCGACTTCAAGACAGCGTCAATTAGAAAAGATTGAAGTGGTTGAAATTAAACCCTCATCACGTCAAAACCCATTTATTCGTTTTGAGTACGACAAGAAGTTACATAACATCGTGGTGGAGTGCGATGCTCTAACTAAAGCTTATGATCGCGATATCTTTAAGAACTTTAAATTGATGATTCGTCCTGGCGAAAAAGTAGCCATCATTGGTGAAAACGGTGCTGGTAAAACGACTCTTCTTAAGTCAATTTTGAGTGAACGCTTTAGCGGTATTGCCGCCAACTCTGGTACGGTGAAGTGGTCTGAAAATGCAGATGTTGGCTATATGCCTCAAGATACTAGCGAGTCTTTTCCAGTTGACACAACATTGCTAGAGTGGATGGGGCAGTGGGGTAAGCCAGGTGATGATGATCAAGTTATTCGCGGTACCTTAGGACGCCTACTGTTTTCTGGTAACGATATTGGTAAGTCCGTTCGAGTCATCTCTGGTGGTGAAAAAGGTCGAATGATTTGGGGTAAGTTGATGCTTCAAAAGCACAATGTTTTAGCCATGGATGAGCCAACTAACCACATGGATATGGAGTCTATTGAGAGTTTGCAAACATCATTGGAACGATACGACGGTACTGTGATTTTTGTTTCTCATGACCGTGAATTTATTACAGGCTTAGCTACTAGAATTTTAGAAGTGCGTGCTAACGGCACAGTAACAGACTTTGAGGGTAGCTATGAAGAGTACTTGGTGAGTCAGTCGATAGAAGGTTAGGTTTTTCTTGTAAAACGCATGGCAGTGGCCTCATGGGTAATGCGCGTCCAAACAACGTGCTTTTCCTCTGGGGACAAGAAAACCCAGTTACAAACTTCTAAGGCTGTTCTACCGCAACCCTTGCAAACATCATCAAACAGAGTGGAGCAAACTCCAACACAGGGTGAGTCGGCATTATCTTCATTAATGACTAAAGATGATTGAGATATTGCGCCAGTGTTATTAGTGTTTGTCATAGAGATACGCAACTTAAAGTTTGAGTGCCTTTTGTCCAGGTGCCTGTTTTGGATGAAAAAGATATAGCTGATTGTTCTGCAGTACCTGAGCAGTTTAAGTCAAAATAACTAGTCGGACCTAAACTACCGCAAAAGTTATATTGAGCCTTATCAATACTCATGATGGAGCCTTCTAAAATCATCCGTAGTGGTTTTTCATCAGCATTACTTGGGTCAACTTTACAATGCCATGTGACGTAATCATTTCTGTCGCAACCCAATAAGATAAACGGCAAAAGTATTAATAAAGGCAATTTTTTAAAAAACATGACTACGAATATAGCTCAATCTCATACAACGCGTGAATCTTGGTTACAGGCAGCCGTTCATTCTTTAGAACCTACTTTTTCAAAGGCTGGCTTTGCGATTCCTCCAGTGAAGGTTTCTTGTGGTTGGCCCGCATCAAGTGCTCCCCGAACTACTTTAGGTCAATGCTGGCCTCGTGAGCGTTCGGGTGATATGGTTAATGAGATTTTTGTATCCCCTAAATTAGACGACCCTGTTGAGGTCCTTGATACTCTGGTACATGAGCTATGTCATGCGATTGATGATTGTCATAGTGGCCACGGTGAGGACTTTAAAGATATCGCTCAGTGCGTTGGATTAGAAGGTCCTGCACGTAGCGCCCATGCTACTGAAGAGCTCAAGGTACGTTTGATGATGATTTCTGAGAGGTTAGGGCAGTATCCGCATAAAGCGATTATTTTCCCACCACCAAGAGCTAATAATACGCAGCGTGCTAAAGCCAAATGTGGTCAATGCGGTTATGAAGTTAGCCTATTGAAGAAATGGGCATCGATGGGCGCACCCATTTGTCCTAAAGACAATATTCGTATGGAAGAAGTTGTTACAGATCTTCTTCAAGAAACAGCAGAAGAAGAAAAAACCCGTAAGGATAAAGAGAAAGAAATTAAGAGGGCAGTTTGTTAATTCCTTTAACTCTCAGATGACCAATCTCTAATTACTTTTGAATGAGTTCGATCTTGTAACCGTCAGGATCTTGAACAAAAGCAATGAGAGTATTACCGCCTTTAACTGGTCCAGCTTCTCTAGTAATTTTTCCACCAGCAACACGGATATCTTCACAGACTTTGTAAATGTCTTTGACGCCAATTGCGATATGACCGTAAGCTGAGCCCATGTCGTAGTTCTCAACGCCATGGTTGTAAGTGAGTTCAATTTCAGCTTGCCCAGAGATATTGCCTTGTTCGTAGCCAACAAATGCCAACGAATAGTCTTGGCCAAGGTGCTCTGTTGTTCTTAAGAGATTCATACCCATGACTTCGGTATAGAACTTGATGGATTGCTCTAAATTGCCTACTCGAAGCATCGTATGAAGTATTTGCATGGTCTTATCCTTAAATTAAATTAGCCAGATCAATTCTGGCACTTGCTCTTTAACAACCCAAATAATGGCATTTTGCTCATATTGACGCCCTAATTGGCTGACAACTTGTTTATCAATCCCAATAATCAAGAAGCTTTCTTCTTTCCAAGTCCCCGCACTATTACTACCAAATGCATGGAGATAGGGTAGTTCGGTTTTGATAAGGTCTTTTTCTAGTTGAGCTATCTTTGCATGATTCATATCTTTCCCCATATCCTTGCCCCAAGGATTACAGGCTGTGATGAAGCAAGCTGTTGATTGTTGGTATTTAGTCAGTAACTGATCTAGAGGGATTGTTTCTTGCCCAATACTAAATTCGATAGAAGGAGAGCTCAAAACAACATATTTGGCGTTTTGATAGATATCTCTAAACTCTAAATATATCTTATTTAACATAATAATGATTATGCGTATTTATCGCTTAGGCGGATATGGTTTTTTGTAGAGCTTCAACCACCTAGATCTAAGCCCTTTGCCTATTTCTTCTTGATTGTTATCCTCAGCAAAATCAATAGCCGTTAAATTTAATTTGTTATGAATAGAAAGATCAGCCCCACGATCTAATAACAAGCGAACAATCGTAATGTGACCGCCACGTGCTGCCATCATGAGTGCTGTAGTTCCATTGGGGCTTTCTGGATCAACATAAGCGCCCTTATCTAATAAAAACTCCGCTATGGCAAGATGACCATTGGCGGATGCGTAATGCAGAGCTGACCAACCAGGATGGTTGATTTCAACAGACCGTTGGTTAATTAAATATTTAACTAGTTCTAATGAGCCATGAAAAGCAGCCATCATTAAGGGCGTTTCACCGGCTAAATTAGGTCTTTCTAAGTCAATTGATGGCGAATTGATGAGTAATTTAGCTGAATCCGTTGATTTTTCAACAATGGCGATGGATAAAACTGTATTTCCAAATTTATCAGATGTATTGGGGCTCATACCAGCATCTAGAGCCTTTTTAACAGCTTTAACATCATTGAACTTGACGTCTTTAATGAAGTCATCCATCTTGTTTTGTTGCGCATTAGTTACTTGAGCTAAAACAGCTTGAGGAATGACAGCAAAGCTAACTAATAATGAGAATATTAATAAAAAACAGTATCTTGAATGGTTTATTTGCATTGATTTCTAGTTATTAAATAGGGGCTTTAAATAAAGTTTTAAAGTTATTAGTCGTATGTTTTGCTACTTCCTCAACGGAAATCCCTTTGAGATCAGCGATAAATTGAGCCACATGAGCAACCCATGAGGGTTCATTGGTCTTGCCCCGATTGGGTATTGGCGCTAAATATGGCGAATCTGTCTCAATCAGCATTCTTTCAAGGGGTATCTGCTTGCAGGTTTCTTGAAGGTCTTTGGCGCTCTTAAAGGTCACAATCCCTGAGAAAGAGATATAAAACCCCTGCTCCATAGCTGCTTTTGCAACTTCTAAGCTCTCTGTAAAACAGTGCATGACCCCTGCTACTTGGCTAGCACCCTCTTCTTTCATGATTCGAATGGTATCTTCAGAGGCCGAGCGAGTATGGATGATCAAAGGCTTTTGAACTCTGATGGCTGCTCTGATATGGGTTCTAAATCTATCCCGTTGCCATTCCATTTCCGCATAGGTTTTATCGCCCATGCGGTAGTAATCCAAACCGGTTTCACCAATAGCTAGGATCTTAGGATGTTGAGCCAACTCAACTAATTGATCCTCTGTTGGTTCTGGTGTGTCTTCGTAGTCAGGATGTGTGCCAACGGTTGCAAATAAATTGGGATGAGATTCTGCCAAGGCCAATACATTTGGGAAGTCTGGCATATCGACTGAGATGCACATGGCATGGTTCACCTGAGCTTCTTTCATGCGAGCTAGGATATCTGGTATTTGACCTGCGTATTCAGGGAAATCAAGATGACAGTGAGAATCAACAAACATGGGTTCTATTTCCTAATGAGTTAGTCTTTGTAGATCTCTTGATAACGTATCAACAGGGATTCAATCTGAACGCGGGAAGCTAAAGCATGAAGCTCAACTCGACGGGCATCCAAAAGAACTCTCCAGAAGTCAGCTAACTTATTGGGGCGCGCTGTTTTAGCGCAACGCTCAAGGTCATTCTTCTTAGTGGGATAAAAGCGTATTTGACCCGTTTGCTGAATACTCAGTAAGTCTGCTACCCAACGCTCAAAAGTCACTAATAGATCTGGCATAGGTACTTTAAATGTAGATTCTGCAGTTGCTAACCAGTTTATTTGTTGACCATTCGATAGTGATTGGAGAAGTAATTCCAATGCAACAGGGCTACCCTCCTCACCGATTCCCATTAACTCATCTCTGGTATCAAGTACAGCGCCACCAGACTGACTGAGCTTTTGCTCAATGGTTGGTGTATCAACTTTGATGCCAGCAGTTATGAGCTCTTGCTTTAACCAATCTAGGGTTTCGTCTGTTTGAGGTCGAGGTAATGCCAACAACCTACAACGAGATCGAATGGTGGGTATAACCCGATCCAAGCGATCGCTGACCAAGATGAATAAAGTACTTTCTGGGGGTTCTTCGAGGGCTTTCAGTAAGGTGTTGGCTGAAACCACTAGCAATGTTTCAATAGGATTTAACAGGACAACCCGCTGTCCACCTCGATGAGGGGCTGTATTAATGCCCTCTAGAGCTTCTCTGACTTGATCTACTTTGATGAAAGAACTGAGCTTTTTATCCGCTTTTTCTATTTCATCATCCGCTTTTTTCTTACTTTTTCTGGGCTTATCCTCAGAACCATCCGCCCCCTCCATTGCCAAATGCGGCAATGATGTGGCTTGATCCTCCGGAACGATTCCCAAAAAATCAGGATGATTGCCCGTATCAAACCAATGGCAGGCTTCACATTGACAACATGGTTTCTTAAGCTTTTGAGTTGAATCTGGGCTTTCGCACAAAAGTGCCTTGGCTAAATGTAGGGCAAAGTCGAACTTACCAATACCAGTTTGCCCGTGGATGATGGTAGCGTGTGGCATATTGCCAAGATTGATCTCAGACCAAGCTTGATTGAACCAGGGATAGAGTCCTTGATTGATAGTCATTAATTATGAAGGTCGTTATAGTTAAAATTAATGATAAAAATATCAATATAAATCATATGGATGAAATGATTTCTTGAAGCTTTTTCCAGATGATCTCTTTGCTTTCATTGGCATCAATAACTTTGAATCGAGCAGGATCATCTGTAGCACGGCGTAAGTATTCCTTGCGAACATTTTCAAAAAACTCGGTATTTAAGACTTCAAACTTATCAGGTTCTCTAGCGGCACTTCTTCTGGCCTCAGCAGTAGCGCTAGGTAAATCAAATAGGAAAGTCAAATCTGGTTGAAGAAGATAACGCTGCTCTCCCCCACTTGACTGGAAGCGCATTTGAACCCAAACCTCCAATTCGTAGAGTTTGGCTAGATCCAACCCTCTACCACCACCTTGATAGGCGAAGCTGGCATCTGTAAAACGGTCTGATATAACTATCTTCCCAGCTTGGAGCGCGGGTTCAATCACTGTTGCCAAATGCTCACGACGAGCAGCAAACATCAATAAAGCCTCAGTTTCAAGGTGCATGGGGTGATGCAAAAGGATATCCCGTAGCTTTTCACCTAATTCAGTACCACCTGGTTCACGGGTGAGAACCACTGTCTTATTAGGAAAACGCTTCCCTAATTCATCAGCGAATGCCTGAATGTGCGTACTTTTACCGGCACCATCAATCCCTTCAAAGGTAATGAAATAGCCTGGTTGATTAGCAGATTGGGTCAATAAAGACATAAAAACCGAGTTTACTTTCCTAGTTGGTACTGGCGAACAGCACGATTATGCTCTACCAAGGTTTCAGAGAAGCTACTACGACCATTACCTTTTGCAACAAAGTAAACTGCTCTAGATTTAGCCGGGGCAATAGCTGCAGCTAAAGCCTCTTTACCTGGCATAGCAATCGGCGTAGGGGGTAGGCCATAACGGGTGTATGTGTTGTAGGGACCATCAGTGAGAAGGTCTTTTTTACGAAGGTTGCCATCAAAACGATCTCCCAAACCGTAAATGACGGTTGGATCAGTCTGGAGCTTCATACCTATTTTGAGACGATTATTAAATACCGCAGATACCAAGGCACGGTCTTCTTGATGTCCCGTCTCTTTTTCAATAATGGAAGCTAGCTTCAAAAGGTCATAAGGTGTTTTAATCGGTAAATCAGATGGGCGCTTAGACCAATAGTCGTCTAATCTCTTATTCATGGCCTTATAGGCTCTCTGATAAATAACAAGATCTGTATCGCCAGGCTCATATAAATAAGTATCTGGGAAGAATAGGCCTTCAGGGTGCCTTTCGTTAGAACCTATGGCATTCAGAATTTGCTGAGAGGTCCATTTTTGAGCTTCTTTTTTAATCTCAGGCTGGGCGTCAATCGTTGATTTGAACTGTTTAAAAGTTGAACCCTCTACTAAGGTGATACTCATTCGAACACTATCACCCCGCCCCATTTTCAAAACAATGGTTGCTAAGCTGGAACCGGGTGCAAAGTCATAAACGCCAGCCTTGAGCTTGCTCCCTTGAAATAGGCCACGAGTCACCAATTGAACTTTAAGAACTGATGTATCAATACCCTGGACGATTAACTGCTTGGCAACGCTATTAACGTTCGATCCGGGTGCAATTTTGACTCTCAATTGACCTTCTGAGGTTACTGGCTTTATGCCAGAAGGAATAGCGCTTGCGCCAAAAGCCCAATAAGCTAGTGTTATAAAAGTCAAAGTGACCACTAAGGCAATGACCTTAAAAAAATGTCGGGGCAAAATACGCTTCATGGCACTATGATAAAAGCTTATTAGAGAACTGACTTAAAAACTGATACCCCATGCTTCCAACAACTATTAAGCAATTAGATCAACTTCTACAGTGGTCCATGATCACTGTGACTGGACCTGATGCCGCTGAATTTCTTCAAAACCAGATCACCAATAGTGTGAAGTCTTTAAAAGTTCACACTTTGGATGAAGTTGTTTTGGAACCTGGGAATCGTTTTGCAGGTTATTGCTCTGCCAAAGGTCGCCTGATGGGCTCTTTCTGGATACACCGCACAGAAGTTTTAACTGAGGGTGGTGAGCCGACACCTCAGTTCCAACTATTTATTTCTAAAGATATTGCAGGATTAATTGCAAAACGCCTCAGTATGTTTGTACTGAGATCCAAGGTCAAAGTTCTTGATCAATCGGATCAGGTGCTGGTCTATGGCTTAAGCCATGACCTTGGTTCATCAGCCACAGCTAGTTTTCTTAATGACATCTCTCATATCACTAACTCTAGAGTTGTAGAGTTGCCTTCTGTGCTGATTGAGTCAGGTTCAATTCAACGTTACATAGTGGCTATTCCATTGGATCAAGAAACTCAGCTCCAAGCCTTGGCCAAAGAACATCAGTTACTGGACACTACGCCTATTTGGAATTGGCTTGAAGTGATGAGCGCCATACCAAGAGTGACCTTAAAGACTAGTGAGCAGTTCGTTCCGCAAATGATCAATATGGAATCTTTGAA
>CAMDUR010000030.1 GCA_945879115.1 Polynucleobacter meluiroseus
TATTAAAACTCCTACTGGAGCCACCAGCCCAACTGGCGGATCTTCCAAGTTGGTTGCCAATGCGGAATATACTTTCCCAATTCCTGGGTCAGGTGTTGATAAGACCTTAAGATTGTTTGGCTTCTTTGATGCAGGTAACGTTTTTGATGGTACTGTAAACTTATCAGAATTGCGTAAGTCTTACGGTTTTGGTCTTTCTTGGATATCACCATTAGGACCATTAAAATTTAGTTACGCCCTTCCGGTTAATGACAAACCAACTGATCGGTTGCAGCGTTTTCAGTTCCAAATTGGTTCAGCGTTTTAATTTTTTAAAGGTAGATGTATGAAATATTTATTAATGAGTCGTTTAAATGCAAGTTTAGTTACTTTAGTAGTTTCAACAGGTTTTGCTGGCTCCGTAGCGGCAGCCGATGAAAAAGACTTCAGTAGCAAAATTGGCGTTGTTAATTCTGAGCGTATTTTCAAAGAATCTAACATGGCTAAAGCCAGCCAAGCTAAATTACAAAGTGACTTTGCTAAGCGTGAAAAAGATTTGCGTGATGAGGCTCAAAAGATTAAATCTGCAGCAGAGAAGTTGGATAAAGAAGCTGCAGTGATGTCAGATACCGATCGCGTTCGTAAACAACGTGAATTAGCTGATGCTGATCGTGAGTTGCAGCGCAAACAACGTGAATTCACGGAAGATGTGAACCAACGTAGCTTTGAAGAACGTTCAAAAATTGCTCAAAAAGCTAATCAAGCACTTAAGTCGGTTGCTGAGCGTTACAAATTAGATTTTATTGCTCAGGAAGCTGCTTACGTTAATCCTCGCATTGACGTTACTGATGAGGTAATTAAAGCTTTAAATAGCTCACGTTAAAAATAAGTAAGATTTACAGGATACCTAATGCCATCTATCGCTGAGTTAGCTGCGCAGTTTTCGGCTCGCTTAGTCGGTGATGGCCAAGTTGAAGTATCAGGTTTAGCTCCTCTTAGCCAGGCATCTCCTCATCATTTGGCTTTTCTGGCGAACCCGCTATACAGAAAAGAAGCTTTAAACAGCAAAGCAGGATGTTTGATTGTTTCTGAAGCTGATTACGAGTTTTTGAGTCATTCAGAAAGTGCATGCAAAACTAAGAACTTTCTAGTCACTCAAAACCCTTACGCACTCTTTGCCAGAATCTCTCAAGGCTTTGAAAAGAAATCAACTCCGTCTTCCACACTAGGCATTCACCCAAGCGCAGTCATTGGAGAGGGCGCTATTGTTGCTAAAAGCGCTAGCATTGGACCTTTTTGCCATATTGGTAAAAACGCCAAAGTGGGTGCAAATACTATCTTAAAAGGACATGTCTCACTAGGTCATGGCGCTTCTATTGGTAGTAATGCCTTGATCTATCCAAATGTCACCATCTATCACGATTGCGAGTTAGGTGATCGAACAATTATTCATAGTGGTGCGGTTATTGGTTCTGATGGTTTTGGATTTGCTCCAGACTTAGCTGCCGGAGAGTGGGTAAAGGTACCTCAAGTTGGTAAGGTTGTGATTGGTCACGATGTTGAGATTGGATCAAATACTTCAGTTGATCGAGGTGCTTTGGGTGATACAGTTATTGAAGATGGCTGCAAGATTGATAATCTTGTGCAGATTGCCCATAACGTTCATATTGGGTCATTGACAGTTGTTGCTGGCAATACCGCTATTGCTGGAAGCACGCGCATCGGAAAGATGTGCATGATTGGTGGATCCTCTAGCTTCTCTGGACATTTAACGATTGCCGATCGAACGACTATTTCTGGTGGTACCACTATCATTCGTTCAATTGATCAACCAGGGCAACACTACACCAGTATTTTCCCAATGCTGCCCCATGCAGATTGGGAAAAGAATGCAGCTATATTACGCAGCTTAGATAAAATGCGTGCACGAGTTAAAGAATTAGAAAAGCAACTTAAGTTAATAAAGTAATCAAGGACTTGTCATGACTGAATTAGTAAATTTTGATATCAACCAAATATTAAAGATGCTCCCGCATCGTTATCCATTTCTTTTGGTTGATCGAGTTCTTGAATTAGAAGCAGGTAAGCGTGTCAAAGCTCTTAAAAATGTAACGATGAATGAGCCCCACTTTACGGGTCACTTTCCAGACTTTCCTGTTATGCCAGGTGTGCTAATTCTGGAAGCCTTAGCTCAAACGGCAGCTCTTTTAACTTTTGGTGGTGATGCCGCTGATGATTCAGTCTACTTTTTTGTGGGTGTTGATAATGCTCGCTTTAAAAGACCGGTCACTCCCGGTGATCAATTGATCTTGAATGCTTCTATTGAGCGTTTTAAAGGCGGCATTTGGAAGTTCAAAACATTCGCTACCGTGAACGATGTGATTGTGACTGAAGCTGACTTGATGTGTACCATTCGCAAAAAGGAAGCTTGAAATGTCCTTGATTCATGCAACTGCGATCATTGACCCAAAGGCTGAGATTGCTGATGGTGTTGAGATTGGGCCTTATGCAGTCGTTGGACCTAATGTCAAGATTGGTAAAAATACTAAGATTGGTGCCCATACTGTCGTGGAAGGTTGCACAACGATTGGTATAGATAACAAGATTGGGCACTTTGCTTCAGTGGGTGGTGCCCCCCAAGATATGAAGTATCGCAGTGAGCCAACTCAATTAATGATTGGTGATCGTAATGTGATTCGCGAATTCACAACCTTACATACCGGTACGATTCAGGACGCAGGAATAACAAAAATTGGTAACGACAACTGGATTATGGCCTATGTTCATATCGCTCATGATTGCGTTGTAGGTAACAACACTATTTTCTCAAACAATGCTCAAATTGCTGGTCATGTCCATGTGGGTGATTGGGCCATTTTAGGTGGTATGTCAGGAGTTCATCAATTTGTTCGTATTGGTGAGCACTCTATGATCGGTGGGGCATCAAAACTAGTGCAAGACTTGCCACCCTATGTGATTGCATCTGGCGCTATTGCAGAACCTCATGGTGTGAATGCCGAAGGATTGAAGCGTCGTGGTTTTACACCAGAGTCGATCACGGCACTTCGCCAAGTTTATAAATTGCTCTATAAGCAGAACCTCAGTTTTGAGGATGCTAAGCAAGCGATTGATGATTTAGCAATAGAGAAGCAATCATCAGAGCCTGATACGGCTCAGAAAATAAGATTATTCCATGAGTTCATCGCCGCTTCACAGCGCGGCATTGCCCGCTAGTTTGTCTGAAAGGTATCTAGCTTGCGTAGCTGGGGAACCCTCAGGAGATATGCTTGCTGCTAGCGTATTAGCTGGCATGAAAGGTATCACGGCAATTGCTCATCTTCCGACGCGTGGTGTTGGTGGCCCTAAGATGATTGCAGAGGGTTTTGATACTCAATGGCCCATGGAGACTTTGGCTGTTCGTGGTTACGTCGAAGCAATCAGACAATTACCTTCGATTCTTTCATTGCGGCGTGCTTTAGTAAAAGAGCTGCTTGAAAATCGTCCCAAAGCATTTTTAGGGATAGATGCTCCTGACTTTAACTTGGGAGTTGAGAAGCAACTCAAAGCGGCTGGTATACCAACGATTCATTTTATTAGTCCATCCATTTGGGCGTGGCGTGGTGGCCGTATCAAGAGTATTCAAGAATCGGTTGATCAGATGCTATGTATCTTTCCATTTGAGCCTGAGATTTATCACAAAGTAGGCATGTCAGCTACCTATGTGGGCCACCCATTGGCTTCACAGATTCCGGTAGTTCCAAATACGCCAGCTGCTAAATTAAAGCTAGGAGTTGCCACTGATAAAGCACTAGTTGCCATCATGCCAGGTAGCCGTCAGTCTGAAGTAAAAATGATTGCCCCCGGCTTTATAAAAGCGATGGTGCTGATGTATCAGCAATTTGGTAGTGATATGGAATTTGTTTTACCGGTTGCAACACCCTCATTGAAACCTCAAATTTTGGCCTTGCTTCAACCCATTAACCAAGATTTTCCTGATATTAAGATTCATTTATTAGATGGCCAAGCAAGTTTGGCTCTTGAAGCTTGTGATGTGGTCTTAATCGCAAGTGGCACCGCTACATTAGAGGCGGCTCTTTGGAAAAAACCTATGGTGATTTCATACCAGGTGCCAGCAATTACAGCTTGGATGATGAGAAGACAAGCCTATTTACCTTATGTGGGTCTACCCAATATATTGGCTGGTAAGTTTATTGTTCCTGAGCTATTACAAGAGCAGGGTAGCCCCGAGGCCCTGGCTAAAGCTACTTTGGCCTTATTAGATCAAAGAGCTGAGGTGGCTCAACTGATTGAACGTTTCACTGAGATGCATCATTCACTTAACTTACCTACCGGCAAGTTAGTTGCAGAGGTGATAGCTGAGGTCATTGAGGATTCTCATGTCTGATTCAATAGAGTGGATTTGTGGCGTTGATGAGGCGGGAAGAGGTCCTTTAGCTGGATCGGTTGTGGCTGCTGCAGTGATTCTTGATCCAAGTCGCCCCATCGATGGATTGAATGATTCTAAAAAATTAAGTGCTAAGGTTCGTGAAGAGCTTTTTGACATCATTATTAGAGATGCAAAAGCTTGGTGTATTGCAGAAGCTAGCCCTGCTGAAATTGACTCCATTAATATCCTTCAAGCCACTATGTTGGCCATGAAAAGAGCCATTGAAGGTTTAGAGAAAACTTTTGGCAGATTGCCTGACGGTGCCTTGATAGATGGTAACCGATGCCCTAAAGTAGATATTCCGATGGAGGCTATTGTTAAAGGCGATAGTAAAGTTCAAGCTATTTCAGCAGCATCGATTTTGGCAAAAGTAACGCGTGATAGAGATATGCAATCATTGCATGAACAGTTTCCAATGTATGGGTTCAATCAGCATATGGGCTATCCAACACCATTTCATTTTGCAAGGCTCAAAGAGTTCGGTCCTTGCCCGATGCATAGACGTTCGTTTTCTCCAGTGAGAGCTGTGATGGAGCAATCATTATTATGAAATCCCCCAAACTCATAAGTTCATCAGACAACCCTCTATTTAAAAGAATGAAGTCTCTTTTAGAGGGTGGAGTTAAAGCAAATAAATTAAGATCAGAGTTGGGGTTAGCTGTTGCAGAAGGTACTCATTTAGCGCAGTCTTGGTTGGGCAGTGAAGATTTGGTTGAAATATTGACAACTGAAGCAGGCTTAGCTTTGCCTGAAATTGCTGCTGTGGTTGATATGCAATTGGCATTAGTTCCAGAAACAGATTTATATATTCTAGATGAGGTTCTTTGGAAGAAGTTATCTGATCTTGGCAATGCACCTCCAATAGTCATCACGATCAAGATTCCAGAGAGAGAATTTCCTACTCATCTTAGTAGTGATGTTTTGATCCTGGATGGTATACAAGATGCTGGTAATGTTGGTTCCATGATGAGAACTGCTGCTGGTGCCGGACTGCAATATATTGTCTGTATGAAAGGTAGTGCTCAGGCTTGGTCTCCTAAAGTTTTAAGAGCGGCTATGGGTGCTCATCGGCATCTGAAGATCTATGAGGCTTGGGCTCTTAATCAGGTACGTGAAAAAATCACCATACCCATTTATTCAACTTGCTTGAACGCAGAGCAAGAGTTGTATGATTTAGAAGACGCTCTTAGAGAGCCACATGCTTGGGTATTCGGTAATGAGGGCGCTGGTATCAGCCCTGAGTTCTCAACCTTTTCAAAAGGTGTATCTATTCCTCAAGACCCTTGCATTGAATCTCTCAATGTAGGTGCAGCAACTGCTATTTGTTTGTTTGAGGCCAAGAGAGTTCGAAGATAAGTCTTCAAACTATTTTTATCAAATTCATCTCGTCTCAACTTAATAGTTACTTCTTTGAGGTTTAATTTCTTGAAGAATTGTGGTGGCAATTTCTTCGATCGATTTATTGGTGGTTGATAACCAAGGAATGCTATTTTTACGCATCATAGCCTCAGCCTCGCTAACTTCATAGCGACAGTTTTCGATTTTGGCGTAATTACTACCGGGACGACGTTCATTACGTATTTCAGATAAACGCATAGGATCGATGGTTAATCCAAACAATTTTTTTCGATGCGCTTGGATATCCACAGGCATTTGATTACGCTCAAAGTCATCTGGAATTAAAGGATAGTTGGCAGATTTCAAGCCGTATTGCATAGCTAAATAGAGACTAGTAGGGGTCTTACCGCTTCTAGAGACGCCGACGAGTATCACATCAGCATCTGCTAGGTTTTGATTGGATTGACCGTCATCATGAGCGAGGGAAAAATTAATTGCCTCAATACGATTTTTATAAGACTCGGTATCGGCATTGTTATGAAATCGTCCAATGGCATGATTAGATTTAACACCTAATGATTCTTCTAGGGGTGCAATGAAAGTTTGGAACATATCCATCATCAAGCCTTTGGCGGCAGTGACAATCGCATTGACCTCTGGATTAACCAGTGTCGTAAAAACAATCGGTTGTTGACCTGATTTTTCAGAATATTCATTAATTTCACGAACGGCCTGATGCGCTTTGTCAATCGTATCGATAAATGGAAGCCTGACCTGTCTAAAAGGTAGTTCAAATTGAGCCAAAATTGACTGACTAAAAGTCTCTGCAGTAATACCGGTACCATCGGAAACAATAAAAACAATACGTGGTTTTGAGGTCATAAATTGGTCAACTAGTAATTAAAGATAGGTACTTTGTAACAGTTATAATTGAGAGATATAGCGCTATTGACTCAAATTTAACCTAAGTCTCTAGCAGCAGTGCAAATTTTCCATTTCTTGAGAGTTTTTATGACTAACCCTAACCATGCTAATGCATATGTTTTACCCTTTGAGGATCTCCGTGTGTCTGATGTTGAGTCAGTCGGCGGCAAAAATTCTTCATTAGGGGAAATGATTTCACAATTGAATGCAACCGGTGTTCGAGTTCCATCTGGTTTCGCAACTACCGCTTTGGCTTTCAGAGAGTTTTTGGTTCATAACAAGTTAACCGAGCGTATTAACCAGCGTTTAGATGCTTTGAACGTTGACGATGTCAAAGCTTTGGCAGTTGCCGGTGCCGAGATTCGTGCTTGGGTGGAACAAGCTCCTTTTCAAGAGCGTCTTGAAAAAGAAGTTCGTGAAGCTTTTAAAGTACTTGATGCTGACGGTAAGGGTTCATTTGCTGTGCGTTCATCAGCGACTGCTGAGGATTTACCAGACGCTTCATTTGCAGGTCAGCAAGAGTCTTTCTTGAACGTTGTGGGTATTGAAGATGTATTGCATCGTATCCGTGAAGTATTTGCATCTTTGTATAACGACCGTGCTATTTCTTACCGTGTTCACAAAGGCTTTGCTCATGCTGAAGTAGCTTTGTCAGCAGGTATCCAGAGAATGGTTCGTTCAGATAAGGCTTCATCTGGTGTGATGTTCACATTGGATACTGAATCTGGCTTTAAAGATGCTGTGTTTATTACTTCTAGCTATGGTTTAGGTGAAACAATCGTTCAGGGTGCAGTCAACCCTGATGAGTTCTATGTTTTCAAGCCAACTCTAGCTGCTGGTAAGTACGCGATTATTCGAAGAAGCTTGGGTTCTAAATTAATTCAGATGCAATTCACGGCCCCTGGTGAACCTGGTCGCGTGAAAACTGTGGATGTACCTCTAGAGCAACGTAATCGTTATTCGATTTCAGATGAGGATGTTGCTGAGTTGGCAAGATATGCCATGATCATTGAGAAACATTACGATCGCCCCATGGATATTGAATGGGGTAAGGACGGTATTGACGGTAAGATCTACATTCTTCAGGCGCGTCCTGAGACTGTTAAGAGTCAATCTCAAGGTCAAGTTGAGATGCGTTACAAGCTCAAAGGTCATTCAGCTGTTTTAACAACAGGGCGTGCAATTGGTCAAAAAATTGGTACTGGTACAGTGCGCGTGGTGAAAGACGCCAGCGAGATGGATCGTGTTCAGCCTGGTGATGTTTTAGTTGCAGATATGACAGATCCAAACTGGGAGCCGGTCATGAAGCGCGCTGCAGCGATTGTGACTAATCGTGGTGGTCGTACTTGTCACGCAGCGATTATTGCTCGTGAATTAGGTGTGCCTGCTGTGGTGGGTTGTGCCAATGCAACGGATGTTTTAAAAGACGGTGCAGTCGTGACTGTATCTTGTGCTGAAGGTGATGAAGGTCGTATTTATGACGGCCCCATTGAGACTGAGGTGACTGAAGTTAGTCGCGGCGTATTGCCTGAGATTCCGTTGAAGATTATGATGAACGTCGGTAACCCTCAGTTGGCTTTTGACTTCTGTCAGATTCCGAACAGTGGCGTTGGCTTGGCCCGCCTAGAGTTCATTATTAATAATAATATTGGTGTTCATCCAAAAGCTATTTTGGAATATCCCAATATTGATTTAGATTTGAAGAAGGCTGTTGAGAGCGTTGCTCGTGGCCATGCAAGTCCCAAAGCGTTTTACGTCGACAAATTAGCTGAAGGTATTGCAACGATTGCTGCAGCTTTTTGCCCAAAGCCTGTGATTGTTCGTATGTCTGATTTCAAATCAAACGAATACAAGAAATTGATTGGTGGATCACGATACGAGCCGGATGAAGAGAATCCAATGTTGGGCTTCCGCGGTGCATCTCGTTACATTTCAGAAGATTTTTCTGAAGCTTTTGCGATGGAATGCGAAGCGATGAAACGTGTTCGTAATGACATGGGATTGACGAACGTTGAAATCATGATCCCATTCGTACGTACTGTTAAACAAGCTGAAAAGGTCATTGGTCTATTAAGAGAACAAGGCTTGAAGCGTGGTGAGAATGGTTTGCGCGTCATTATGATGTGCGAAGTGCCTTCAAACGCCATCCTTGCTGAGGAATTCTTAGAGCACTTTGATGGATTCTCAATTGGTTCTAATGACTTGACTCAATTGACTCTTGGTCTTGATCGAGATTCAGGCATGGAATTGTTAGCGATCGATTTTGATGAGCGTGACCCTGCGGTTGAATTTTTGATTGCTCGTGCGATCGAGACTTGCCTTGCTAAAGGTAAGTACATCGGCATCTGTGGTCAAGGCCCCTCAGATCACCCAGACTTTGCTCAATGGTTAATGAAGAAAGGTATCAAATCTATCTCGTTAAATCCTGATAGTGTTATCGATACTTGGAATTTATTGGCTAAGAAGTAATTATTTAGATTCAGACCCATTAAGCGGGTCTGAATTTAATTACTCACCCAGCTTAGAGCCCGAACGCATAATTCGGGCTTTTTCTATTTGCCAGTCACGATCTTTGGTCGCTTCACGCTTGTCGTGTTGTTTTTTACCACGGCCTAGACCAATTTCACATTTCACACGACCTTTACTAAAGTGCAAGTTAATCGGTATAAGGGTGTAACCACGCTGCTCTACTTTACCAATGAGTTTTTTAATCTCTATGGCATTCAAGAGTAATTTGCGTGTGCGGCTAGGATCAGCCAGAATATGAGTTGAAGCTGATATAAGAGGGCTGATATGACAGCCGATCAGATATATCTCAGCGTCTCTAACAACAACATAAGCCTCTTTGATTTGGGCACGACCTTCCCGGATGGCTTTAACTTCCCATCCTTGCAAGACCATACCAGCTTCAAAGCGTTCTTCAACGAAGTAGTCAAAGAAAGCTTTTTTATTATCAATGATGCTCATATAAGTTTTTCGTTAGAATGCATGATTATGGCAGACGTATTTAAGACCGTACTCATTCAGCACTCCGCAGATCGGATGTATCACTTAGTCACAGATGTGTCTAAGTATCCAGAATTCCTCCCTTGGTGCGGGGGAACGGAGATCTATGAGCAGACAGAAGAAATTTTGGATGCCAAAATACTTATAAAGTTTAAGGGATTAAACCAGTTTTTTCATACTCGCAACACGAATACAAAACCAACATCGATTGATATGGTCTTTGTAGATGGTCCATTTAAGAAATTTCATGGCCATTGGAATTTTGTGCCACTTCGTGAAGATGCCTGTAAGGTGGAGTTCTCGCTCCATTATGAATTCGAAAGTATCCTTTTGGAAAAGGTGATCGGTCCATTATTCGGAATGATTGCTGGTACATTTGTAGATGGTTTTGTGAAAAGGGCTGATCAGATTTATGGGCAATAAGATTCAACTTTTAGTTTGTGATGCACGCCAAGGTGAGCCTGTGATGAGGGATTTCATATGGGAGCTTGCTGGGGTAGAGGCGACAGTTGGAAATGCGCTGAAGGTCCTGGGGATTGCAGACTCTGCCACTGATCCTCGAGTTGCCAGAAAAGGCTGCTACGGCGTGTTTGGTAAGCGTAAGGACTGGGATGCCCCGATCTATGATGGTGATCGCTTAGAGCTTTACAGTGAACTGTTAATTGACCCCATGGTTGGTCGTCGAAAGAAGGCCAATAAAGACCATGACGCAAGGCTTCAGGCCAAGGCAGCGGTCAAAAAAGGGCGTTTTTCAGGCAAATAACTATAAAACCTCTATAATTTGCTTTTGCGCATAGAGGTTTTGCATGAGACTCATTCAAAAAGCACTGACATTTGACGATGTGCTCCTAGTTCCCGCCTATTCTGCGGTCTTGCCCCGTGACACTCAACTGGGTACTCAATTAACACGCGATATTTCAATTAACATTCCTTTAGTGTCTGCAGCAATGGACACTGTCACTGAGGGTCGCTTGGCCATTGTGATGGCTCAAGAGGGTGGTATTGGCATTATTCATAAAAATTTAACGCCGGCAGAACAAGCTCGTGAAGTGGCTAAAGTAAAACGTTATGAATCAGGTGTCCTTCGTGACCCAATCACGATTTCTCCTGATATGACAGTCCGTGATGTCATTGAGTTATCTAGAGAATATGGTTTTTCAGGTTTCCCTGTTTTAGATGGTAAGACAGTGGTTGGCATCATTACAAACCGCGACCTTCGATTTGAAGAAGATTTAGACGCTAAGGTTCGTGACAAGATGACACCTAAAGATCGTTTGATTACGATCAAAGATGGTACCAACATCGAAGAAGCCAAGCGCTTGATGAATAAGCATCGCTTGGAACGTGTCTTGGTTGTGAATGATGCGTTTGAACTACGTGGTTTGGTGACCGTTAAAGATATTCTTAAGGCCAAAGAACATCCGTTAGCTAGTAAAGACGTTCGTGGTCAGTTGATTGCTGGTGCCGCCGTTGGTGTTGGCCCAGATAATGACGAGCGTATTGAATTATTAGCTAGAGCAGGTGTTGATGTGATTGTGGTTGATACCGCTCATGGTCATAGCCAAGGCGTATTAGATCGCGTTAAATGGGTTAAGAAAAACTACCCACAAATCCAGGTGATTGGCGGCAATATTGCTACTGCTGAAGCCGCAAAGGCTTTAGTGGCTCACGGTGCCGATGGTGTCAAGGTGGGTATTGGCCCAGGCTCTATTTGTACTACTCGTATTGTTGCTGGTGTAGGTGTACCTCAGATTACAGCAGTTGTGAATGTTTCAGCAGCCTTGAAGGGCACTGGTGTTCCATTGATAGCAGATGGCGGCATTCGTTACTCAGGTGATATTTCAAAAGCTCTCGCAGCGGGTGCTCATTGTGTGATGATGGGTGGTATGTTTGCTGGAACCGAAGAAGCTCCAGGTGAAGTTTTCTTGTATCAAGGTCGTTCTTATAAGAGTTACCGGGGTATGGGTTCAGTAGGCGCCATGAAAGATGGTGCTGCTGATCGTTACTTCCAAGAAGATAATAGTGCTAACGTTGATAAGTTGGTTCCTGAGGGTATCGAAGGTCGCGTGCCCTACAAAGGCAGTGTTCTTGCAATCGTTCACCAGTTAACAGGTGGTATCCGTTCATCGATGGGGTATTGCGGTTGCCAAACAATTTCTGAATTACACGAAAAAGCAGATTTTGTTCAGATTACAGCTGCCGGTATGCGTGAGTCACACGTGCACGATGTGCAAATTACCAAAGAAGCCCCCAATTACCACATCGACTAATTAGTCAATTTATCTAGGACTTCTGTGCACGATAAGATTTTAATTTTGGATTTTGGGTCACAAGTGACTCAACTCATCGCTAGACGTGTGCGGGATGCTCGCGTTTACTCAGAAATTCATCCCTATGATGTTGATGCTAGCTTGATTGAGAAGTTCGTTAAAGAGGGTGGTTGTAAAGGCATCATTCTCTCTGGCGGTCCAAACTCAGTGACCGAGGGTGATACCCCAAGAGCTCCTGATATTGTTTTTAAATTAGGCGTTCCTGTTTTAGGTATTTGTTACGGTATGCAAACCATGGCTGCGCAGTTAGGTGGCCAGGTTGTAACTGCTGAGTCTTTAGGTAAATCGCGTGAGTTTGGTTACGCTGAAGTTCGTGCTCGTGGTCACACTAAGTTATTTGAGAATATTCAAGATTTCGCAACGCCAGAGGGTCATGGCATTCTAAGAGTATGGATGAGTCACGGTGATTCAGTGACGTCTATGCCAGCTGGCTTTAAGTTAATGGCCTCTACTGACTCATGTCCGATAGCTGGCATGGCCGATGAAAACAGACATTTCTATGCAGTTCAATTCCATCCCGAAGTAACTCATACAGTTTTAGGTACTGCTATCCTTGAGCGTTTTGTTCATGAGATTTGTGCGTGTGGCACGGATTGGGTGATGGGTGACTATATAGCTGAAGCAGTTGCATCCATTCGACAGCAGGTAGGTACTGATGAAGTGATCTTAGGTTTATCTGGTGGTGTTGATTCCAGTGTTGCTGCTGCTTTGATCCATAAAGCGATTGGTAACCAATTGACTTGTGTTTTCGTTGACCATGGTTTGCTTCGTTTAGACGAAGGTAAAATGGTGATGGAAATGTTTGGTAAGAACTTGGGCGTGAAGGTCATTCATGTTGATGCGACGACTGAGTTCATGGGTGCTTTAACCGGTGTTTCAGATCCAGAAGCCAAACGTAAAATTATTGGTAAAGAGTTTATTGACGTATTTCAACGTGAATCTGCCAAGATTGAAAATGCCAAATGGTTAGCGCAAGGCACCATTTACCCTGATGTAATTGAATCTGCTGGCAAAGGTAAAAAAGGCGCTCATACCATTAAGAGTCATCATAACGTTGGTGGCCTTCCAGATGATATGAAGCTTAAGCTACTAGAGCCTTTGCGTGAATTATTTAAAGATGAAGTTCGTGCATTGGGAGTCGAATTAGGTTTGCCTGCTGAGATGGTTTATCGCCATCCGTTCCCAGGTCCCGGACTTGGCGTTCGTATTTTGGGTGAGGTCAAAAAAGACTTTGCTGACTTACTTCGTCGTGCAGATGCTATCTTCATTGAAGAGTTACGTACAACAATTGATTCGTCAACTGGTAAATCTTGGTATGAATTAACCAGTCAAGCTTTCGCAGTATTTCTGCCGGTTAAGTCGGTCGGCGTGATGGGAGATGGTAGAACATATGAGTATGTAGTTGCTTTGCGAGCAGTTCAAACGCAAGACTTCATGACAGCTCACTGGGCTCATTTACCTCATGAGTTATTGGGTCGCGTATCAAATCGAATCATCAATGAAGTGCGCGGCATCAATCGCGTGGTCTACGATATCAGTGGCAAACCGCCTGCAACAATCGAGTGGGAATGACGGGAATTTTTAAGTGATTGATTGGTAGAGACTTTTGATTTTTGAGTGTCAATCTGATAAATCACTAAGTCATGGATTTTATTGAGTATGAGAATTTTAAGTTACACATAAACTTACACATTGGTGACACTATTCGAAATCATAGTTACTTATTTCGGAGGGCTGTATGAAAAAAACTACTCTATTCTATTTTTTCAAAATGCACTTAGTGAGAGATGTTGTATGACTGTGAATGGATTAAGTCACATAACTTTAATTAGTAGCGATCTTAATAGGTTGGAAGAAATATTAATAAGCGTTTTAGACGCGAGAAAAGTTTACGATAGTGGTGCAGAACAGTTCTCATTATCTGAAGAGCGTTTTTACTTAATTGGCAATCAAAATAGTGTCGATGAGACAGAAAACTTATGGTTGGTTGCTATGAAAGGTAATCCAAAGTTAGAACGTGATTACCATCATATTGCTTTTGCTATTCATGAAGATGAAATTATAAAAAAAGAACTTTTAATTGATGAAATGAAATTAGAAAAGAAGCCACCCAGACCCAGAGTCGAAGGTGAAGGTTATTCAGTTTACTTTTATGACTTTGATAGTCATCTATTTGAGCTACACAGTGGGACTTTGGCTATGCGTTTGAAACGTTATGCTAAAGGAAAATAGAATAACTTTAAAGTTTAATTTCTGATGATTTATGATTGGTTTAAGTTCCGCAACCTGTGTAACAGCTTTAAAATTAAGCGTTGAAAACGAATAGGATTTTGCTTTGTTAAAAACAGTCCCAACTCAGCCAAGTTACACAAAAGTTACACGCACTCGTTTTGGTGACTGTAACTATATGATTTATATATGTTTTTTAACCGAGTAACTATTGAGTGGGAGTAGTTGCCTCATGAGAGCCCAGCTTTTTCGATCCATTCATGTCCTGCTGATGTGCATGGCATGCTGTCTTT
>CAMDUR010000031.1 GCA_945879115.1 Polynucleobacter meluiroseus
AGAAATTTAGCCAATGCGCCTACCTTTTTTTAACCGTCCAAGTCCTAAAAGCAACTCTCGAGCTGCAGATGAGCTCACTGAAGATCCAGAGCGTCAAAAAGCTCGCCATCGATTAATTGGAGCAATCTTTTTAGTTACAGTTGCTGTTGCGGGTTTACCGCTGTTGTTTGATTCTCAGCCAAAGCAATACACCAACGATATAGCTATCCAAATTATTCAGCCAGGCTCTAAGGATCTTAAAACTTCTGAAGCTAAATCAGGTGTTGCTGAGGTCAAAAAAGAAGAAGCTAAAGACACCGAACAAGCAAAAAAAGAAGAACTGAAATCTGACAAGCCTGCTCCGTTAAATAAGACCTTAGATAAAGGTGAGGAAGTTGTTGCGATTCTTGAAAGTCGCCAAGATAAAAAGCCTGAGACCTCTTTAGCTTCCAACACCACGGGATCTTCAAAATACATCATTCAAATTGGAGCATTCTCATCTGAAGAGCGCGTTAAGAATTGGCAGATCAAACTCAAAGAACAAAAGATCGATTCTTTTGTTGAGTTCAAAACAAGTAAAGAGGGGGTTAAGTTGCACCTCTTAAGATCAGGACCTTATCCAGATAAAGCTAGCGCTGAAGCCGCTGAAAAGAAAATTCGTTACGTGGGCTTAAGTCCTAAAGTCACTGAACAAAAACCTGAATAAATATTTAAAACACTCATACATGAATCTTCAATTCACCCTCGTCGACATGATTGTTTTTGCCATATTGGTAATTTCAGCGTTAATGGGTATTTGGCGTGGTTTTGTTCGAGAGGTTTTAGCTTTAGTTGGGTGGGTGGCCGCTTCATGGGTGGCATACCACTACGCTACTTGGCTTGCTTATGAATGGTTATCAGGTTTTCCTGGTGGCGAAATGGTGCACTTAGCACTTGGTTTTATCTTTTTGTTCATTGTGGTCATGATTATTTGCGCTTTAATTGGGAAATCTTTAGCCAAGTTATTGCAACATGCTGGCTTAAGCCCAATGGATCGTTTTTTAGGTTTTGCATTTGGTTCTTTAAGGGGCGTACTCATTGTTGTGGTGCTCAGTAGTTTGGCAACATTAACAACTATCTCTCAAACAACTGAATGGCGTAAGGCTTGGTCTCTTCCTGCAATTGAATTATTGATTGGATTGACGCAAGCTTGGTTACCGGATGAATGGGCTGCTCAGGTGTCTGGGCAGTTGAAGAAGTAAGTTTTAAAGGATAGAGGTTTTTATGTGCGGTATTGTCGGTGCAGTAGGCAATAGTCCTGTTAACCAGTTACTCTATGACGCTTTGTTGTTATTGCAACATCGCGGTCAAGATGCAGCAGGTATTGCCACTATGAACGGAAGTTCATTTAGCATGCACAAAGCCAATGGCATGGTGCGTGATGTATTCCGCACTCGTAATATGCGCAGCTTGCCAGGTAATGCTGGCATCGGTCAGGTACGTTACCCCACTGCAGGATCTGCCAGTAGTGAGGAAGAGGCTCAACCGTTTTACGTTAACGCGCCATTCGGCATTATTTTGGCTCACAATGGTAACCTCACTAATGCTCCTGCACTTCGTGATGAAATGTTTTATCGTGACAGACGCCATATCAATACGAGTTCTGACACTGAAGTTTTATTGAACGTTTTAGCTGATGAAATTCAGAGAGCTACAGATAGTATTGCTTTGGATGCTGCAGCTGCTTTTACTGCTGTTACTAAAGTATTGAAGCGCTTAAAAGGTTCTTATTCAGTTGTTTCTTTAATTGCAGGATATGGATTATTAGCTTTCCGTGACCCATTCGGTATTCGTCCTTTATGTCTTGGTCGTTTAGATACGCCGGAAGGTCCTGAATGGATGATTGCATCCGAGTCAGTCACGCTCGAGGGTTTGGGATTTAAAGTAGTTAGAGACGTGGCTCCTGGAGAAGCTATTTTTATTGATAGCTCAGGACAATTTCATAGCAAGATATGTGCCGAAAATGCCACATTAAATCCATGTATTTTTGAATACGTTTATTTGGCAAGACCAGACTCATGTATCGATGGCGTCACTGTTTATGATGTGCGCTTATTGATGGGTAACTACTTGGCTCAAAAGATTGCACGCGAAATGGATGTGTCAGAAATTGATGTGGTGATGCCAATTCCTGATTCAAGTCGACCTGCCGCTATGCAAGTCGCCAAGTTATTGGGCGTTCCTTATCGCGAAGGTTTCTTTAAGAACCGTTATGTGGGTCGTACTTTCATCATGCCCGGTCAGGCCATGCGTAAAAAATCCGTTCGCCAAAAACTCAATGCGATGCGTCTTGAATTCAAAGATAAGAACGTATTGATTGTTGACGATTCAATTGTGCGCGGCACGACTTCTTACGAGATCGTGCAGATGGCGCGCGATGCAGGAGCCAAGAAAGTCATCTTTGCATCAGCTGCGCCGCCAGTTCGCTTTCCAAACGTTTACGGTATTGATATGCCAACGCGCAGTGAGCTGGTAGCTTATGGCCGTACTCTTGAGGAAATCACAAAGCTGATAGGTGCTGATAAGCTGATTTATCAAGACGTTGAAGATCTCAAAAAAGCAGTCAGAGATATCAATCCGGCGATTAAGAATTTTGATGCTTCTTGCTTTGATGGGCACTACGTGACTGGTGATATCACGGAGTCTTACTTAGATGCCTTGGAGGCTGCAAGAAACACGCCTTCGGCATTAGCGGACCGTCAGCAGGGCGAAAGTACAGATTTAGCTCGTTCACAATTACATTTACATTTAGCCTCTCAAGAGTAATATTAGGGTATGAGCGATAAAAAAAGAACGCCTTTAGATATTAAAAACCTCCGCACCGAGACCTTGGGTGTGCGTGCTGGAGTTCGTCGTACTGAATTTAATGAACACTCTGAAGCGATGTTCTTAACTTCCAGCTTTTGTTTTGAGAGTGCAGCTGATGCAGCTTATGGCTTTGCTCATGCCGAAAAAGGTTTTATTTACTCTAGATTTACGAATCCAACGGTCGCTATGTTCCAAGACCGTTTGGCTGCTCTCGAGGGTGGTGAAGCTTGTATTGCCACATCATCAGGAATGTCAGCCATCATGACAGTGGCAATGGCTCATCTTCAAGCGGGTGATCATGTGGTGTGTTCACGTTCTGTTTTTGGCGCAACGATTCAATTATTCAATTCTATCTTGAGTAAATTTGGGATTGAGACAACATATGTTGATATGTCTGACCTTCAGTCGTGGCAATCAGCAGTTAAGCCGAACACAAGACTTTTCTACTTGGAGACGCCATCCAATCCATTGACTGAAGTGGCTGATATCGCTGCTATTTCAAAAATTGCTAAAGCAGCGAATGCGCTTTACGTGGTTGATAACTGTTTCTGTACGCCGGCTTTGCAAAAACCTCTTGAGTTAGGTGCGGATGTCATTATCCATTCAGCAACCAAATATCTAGATGGGCAAGGTCGTGTATTGGGTGGCGCAATTGTAGGAAGTGAAGAGTTCGTCATGGGTAAAGCTTTTCCTTATGTCAGAACAACAGGTCCAACACTATCAGCTTTTAATGCATGGGTGATTCTTAAAGGGTTGGAGACGCTGAGCTTAAGGGTCGAGAAGCAAAGTGAATCAGCTTTAGAGTTGGCGCAATGGTTAGAGGCGCAACCAGCGGTTGAGCGTGTTTATCACCCTGGGTTAAAGTCTCACCCGCAATATGAGTTGGCTCGCAGACAGCAAAAAATGGGTGGCCCAATTCTTTCATTCACTCTTAAGGGTGGCAAAGAGGCTGCTTGGAAAGTGATTGATGGCACCAAGCTCTTATCGATCACTGCTAATCTGGGCGATACTCGCACGACCATTACTCATCCAGCTACGACAACGCATGCTCGAGTCAGTTCTGAGGCAAGAGCTGCTGCTGGAATTACAGACAGCTTGGTACGTATCGCAGTTGGTTTGGAGCACATCGAAGATATCAAAAATGATTTGATTGCAGGCTTAAAAGTTTAAGCAATAATCATTCAAATTGGGTTCAACAAAAAAGGAAGCTTAAAAAGCTTCCTTTTCTGCTTCTAAATAGGCAAGACTTGTGTACTTGCCAATATTACCTTCGAAGCCTTTGGTAGCTTTGGCATATTTCATGACATGAGGATTTTTAAGAACAAGTGCTTTTGCCGAACTTGGATCAACACCATCCTTAATAGCTTGAACGCAAGTGTCATAGATGCCTCTTAAAAATTCACCATATTCTTTAAGAAGCGTTTTCTTAGCGTGGCCATGACCAGGTATCCATAACTGTTCGCCAGTAGCTTGAGAAAGAGCGGCATAAGTTTTGAATGTGCCTATGTAAGAACCATCGTCTATGTTTGCAATTCGGCCATCCATGGCAATATCACCAACATAAGTTACTTTATCTTGAACAACCTCTAAACAGACATCGCCTGGTGTGTGAGCTACGCCGTAATGGTGAACTTTAATTTGTAGATCACCATAGTCGAAGACATCACCATGCTTAATAGTTTGAGTGGGAGGGATGACCTTAGTTCCTGCGGTGGCTTGATTGGTCCAGCGCTCCATTAAATTCTTCCAAGCATTACCTTCAATATTTTTGATTTGATCAAGACTGTAAGCATGGGCATAAATAGGAACCTGTTGACCATAGGCTTCAATAAATGCCTGATTGCCCAAGAAATGATCACCATGGTAGTGAGAGTTGAATATGGCAATGACTGGAAGAGGGCTTACTTTCTTAATCATGCGAATGGCCATTTCGCCAATCTGTAGTGATGCGCCTGTATCTAAAATAACAATCCCTTTTTTAGTGATGACAAAAGTAATATTGGCCATCATGCCTTGGTTTTCAGGGGTTGGAAAACCATCTGGTGAATAGATCATCCACACATGTTTGCTAAGTTGTCTGGCAGGGTGATCTTTGACCTTGGGACCTTTAATAAAGTCTTCTGCCGCTTTTGCAAAATTAATGACTTGTGGAAAAGTGATTAAACCTACCGCCCCAAAAGAAATTTTAATCATATTGCGACGCTGATTCATAAGAAAACCTCATTCATTATTTTTGTTTTAAATTGACTTATAAAAAAACAATCAAACAGATGACTAATTGTCAGGTGCCAATCACTTTATATCAATTAGACTTATTTCATAAGTGTATTTATTGGAACAGATCTCAGTTAGTTAAAGTTTCTAAGTGATACGTAAATTTTATTAGTGATTTCCCTCATTCACTCAAGAAAACACTGTTTTAAGGTGATGAGGTATTCCAAAATATATAAAAAAGTAGATAATCATAATAAGAAATTACGTGCTAATAAACAAGCACTTGAAGCACCAGATTCACTATTAGGAGTCCTTGTGACAGTTGAAAAGAAAACAAAAGTATTAGGGCGTTTACGTCGCGCACCTGAAAATTTTGTCACTCAGCAATTCGCTGATGATGTTTACGAAAATGGTTTAGATGAGCAGCGTCGTGGTTTCTTACGCAAGAGTTTCGTAACTGCATTAGGTGCTGCCACAGCGGGTGGTGCAGTGAGCTCTGCATTTGCTAACGAGGGCGAAAAAGTTATTTTAGAAAAGCAGCAATGGCAAACGACTCTGGGTCAGCCAGTTGCAGCGCGACCTTATGGCGCTCCTTCTCAGTGGGAAGCGCCATTGCAGCGTCGCGAATCACCAGGTTTAACACGAGTGTCCGCAGCATCAGTTGCCTTCTCTCCATTACAAGGATTCTTTGGCATCATCACGCCCAACGGTCTTCATTTTGAGCGTCATCATCAAGGTTGGTATGACATCGACCCTGCGCAACACCGTTTGATGATCAATGGTCTAGTTAAGCAGGAAAAAGTATTCACGATGGACGACATGATGCGTTTGCCATCTGTCTCACGTATCCACTTTATAGAATGTGGCGCAAATACTGGCTTAGAGTGGGGTAACGTTGCTGTACCAAGCGTTCAATACACTCACGGCATGTTGTCATGCTGCGAATTTACAGGTGTGCTGCTTTCAACACTTCTAGATATGTGTGGCGCAGACCTTAAAAAAGGTAAATATATTTTGGCCGAAGGTGGTGATGGCTCTGGTATGACCAGAACGATCCCAATGGATTCGGCTCTTAAAGATGTGCTGGTGGTTTGGGCTATGAACGGCGAAATGCTTCGTCCGGAAAATGGTTATCCACTGCGTTTATTGGTGCCGGGCGTTCAAGGTGTGAGTTCAGTTAAATGGTTACGTCGTATTGAGGTGGGTGATATGCCTTATGCAAGTAAGGATGAAGCAGTTCACTATATTGACTTATTGCCTAGTGGTTTACATCGTCAATACACCACAATTCAAGAATGTAAGTCTGTGATTACGACCCCTTCAGGTGGTCAACAGCTATTGGAAAAAGGTTTTTACAACATCAGCGGTATGGCATGGTCAGGCCGAGGCAAAATCAAGCACGTTGATGTGTCAGTCGATGGCGGTAACAACTGGCGCCGCGCTCGATTAGAAACGCCTGTTTTATCAAAAGCGATCACACGATTCAATATAGATTGGACATGGGATGGTTCACCGGGCATTTTGATGTCACGTGCGACGGATGAGACAGGTTATGTTCAGCCGATGATTAAGCAATTGAGAGAAGTGCGTGGTACTCGCTCCATTTACCATAACAATTCAATCCAAGCATGGAAGCTTGATACGAACGGGGAGTTGAGTAATGTTCAAGTTGGCTAATCCTATGACTAATCAGTTGACTACCAAGCTAGCTCAGACATTACTTTGCGCAGGTCTCTCAGTGATATTCGTCAGTGCTGTATCCGCTCAATCAAAATACCCTGGCATTGGTCGTGAAGCGACTAAAGCAGAGGTAGTAGCATGGGATATTGATGTTCGTCCCGACTTTAAAGGTTTACCGAAGGGTTCAGGCGATACACTTCGCGGCCAAGAGGTTTGGGAAAGTCGCTGTGCATCTTGTCACGGTACTTTTGGTGAATCTAATGAAGTATTTACCCCGATCGTGGGTGGTACAACTAAAGAAGATATCAAAACTGGCCGTGTTGCTTCTTTAACGAGTGAAAATCAACCTCAAAGAACTACTTTAATGAAGGTGGCGACTGTATCAACACTTTGGGACTATATCTACCGTGCTATGCCGTGGAATGCTCCTCGTACTTTGAGTGTTGATGATACGTATGCTGTTCTTGGTTATATTTTGAGCATGGCTGAAATTGTCCCGGAAGCGTTCACGCTCAGTGATAAAAATATTGCGGACGTACAAAAACTCATGCCTAACCGTAATGGTATGACTCAAGCTCACGGTATGTGGAACGAAGGCGGTAAACCTGACGTCAAATCAACAGCATGTATGAACGATTGCTCAAAGCATGTGACTATCGGATCATTTTTGCCAGACTACGCTCGTAATGCTCATGAAAATTTAGCGTTGCAAAACCGTCCTTATGGTCCTTACCGTGGTGTTGATACAACAAAGCCGCCACTATCAAAGTTGCCAGGTAAAGGCTTGATGGCTGTAAGTTTGACCGCTGCAGAGTCGATCACCCCTGAGGGTTTATTCAAGAAGCATAACTGCGCTGCTTGTCACGCTCCAGCTAGTCGTGCAATTGGGCCAGCAATTTCAGAAGTAGCAGCTAAGTACAAAGGTCAGGCTAATGCTGTTAAAAAGTTGCATGACAAAGTGAAAGTGGGTGGGGCTGGCGTATGGGGTGCTATCCCAATGCCGCCTCACGCACACGTTCCGGAGGGTGATATTGACGCCCTTGTAAAATGGATGCTCACTGGCGAATAAAGCAGTAATATGATGTTTATAAGTAATTTTATTGATTTTTGAGTTTTTTAGAAGGAGTTCACATGAACCTAAAGCGTCGTGAAGCATTACGAATAACAGCCGTTATTGGTTTGATGGCAGCAACAGGTCTTATTTCTCAGGCAGAAGCTGCTGAATGGAATAAGGCTGCATTTGATGGTAAGTCTTTGGATGATGTATTGAAGTCTTTAGGAGGTTCATCAGCCAGCAAATCTCCAGGCATCACTATTAATGCTCCAGATATCGCTGAGAACGGTGCTGTTGTGCCAGTTGGCGTTACAACAACACTACCTAAGACAGAGCAGATCGCGATTTTAGTTGAGAAGAACCCAAGCGCAATGGCTGCTCAGTTCTTGTTAACTGGTGATTCAGAGCCGTTTGTTGCCTCACGTGTGAAGATGGGTCAAACGTCTAACGTTCACGCATTGGTGAAGGCTGATGGCAAGTGGTTTGTAACAACTAAAGAAGTTAAAGTGACTTTGGGTGGTTGCGGCGGTTAATTAACCCAGCACACAAAACACGAACTTAATCTATTTGTACTGAAAGGAAATAATATGGCAGATCCAATGCGCGTACGCGCCCAAGAAAATGGCGGCGTCGTAGACGTTAAAGTTTTGATGAAACACGACATGGAAACAGGTCAACGTAAAGATGCAGCAGGTAAAACAATTCCTGCGCACCACATCACGACTATTACAGCAACTTGTAAAGGCAAGCAGGTTTTTGAAGCTCAATTTGGCCCGGCTGTTTCTAAGGATCCATTCTTAAACTTTAAGTTCAAGGGTGGCGCTAAGGGTGATACAGTTAGTATTACTTGGGTGGACAATAAAAACGATAAGCGTACAGACGAAGCGAAGATTAGCTAATTTGTACGATACAAAGACCCCGACTAATTTAATAACTTAGCGGGGTTTTTTCTTAAGAGGAGCAGTAATATGACAACAATAAAAACTACTTTATTAGTATCTTTGAGCATGGCTGCTGGTTTAGCCTTTGCTCAGACCGCTACTGATGATATTGCCAAGTACCGCGCAATGATTGCGGACGGTAATCCAGCAGAGCTTTATGAGGCTGCTGGTGAAGATTTGTGGTCTAAGCCCATGGGTCCAAAAAATGCATCATTAGAGAAGTGTGATTTAGGTAAGGGTCCTGGCGTTGTTAAGGGGGCCTCTGCTGAGTTACCGCGTTACTTTAAGGACACTAATAAAGTACAAGATCTTGAATCTCGTTTGATTACTTGTATGGAGAAGTTACAAGGCTATAACGCTAAAGAGATCATTGATGCTGGCTTTGAAAAAGGTAAGCGCAAAGATTTAGAAGCTGTTGTTGCTTATGTTGTCACTCATTCAAAGGGTATGAAGATCAATGTACCTAATAAACATCCAAAAGAAAAAGCGATGTACGCGATGGGAGAAAAGGCATTTTTCTTCCAAGGTGGTCCAATGGATTTCTCTTGCGCATCATGTCACGCTGAAGATGGCAAGCGTATTCGTTTACAAGATCTTCCAAA
>CAMDUR010000032.1 GCA_945879115.1 Polynucleobacter meluiroseus
CTAGGGATTGACCCTAGTAAATGATCCTCAAATAGCTAATTTATTCGCTTTAGTCAGATTTTTTGGGGTTTTGAGCTACTTTTGTTTCTGCACTTGGCTTTTTATTTGATTTCTGAGCATCAGATTTTTCAGTGCTTTTCTTTTGAGTATTGCTGGTATTGGATTTTTTTGCGGTGTTGCTATTAGTTTTAGTATTTTTTGCTTTAGTGTTGGGGTTGGTTTTGGTGGTCTTAGCGCTATTAGTGCTGGCAGCCTTCTTGATGTCTTTCTCAAGCATCAAAGAACCACTGTTAGCTAGGTACATAGGTACATCTGAATTTATTTCATTTTTAGGGATGATCACCGTTGATCCAGGTTTAATCCTCATACCCCGAGGAATAGCATTGACCTCTCTGATTTGGTTCGCGTCTACATTCAAGCGTTGTGCCAAATGATCGACGGTCTCGCGCGAACCTAATTTCACAGCAGTCCATGTTGCTAGAGGTCCTTGAAAGGACTTTAAATTTTCTTCAAATGATTCTGCACGACCAAAAGGTAAAAGAATCTGAGGCTCGCTCGCACCCAAAATAACTGGCTTATTAAAGGATGGGTTCATCGCCTTAAACTCTGGCAAAGTCATTCGTGCGAACTCAGCTGCCAAGTCAATATCAATATCTTTTGAGGTGGTCACAATAACGAAGTACGGGTGGTTTTCTAAAACTGGAAGATTCAATCCATAAGCTTTGGGGTCAGACACAATTTTTTTGATAGCCAGTAACTTCGGAACATAGTTACGGGTCTCATCAGGCATCTTTAAGCTTTTGTAGTCAGTTGGCAATCGCTTCGCTTGATTGCGCTTGATTGCTTTTGATACATTGCCCTCACCCCAGTTATAGGCTGCTAAGGCAAGCTCCCAGTCACCAAACATCTTATACAAGCGCTGTAAGTAATCAAGCGCAGCATCAGTTGATTGAATCACATCACGACGTTCATCGCGAAAGACGTTTTGAGATAGCTGAAAATGTTTGCCCGTAGCAGGCATAAATTGCCACATGCCAGATGCCTTAGCTCTTGAAAATGCCTCGGGATTAAAAGCACTCTCAATGAACGGCAACAGGGCTAATTCCATTGGCATTTTGCGACGCTCAACTTCTTCAACAATGTAAAACAAATATCTTGATGATCGAGACATCATCCGATCAACATAATCAGGGCGCTCGGAGTAATAACGAACGTGCTTAATAACTAAAGGGCTCTCTGAATCACTGAATACAAAACCTTCACGAATACGGTCCCATAAATCGTCATAAGGAGCATTTAAGTTTCCAACAGAATCTTTATCTAGATTGACACGAGGAGCCCTTGCTGCATTTCTAGATTGACTTCCTTTAGAAGCATCGCTGGCACGTGGAGTTTGACCACTCTCATTGGACCAATCACTATTCATTGAGGCACATGCAGTAAGTGTCAAACTGAGCGTGATCATGCTAGCTAAACGCATCCAAGGCTTCAACAAGGATGTTAAGCATTTTTTTCGGAGAGATTTTTTTATAACTAGCTTTTTTAACATTATCTGTAAATATCTTTCCAAGCTCTTAAAGATGCAAACACTTCTACTGGCTCACAAATTGTTGAAGGTTTTAATTGTTCTTCTTCACAGTGTCGTTGCACGGCTTTTAAGACTGATGAAGTATCACATCTTAAAAAAGGATTAACGCGTTTCTCGTGGGCAATGGTAGTCGGTAAGGTTGGTTTACCGAGCTGTCTTAATGACTCGGCTTTTGTTTTCCATTGCAAAAGATCTTGGTTCAGGGGCTCAACAGTCAGTGCAAACTTTATATTAGATAGTGTGTACTCATGCGCACAATGCACCAAGGTCTCATCAGGAAGATTTTTAAATTTATCCAAAGAGGTCAGCATTTGCGCAGGCGTTCCTTCAAATAGGCGCCCACAACCGGATGCAAATAAAGTATCACCACAGAAAAGGTGTTTTTGATCGCCGATTTCTGCGTAATAAGCAATGTGACCCGCTGTATGACCAGGAACATCTAAAACCCAAAGCAGACAAGCTGGGTTATCTAAATGGATGCTATCGCCTTGGATTAATGAATCACTCACCAATTCAATATCTTCTCCTGCAGGGCCGTAGACTGTTGGCTGAGCTTGTCCTGATTGCTCTGCCCAATGAAGCAAATCAGCCAGCCCGCCGATATGGTCCGCGTGATGGTGAGTGATTAAAATAGCTTCAAGGGATAATTGTTGATCTTCAAGATAGGCAATAACTGGTTCTGCGTCACCAGGGTCAACAACTACGGCACAATGACTGTCTGACAACAACCAAATATAGTTGTCGGCATAAGCAGTTATTGCTTGTACTTTTATTGAATTTTTAATGGGCATCTCAATTAACGAAACATGGATCAAGCAAAGCCAGAACAAACTCAACCGTCATCTTGGACATCCTGGGATGAATGGCTTAATTCGCCCCCAGGACAATACGTCCTAAAGTGGCAACAGGCTCAATTTGACCACATTGTTAGCGATATTTTTGGATATCACGCTCTTCAGATCGGACTACCTCAACTTCAGGGTTTAAAAGAGAACCGGATGCCCTTGCAGATGATCTTAAGAGCCCCTCACGACCGCCCTAATGAACAGCAAGCACAAACTTGGCAGACCATCAGCGGTTTACCTGAAAAGCTCCCTTTTGCTGATCAAAGTATTGATTTGGTTTTATTGCCGCATGTCCTTGAATTTGCTGAAGATCCACACTCAGTCTTACGTGAAGTGAACCGAATTTTGATGCCTGAGGGTCGAGTGGTTATTTCTGGTTTTAATCCAGCTAGCCTGTGGGGTCTCAGACAATATTGCAGTCATTTAGTTGGACAGCCCTACCTACCTAGAGAAGGTCAGTTTATTGATTTATTAAGAATCAAAGATTGGTTAAAGTTATTAGACTTTTCGGTTGATAGGGGAAGGTTTGGTTGTTATCGCTTACCGCTCAGAAGTGAATCAGGAATGGCAAAAATGGGGTTTTTAGAAAAAGCTGGGGATAGATGGTGGCCAGTTTTGGGATCTGTCTTCATGGTGTCAGCCATTAAAAGGGTTTCTACGCTCACGATGGTGGGCCTCATAGATAACGGCAAACCCGCCAAAAGTGCCCAATTAAATCCAGTGACCAACCTTCAAGGTCAAGCACCCTCTTCTGGAGTGAATAATTTAGAAAGTACCCAATGACAGAAACTCCTCAACCCCTCCAAGGTCGCGTCATCATTTATACTGATGGGGCATGCAAAGGCAATCCTGGGCCTGGTGGCTGGGGGGTGGTTTTGAGATCTGGTGATAAAGAAAAACTGATGCATGGTGGCGAAACACTCACAACCAACAACCGTATGGAAATGAAAGCGGTGATTGAGGCCCTTAAGGCGCTCAAAATGGCCTGTCATGTCTCTATCTACACCGACTCCAAGTATGTCATGCAGGGAGTTACTGAGTGGATGGGTGGCTGGAAAGCTCGCGGCTGGAAAACTGCCGGTAAAGATCCCGTTAAAAATGTTGATTTATGGCAAGAGATTGACGGTTTACTAGGTCTTCATGAAATCAGTTGGCACTGGGTAAAAGGTCATGCCGGGCACCCCGGAAATGAATTGGCTGATGAGCTGGCCAATAAAGGTGTTGAAGAGCATTTAAGAGATCAAGCTGCTAAGTTTTAAATGAGCTTCGTACTTCCCTGGGATATCCACTAGCCCAGCCCAAATGTGCGAGAATATTCTCTGAAATCATAAGGAGATAGTGGGTTCTAAAGAACCCCTACAGGTATGCCATTTATTGAAAAATTAAAAGCACGATTATTAGCTTGGGGTCCCCAAGCCCTCACAAGAGGTATTCAATTAATTAAAAAAATTGATCTTGTGAAAATTTACGCTTTTTGCATGCTCCATAAAAAGAGAATCATTATTGGCATAGTGCTTATTTATGGCTTGAATTATGGTTACAACTACTTCTTTCCGGATACTGGCAAAAAAATGCCTCCGCAGTTGGTAACAACCACCTTAGTTGAGCAAAAAGATGTACCTGTCATTCTTGAAGCTACTGGCAACATTGTTGCTAAGAACATTGTTGATATCCGTCCACAGACAACCAATGTCGTCAGCAAGATCCATATCAAAGAGGGTCAAGCAGTTAAAGCAGGCGATCTTTTGTTCACATTAGATGACCGCGCGAGCAAAGCCAACTTTGATAAAGCTCGCGCTCTTGCAGATGATGCCGCTCGCCAGTACCAACGTTCTTTAGAATTAATCGAGAAAAAATTCATTTCTCAGGCTGCTGCAGATACTTCAAAAGCCAATATGGAGTCAGCTAAAGCAAGTGCTAAAGCTGCTGAAGTAGCTCTCAGTTTTGATCACATACGCTCACCGATTAATGGTCGCGCTGGAGTGATCAATGTGTTTGTTGGTAGTCTAGTTCAGGCTGGCACTAACGTGACAACCACCAGTAGCGCAACATCCACGACCACAACTGGTGCTATGGCAACCATCACGCAATTAGATCCTATCAACGTTCAATTTACGGTTTCTGAAAAAGAGATACCTTTAATTTTGGGGAAACGTGAAGGGGCTGATGAGCTAACAGTTAGCGTTGATGTTAACGGTACTGATAAAGCCGTCGAAGGTAAAGTCTATGTCGTCGATAACCAAGTTGATCCAGCTATTGGTGCAGTTCGCGTCAAAGCAGAGCTGAATAATCAAGCGGGGCTCATGATTCCTGGTCAGTTCGTCAGAATCAAATTGAAAGCTAAAACTCTTAAAGATGCTGCTGTCATACCAACCCATGCGGTAGTGACCAATACCAAGGGTGACTTCCTTTATGTTGTAGATGAATCTAATAAAGTCAGCTTAAACCCAATTAAAGTGATCTACCAATACCAAGGTCAAAGTGTGATCACTGGTGTGGCTGAGGGTGCAAAAATTGTTGTAGAAGGTAAGCAAAACTTAAGACCTAATGGACAAATCAGAGAAACAAAAAGTGCTGAGAAAGCCAAGAGCCAATGAACGTCTCTGAATTATGTATACGCCGTCCAATCATGACGGTTCTACTGTCACTGGCCACAGTAGTTGCCGGTACCGTGGCTTACATTAAAATTCCTGTAGCAGCATTACCTAGCTTTAATACTCCCGTTATTCAAGTGAGTGCCACACTTCCAGGAGCAAGTCCTGAGAATATGGCCTCATCAGTTGCACTACCACTTGAAAAAGAATTTTCAACGATTGATGGCATCAAGGTCATTAGTTCGACCAATACGCTTGGTAGCTCCAACGTCACTCTTGAGTTCAACAACGATCGTGATATTGATAAAGCGGCAGTGGATGTTCAGGCAGCTCTTTTACGTGCCCAAAAGCGTTTACCAGTTGAAATGACCAGTCCGCCTTCCTATCGCAAGGTCAATCCAGCTGATGCTCCCGTTCTCATCATAACGATGACATCGCCATCTATGGATCTGTCAGAGATCAATGATTATGCGGAAAATCTTATATCACCCTCCCTGTCAACAATTGATGGTGTTGCGCAAGTTTTAGTTTATGGTCAAAAACGCTACGCCATTCGAGTGAATGTCAATCCAACTGTATTGGCAGCAAAAAATCTAACCCTTGATGATGTTGCTAAAGCCATCAATGCGGCAAACTCTAATACCCCTGTTGGTGTTTTGGATGGTCCTCGTCAACAACTCACCATTTATGCCAATCCGCAAATTGTTAAAGCCAGTGAATATGACAACCTAGTTATAGCTCAACGTAATGGCTTACCAGTTCGCTTAAAAGATGTTGCTGATGTTGTAGAGAGTTATGAGTCAATCAAAACCCTTGCGGCATATAACGGCGAACGTTCGATAGCCATGGCTATTTTGCGTCAACCAACCGCAAACTCTGTTCAAGTAGTCGATGCTGTTAGAAAAATGGTGCCTCAGTTTGAAAAACAGATGCCGGCATCCATCCAATTAAATTTGTTGATTGATCGCTCTAAATCTATCCGCGAATCTATCCATGATGTGAACTTCACACTCTTACTCACCATAGCACTGGTGGTCATGGTGATTTTCTTATTCTTAAAACATTTATCAGCCACGATTATTCCAGCGCTTAGCTTGCCTATTTCTTTGATTGGTGCTTTTTCAATCATGTATTGGATGGGTTATAGCTTAGATAATATTTCTTTATTAGGTATCACCATTGCTGTGGGTCTTGTGGTCGACGACGCCATTGTTGTTCTAGAAAATATCATGCGGCACATTGAAAAAGGTATGGACCCCCTCAAGGCGGCATTGTTAGGTAGTCGAGAAGTTAGTTTTACGATTATTTCTATTTCTATTTCTTTGGTAGCCGTTTTCATTCCGATTTTCTTTTTGCCTGGCCCCATTGGTTTGCTCTTTAGAGAGTTTGCAGTTGTGGTCTCATTAGCAATTTTGGTATCTGCAGTTGTTTCGTTAACTCTTGTACCGATGCTGTGTAGCCGGTTTTTACCAAAAGCTCACACCAAAGCTAAGGAATATCCAATCACGATCAAATTTGATCAGTACTTTAATAAGTTAAAAACCGCCTACGAAACAGCCCTCGATTGGGCGCTGAATAATCAACGAAAAGTTTTACAAGGCTCTGTTGCTACATTTGTCATCACCATTGCTTTATTCGTATGGAGTCCTAAGGGCTTCTTCCCAGAGGAAGACACTGGTCAGATCTTTGTCACAACTGAAGCAGCTGAGGACGTGTCTTTTAATGAGATGGTAAGACTACAAACAGAAGCAGCTGCGATTGTGCGTAATAACGTGCACATTGATGGTCTTGTTTCAATTGTTGGTGGTGGTGCGAGCTCAGGTAGCAACACAGGACGCATGTTTGTGAACTTAAAGCCTCGTGGTGATCGTGGCAATATGAAAGAAGTTGTAGAGAGTCTGCGAAAAGATTTAAGAAATATACCGGGCTTAGCTGTTTACCTTCGCCCCGTTCAAAATCTTCAGCTAGGTGGCAAAGTAACCAAAAGTCGCTATCAGTTCATTTTGCAAAGTGTTGGCTTTGAAGGGATCAATGAATGGTCTGGTAAGGTGACTGAAAAGATGCGAGCTGATAGTAATATTTTTAAAGATGTCACAACTGATTCTCAATTAAAAGGTTTACAAGCTCAAATTGATATCGATCGTGAAAAAGCAGCCAGTGCCGGTGTGACTGTTGCCGATATACGTAATGCACTCTATTCGGCTTATGGCGAGAGACAAGTCTCAACCATCTATACCAGTGTGAATACCTACCAAGTCATTTTGCAGGCTGCTGAAGAATTCAGACAGTATGAAACTGATTTAAATGGCATTTATGTAAGGGGTAGAAGTAGTGACAAGCTTGTTGCTCTTTCTAGCATTGCCAGCTTTAAACGAACCATAGGGCCAACAGCGGTCAACCATCAGGGCCAAGTTCCAGCCGTCACAATTTCATTTAATTTGGGACCTGATGTAGCCCTTGGTGATGCCACCAAGAAGCTAGAACAGTACGTAAAAGACTTGCAACTACCCCCCTCTATCATTACAAGCTATGGTGGTGATGCAGCAGTGTTTCAAAGCGGTCAATCCAGCCAAATTATTTTATTGCTGGCTGCAGTCCTAGTGATCTATGTCTTACTAGGTGTTTTATATGAGAGCTATATCCACCCACTGACTATTTTGGCAGGTTTGCCATCTGCAGCAATTGGCGCCTT
>CAMDUR010000033.1 GCA_945879115.1 Polynucleobacter meluiroseus
AATGTAATTAAGTCAGCACCGTATTGCTCTGCTAATTGGGCCGCTTTTATTGGATCAGGATAAACCGTACCCCTGGCATTTCTGAGAGTGGCCACGTGGTCGATGTTGATGCCTAGATCAATAATGTTTTTGGGTTGTAATGACATGACTTAATTATGCCTATGAAAGAAAGTTAAATCTTCTTCAAATCAATCAAAATCTGCCGAGTCATCATGGTTTGATCTTGAAGGTGCAGACCCAGAATGAAGCGCGTTAAGGATTTACTTTGGCTTAAGGTATCAATATCACTGTAGTCCTGAGCGTTCATAAGACGCAGATGCTTGCCTGTCAACACTGGCCAATGGCCAGGGTCATCCGCTTGTAGTTTTCTGATGCCGCGCTCAGGCTGATAGATGTAGTGCTCATCATCTTCAAAACCATCATGACTATCAATGCAACGATCAAGGGCTGCGGCAAAGCCAGTCTCTTTTAAAAGAGCGATTTCGAAAGGTCTAAGAATGGGTTCAAGATCCGTTGGGTCTTGACCTAGCAAGTGCACAGTTTTTGAGTACTCATCATAGAGATCCTCATGAGAGTCCTCACGAGCTGTAAATTTGACTAACAGTTCATTCAGGTAAAAGCCGCACAACAAGGCATCACCTACCAAAGGTGGCACACCACCCAACCATTCGGCTTTGGTCATGGTTCTTAATTCGCTTTTACCACTCCAAGAAACTGCCAAAGGTTGGAATCTCTGTAATACAGGACGTAAAACAGAGTGGGGTCTTTTAGCACCTTTGGCAATTAAAGCCATGCGTCCATAAGAACGGGTGAAGACATCCAGGATGAGACTGGTTTCTTTATAGGGAATGCTATGAAGTACATAGGCCAGTTCGTCTGATACACGGATCGCCATACTGAATTCTCTTACTCGATACCCTGCTCACGCAGAATAACTCGGTCATCAGCCCAACCACCTTTGACTTTTACCCAGGTCTCAAGGAAAACTTTACCGTCAAAGAGTTTTTCCATATCAATACGCGCTTCAGTTGAAATGCGCTTTAATTTATCGCCCTTCTCACCAATGACCATGGCTTTGTGACTCTCGCGGTCAACCAAGATCGTCGCAGCTATGCGCCTCATCTTGCCATCCATCTTAAATTGATCAATGACTACAGCACTGGAGTAAGGCAGCTCATCCCCTGTGTAACGGAATACTTTTTCTCTTAGAATTTCAGCTGCTAAGAATTTCTCACTACGATCAGTCAACATCTCTGGATCATAGATAGCTTCTTGCTCTGGTAAGTAGGGCTCCATAGCAGCTAGCAAACGTTTTACATCTTCAGCATTTTTAGCAGTCATGGGAATGATCTCTGAGAACTCAAATTTCTCACTCATCTCACGCATGAAAGTGAATAGTTTTTGATCACGGTCTTCAGGTGCATCGGCTCTTTGAGCAAATACATCTAATTTATTAGCTAGCAAAATAACCGGGATATCTTTGGGTAGGAGCTCAAGTACTTGCTCATCAGCTTTACTCCAGTAACCAGACTCCACCACAAAACAAATCAGATCCACATCAGCCATTGCCGTTCTAACTGTACGGTTCATGACCTTGTTCATGGCATTGTTGTACTTGGTCTGAAATCCTGGGGTGTCCACGAGAATAAATTGGGCTGTCTCAGTAGTTTGTAAACCCAATATACGGTGGCGAGTTGTTTGGGCTTTACGTGAGGTGATACTGACTTTTTGCCCTACAAGAGCATTTAGCAGAGTTGACTTGCCAACGTTTGGGCGTCCCACTATGGCAATCGTTCCGCATCTAAATGTCATGTATTGATATTCCTATTATTCTGACTTAAGTTTCAAATTGAGCTGATCATCAGTGGGGTCAGCTTTGGTAATTAAAGAAGCCTTCTTCTTAGTTGCTTTTGTCTTTTTGGGCTGGCGACCACTTTGGGAGACTATTTTTTGAGCAGCCTCTAATGAATTTTTAGCAGCCACCTGCTCGGCAGCTCTGCGAGATGCACCCTTGCCGTTCAAGATAATCTTCAAGCTTGGAATAGAGCACTCCACCTCAAATTGCTGGTTGTGCGCTACACCCGTAGTTGCAATGACGTTATAAACAGGCAAAGGTAGTTGATGACCTTGTAAGTATTCTTGCAAGAGCGTTTTGTCATCCTTACCTAAAGTCTTAGGATCAACATGCTCTAATATTTGTGAGTACCACTTCTTTAAAACTTTCTTAGAAGCATCAAAACCAGCGTCTAAAAATATAGCACCTATGATGGCTTCAAATGTGTCAGCCAAAATAGAGGGGCGTTTGAATCCACCACTTTTCAATTCGCCCTCACCTAAGCGCAAACAATCAGATAGATGCAAAGCTTGGGCTATTTCATAAAGCGCTTGTTGCTTCACTAAGTTAGCGCGAACACGTGACAAGTCACCTTCATCAAGATCTGTGTAGCGCTCATAAAGAATTTCAGCAACTGTGCAATTAAGAACAGAATCGCCTAGAAACTCTAAACGCTCATTATTTTTTTTACTGTGACTGCGATGCGTTAAAGCCTGAACTAATAAGTCAGGCTTTACAAATGTGTAGCCTAAGCGTTCCTGCAGACTTTTATGGTCTACGGGCAAGCGTGCGCTTGACTCAGTCTTGACTACCTTACTCACTCAAAACGCCCAATCCGTTTTAGATCACTCAGATTCATCCAAACAAAGAAGGCTTTACCTACTAGGTTGCCTTCTGGAACGAATCCCCAATAGCGAGAATCAGCTGAGTTGTCACGGTTATCACCCATCACAAAGTAATGGCCTGGTGGGACAGTGCATGTCACACCCGAGATGGTGTATTGACAGTTATCTGAATACTGGTGAGGCGCTGGATTGAAAATAGTGCCTGGACGCTCGGCATGATTCAGAATCTGATGCGAGTAGCCTCCAAACTCTTTTGGAAATGTTTCGCGATAAAACTTCACATAAGATAAAGACTCAGGATCTAAAAAGTCTGGTTTAGTCTCATAGGCCAATGGCTGACCGTTCAATGATAAACGCTTGTCCTGATAAGAAACCACATCACCAGGCAAAGCGATGACACGCTTGATATAGTCAATCGACTCGTCCGAAGGATAACGAAATACGGCGACGTCACCACGTTGCGGCGTATTCATCTCAATGATTTTTTGATTGAGCACTGGCAGACGAACACCATAAGTGAATTTATTAACCAATATGAAATCACCAATCATCAATGATGGGATCATTGATCCAGACGGGATCTTAAAAGGCTCAAATAAGAATGAACGTAAAAAGAATACGGCAAAAATAACCGGGAAGAAGCTCGCTGTGTATTCCAGCCAAAGTGGCATACGATGGATGCCAGCAGCTCTTCTTGCAGGTGCAAAAACAAGCTTATCAGCCACCCACGCAATACCAGTAATCACAACTAAGATAAACAGAATCATTGCAAAGTTCATTATTTGTCCTCTACTTGAAGAATAGCCAAGAATGCCTCTTGAGGGATCTCAACGTTACCCACTTGCTTCATGCGTCGCTTACCCGCTTTTTGCTTTTCTAATAATTTCTTCTTACGGGTGATGTCACCACCGTAACATTTCGCTAAAACGTTTTTACGCAAGGCTTTTACGTTCTCACGAGCAATGATGCCGCTACCAATCGCTGCCTGAATAGCAATGTCAAACATCTGACGTGGAATGATCTCGCGCATTTTTGCGACCACTTCGCGACCACGGTATTGGCTATTATTTCTGTGAACAATGATGGAGAGTGCGTCAACTTTTTCACTATTGATCAAAATGTCGACCTTCACTACATCAGAGGCACGGTATTCTTTGAATTCATAATCCATGGATGCGTAACCGCGTGAAATAGATTTCAAACGGTCAAAGAAATCCAACACGATCTCGCCCATGGGCATTTCGTAAGTGAGTCTTACTTGGCGCCCAACATATTGCATATCCATTTGGATACCACGTTTGCCTGTACATAAAGTAATGACCGCGCCGACATACTCTTGGGGCATGAATAAGTTCACGACCACGATAGGCTCTAAGATCATCTCAATACGGCTTGGGTCAGGCATCTTCGCTGGGTTATCCACCACAATCTTGCTGCCATCTTTGAGATCAACTTCATAGACAACAGTAGGCGCAGTTGTAATCAACTCCATGTCGAATTCGCGCTCTAGACGCTCTTGCACAATTTCCATGTGCAATAAGCCTAGGAATCCGCAACGGAACCCAAAGCCTAAAGCTTGAGATACTTCCGGCTCATACATGAGCGCTGCATCATTGAGTTTTAGTTTTTCTAATGATTCGCGTAGAGCTTCATATTGATTTGATTCAACCGGGTAAAGTCCAGCAAAGACCTGAGGCTGAACTTCTTTAAAGCCTGGCAGAGGTTCTGCTGATGGTGTTTTATTTTGTTGGCCTGGTGCGTGCGTTACGGTGTCACCAACCTTGGCTGCTTTCAACTCTTTAATACCAGCAATAATGAAACCCACCTGTCCTGCTGACAGTTCAGCACGATCAATCGACTTAGGTGTAAAGACACCGACGTGCTCTACTAAATGTTGAGTGCCAGAAGCCATCAATAAAACTTTATCTTTTGGTTTTAATGTGCCATTGATCACACGTACCAACATCACAACGCCCACGTAATTATCAAACCAAGAATCAACGATCAAAGCTTGTAACGGTGCTTTAGCATCACCCTTAGGGGCTGGGATTTTTTTAATGAGGTCTTCGATAACATCTTCAATACCTAAACCAGTTTTAGCAGAACAACACACCGCATCAGTGGCATCAATACCAATAACATCTTCAATTTCTTGTTTAGCGCTATCTGGATCGGCTTGAGGTAAGTCAATCTTATTGAGTACTGGAACAACTTCCACGCCCAATTCAATCGCTGTATAGCAATTCGCTACTGTTTGGGCCTCAACACCTTGGCTGGCATCAACGACTAACAGCGCACCCTCACAGGCTGATAGCGAACGGCTCACTTCATAGGAGAAGTCAACGTGCCCTGGGGTATCAATCAAATTGAGGTTGTAAATTTTGCCATCGCGAGCTTTGTAGCTCAGTGCAGCAGTTTGGGCCTTGATGGTGATGCCGCGTTCTTTTTCAATGTCCATTGAATCAAGGACTTGGGCTTCCATCTCACGGTCTGAAAGACCTCCACAAAGCTGAATAATTCGGTCTGCTAGAGTCGATTTGCCGTGGTCGATATGGGCAATAATTGAGAAATTACGTATGTGATCCATGGATTCCTTAAAACGGCTTGCCGCAATGCAACACCATATTGCACTGCAATAAGACGCCTCTTTTGTCTATTGTAGTCGCTACTTACCCTGAGCTTGAATTTCCAGTAAAGGCCAATCAAGCAGAGGGTTATTAGAGTTTTATTCGTTTGAACCTGGTTTTACAGGAATCACGATCGTACTATTGGCTCTTCGAATAAACACAGCGACCGATTTGTTTTTGGGTAGATCTTTGACTGCATTTTCAAATTGTTTGACTGAGCTGATATCAACATCCGCCACTCGCACAATCACATCACCCACTCTAGCTCCCGCTTTTGAAAGGGGGCCATCTGTAAGATTCTGAATCTCAACGCCTGATTTGATGCCTAATTCACGACGCTTGGCTTCCGTTAACTCAACAACACCCACTTTGAAATTGTTTTTGGTATTGGGTGCTGCTGTCTCAGGATCGGCCTTCTTGGCAACGACCTTCTCAGCAGGTTCTAAATCAGCGACGGTCACTGATAGTTCTTTGGGAGCACCTTTGCGCCAAACTTCCATCTGGGCTTTAGTGCCTGCTTTTGTATCTCCAACAATTCTTGGAAGATCCGATGACTTTTCAATTAAGCGCCCGTCAAAACTCAAGATGACGTCGCCCGCCTCTACGCCAGCTTTGTCTGCAGGGGCACCTGTCTCAACGTTACGCACCAATGCACCACGAGCTTTAGGTAAACCTAAGCTCTCTGCAACTTCTTTACTGACTTCAGCAATGGCTACGCCAATACGTCCACGGCTGACTTTGCCGCTCGCTTTGAGTTGATTAGAAACTCTCATAGCTTCATCCATTGGGATGGCGAATGAGATGCCCATGTAGCCGCCAGATCTGGAGAAGATTTGAGAATTGATACCGATCACTTCACCACGAGTATTTAATAAAGGTCCACCAGAGTTGCCTGGATTGACTGCCACGTCTGTTTGAATAAACGGTAAGTAATCACCTGTGTCACGACTCTTAGCTGACACAATGCCAGCAGTCACCGTATTTTCTAAACCAAATGGTGAGCCGATCGCTAAAACCCATTCGCCAACGCGAACTTTAGATGAGTCACCAATTTGTAAACGGGGTAAACCAGTTGCTTCAATTTTGACTAAAGCAACATCGGTACGCTTATCAGCACCAATTAATTTGGCTTTGAATTCTCGCTTATCAGGCAATGTGACATATATGGTTGTAGCGCCCTCAATCACGTGAGCATTGGTCAGAATAAAGCCATTGCTCTCGATGATGAATCCTGAGCCAACGCCTCTGTTTTGCTCTTCTTGCTGCGGCTTATTATTGGGTCCTTGCTTGGGAGTTGGCAATGGAATGCCAAAGAAACGGCGAAAAAATTCAGCTTGGTCCTCGTCTATACCTGGCATTCCAGGGATATTAGGCATACCTGGGATGCCCCCTTGCGACTGTTTGACGTTCACTTTTTCAGTGGTTCGGATATTAACCACTGCAGGATTAGCTTTTTCAACCAAATCCACAAAATCAGGGCCTATTCTTGGGGTTGATATAGCTTGCGCAGGTGCTGTCGTGCTCGCTGGCGCAGGCGTTGACTTGGTAGCACTCCCTTGAGCCAAGGAAGGCCCACTAATTAAGCCTAAGGCGGCCAATGTAGCGCCCAATAAATAAATTGCAGATAGTTGTTTTTTCATAACCGATACTTTAGAGGATTCACTGACTCTTTGCTTGACTTGCCCTAAGCCATCATTCAATTGGGGCTTTTCTTAATGCATCAAGGCCTCCTAAGAGACCTTGATGGGATTAACTGATTTTTAACAAGTTTTGACTTAAATTTTACGGAAAACAATCGTTCCGTTGGTACCGCCAAAACCAAAGTTGTTTTTAACCGCCACATCAATCTTCATATCTCTGGCTGTATTGGCACAGTAGTCCAAATCACACTCAGGATCTTGATTAAAGATATTGATGGTTGGAGGAGATTTTTGGTGGTGCAGCGCTAGAACAGTAAATACTGACTCAAGACCACCAGCACCCCCTAAAAGGTGGCCCGTCATCGACTTGGTAGAGTTCACTACAACACCTTTAACGGCAGACCCTAAGGCTGCTTTCAAAGCCTCAGTTTCGTTTTTATCACCCAAGGGTGTTGATGTGCCATGCGCATTGACATAGTGCACCTGATCAGGATTGACGCCTGCATCCTTGAGCGCGTTGACCATACAGCGACGTGGACCATCCA
>CAMDUR010000034.1 GCA_945879115.1 Polynucleobacter meluiroseus
ATTAGTATGGTTATTGAAGCCTTTTCAATAGTTTATCTTTTTTAAAGGATTGTGACTTTAACTAAAACAACGATAACTTGATAAAGTAATGCCATTGAATAAAACAACTAATAAAAACAAAGATTAAAAAACTAGGAAACACATGATCAAGTTAAGAAAATCAGATGAGCGTGGCTACGCTCATCATGGTTGGTTAGAAAGCTATCACTCATTCTCATTTGCCGGCTATTACGACCCTGCGCACATGGGATGGGGCAACCTAAGAGTCATCAATGATGATCGTATCGCTGCGGGCTCAGGGTTTGGTAAGCATAGCCATAAAAATATGGAAATTGTTACTTACGTACTTGCTGGTCAACTGGCTCATGAAGACAGCATGGGTAATGTCGTAGGTATACCGCCAGGAGATGTTCAGAGGATGAGCGCTGGTACAGGAGTCACCCATAGCGAATTCAATCACGCTAAAGACCAAGAGACCTACTTATTACAAATCTGGATTGAACCTAATGTGCAAGAGATACCTCCTAGCTATGAACAAAAAACAATCCCTGAAGTAGAAAAGCTACAGAAGCTTCGTTTAATTGCTTCACCGACTGGAGAAAATGGGGCAGTTAAAGTTCATGCGAATGCCAACATCTACGCAGGTATCTTTGATGGTGGTGTGCCATTTCAGTTCCCTTTAAACCCTAAGCGCAAAGCCTACCTCCATTTGATCAAAGGTCAGATGCAAGTCAATGGCTTAGACCTTAGTGGAGCTGACGCACTTCTTATGGATGGTGAAACTGAATTAACTTTGATCAGAGGCAAAAACGCAGAAGTCCTATTGTTTGAACTAGACCCTGCATAAACAATGGATTTCTGCTTAATAGTCTAATTTTCAATTCAAAATAAGCAACATTTGAATAAAATCATGCTATAATGCCATCATGCAATAGTGCCGCATGAATACAGGAGAATGCCATGGGCGTAGTTATAGATTATCAAATCATTAAATCGATTGGATCAAGTGGGCAAATCTCGCTTGGAAAAGAATTTGCAGGACGTCAGGTTCTGGTTGAAAGCCCTGAGCCTGGAGTTTGGGTGATACGTACTGCCACTGTCATTCCAGATAATGAAAAATGGTTGCACACGCCATCCCTCAAAAAGGATTTGACTGCTGCTTTAGCTTGGGCGCAAAAAACACCCGCAAAGGCAAGCGATCTTTCTAAATTAAAAATGGCTAAAGCGCATGGCACGAAACGTAAAGCCTGAGCCATTAGTCGAACTTGATCTTAATAGTCCTGTTTTTCAATCTTCCTGGAGTGATTTAGAGCTAGCTGAGCAAGAAAAGGCATTTGCTACATTTGAAAAACTTACACAGTTAACATGGAATCAAGTCTATCGTGACAAGGGCTTGAAATGGGAAAAGATTCACAGTATTGCAGCCCCTAAAGGTATTGATGCACTTTACTCTTTTAGAGTGAGTAAATCCATTCGAGGAATTGGTTTTAGAGAAGATCACTTTTTAAGAGTTTTATTAATAGAGCCAGACCATGACGCGGCCTATGGAAAAAAGTAGTTAGAAACAATACCTTCCCATGACCCCTGAATCACTTATCAAACTCGTAACGATGAAAATGCCATTTGGTAAGCATGCTGGAACAGTTCTATGTGACTTACCAGCTAACTACCTCTCATGGTTTGCTCGTGAAGGTTTTCCGAATGGTGAGATTGGTCAACTCCTGCAACTCATGCACGAGATTGATCACAACAATCTTCGCCATCTACTCATGCCAATTGGTGCTCGCCCCCTCAATCAGTAATCAATAAAAATCTGAACTTTCCTACGCAGTTTTCAGGCTTTATGAAGCCGCTTTCCAAGCATCATGTTCTCTTTAAAGGAGAGAGCCATGATGAAACTAAAAACAGCAGTAAGAGTTGTAAAAACCGCCAAGCGCACAGCCAGAAAATCTCGAAGATCAACGAGCGTCCTCGGACAAACATTCAAATTAGCATCCAGAGCAACATTTACTTTTGGTAAATTAATGAGCTTGGTCTTGATTGGAAGGTTGTAATCATGACTGAAGAGACCAACACCTGTAACCAAGTGGTTACAAAGTTAGCCAACTCTCAAGAGTTCACCGAAATAGCCCAAGCACTAGATACAGGCTTGCAATCAGGTATGGGCGTATTACAACTCTTGATGGATAACCCCATGCTCATGGGTATGCTCTTGGGTGGAGCGGGAACCACCTGGGTAAGAGGCAAAATACTCGGACAGAAAAAAAGATAAACCCCGAGGGTTGATCAAGCTCAGACCAACCCTTATTCACCCCTCAAAGAAAATCTCACCCGGCACATAACTCTCAGTAGGTCGAAGACACACATAGATGTTGTAACCAAACTGACAAACACCATGAAGCATCATAAAAGAGCTCACCTTCTTAAGGTCTGCTTTACACAGTGCTTGTATCTCTTTCATAGGAAGCTTTATCTTTTCGGCTAAGAGCAATGGATCAGTCAATTGATCCATTGCCATCTTCCTGTGCAAATCATCTAGCACCTCTGACTTGAACTTCAGCTCCAATTTATTAATCGATAGCTCTAACATATCTATGGGCGGTAAAGGCTTGGTCTTATATTGGTTACTACCCACACCTGTTCGGATTGGGATATTCGGTGTTTCTACTTTACCAATGACTGCTTCTTTTATGACTGGAGCACTTTGATAAGCAGAGGGGCTGCAATCTCTCACATGATCTTTGTTTTCAGATTTCTTGTGACAGGTCAGAGTAAAGACATGATCCTCAGCTATTTCATTAAAAACAAACTGTTCTTGTTGAGGTCGATCTAAATTAAGGGGGTTGTTGGTATTCAAGAGAGCATCCTTTTCAATAAGACAGCTAGCTTGCCTTAAAGAATGGTCTGTGAATATCAGACGTTACTTATTTTCTTGTAGGAAGTTTCCTACAACTCATTTAGTAAATTTAGAACTTAAAAAACTGTTGAAATCTTTATTACTTTTTAAGCCTAGCTTGTAGATGCTCAAGTAAACCATCGCAAGCATCTTCAACAATATCTAAGACTTCCTCAAAGCCCTCATCACCTTTGTAATAGGGATCTGGCACAACAGCAGCTTCTTGTGTTTTACAAAACTCAGTCAATCGCTTGAGCTTATGACGATGTTGTCCTGGTGCTAATTGCTCTGCAATTGCATAGTTTTCCCAATCCATCACTAAAACAAGATCGTAACGTTCAAAATCTTCAGCGCTCATCTGTCTGGCTGTGAGATCGGATAAGTCATAGCCACGTTTCATAGCGTGAGCTTGCGAACGCTGATCAGGTTCTTCACCCGTATGGAAAGCATGAGTGCCTGCAGAATTCACTTCAATCACGAACTCAAGACCTGCGTCTTTCACATAAGATCTAAAAACACCATGCGCAGTAGGGCTCCTACAAATATTACCCATACAAACAAATAGAACTGCTAATTTCATTTACGCATCCAGCTTGGTATCACCACATTGAGCTTGATAGCTAGAAGTCTTAAAACAACAATCGTTGAAAAAGCAATCAGAGTAGGTAGCCATTCATTGGATGTCCAATAGTCCATAGCGATATAAAGCCAGCTACCTATAAATGCGATGACTGCATAAGGGCGATGATCTGTAAAAGCTTGTGGGATTTCATTACAAGCAATATCTCTTAGTACGCCTCCAAAAATAGCAGTCATCACACCCATCAAAACAGCAATTAGTAATGGTGATCCACTGATCAAAGCTATTTCAGTTCCTGAAATAGTAAACAGCGCTAAACCTAAAGCATCGGGTACCTGAATCATTTTTTCAGTTAATTCAATATGTTTTGTTTTTAAGAAAATCATCGCAATCACACACAAGCCCAAAATGATCCATAGCCACTGATGGTGTTCTACCCAAAAGAAAGGGCGGCGATCAAGCAATATATCTCTGAGTGTTCCACCACCGAATGCAGATAAACCGCACACCATGGCAACACCCACAATATCTAAACGCTTACGAGCTGCCACCACAATACCGGTGAGAGCAAAAGCAAACGTACCGATAATCTCAATAGCTAAGGTCAGGCCTGTTGCAACGGTATCGTAATGCGGGTAATAACTAAACATAAATAAATAATCTAAACCAAAAATCTAAATAAACAATCTTAATAAATAATCTAATCGCGAAATTTGATTAGAGTGGCAAATCGTTCTGTTGATCTTTTCTGAGTAAGAAAGAGTTTTGCATCTTGATCGAAGTTTCTCTTCGTCCAGGGATGACTGTAATTATGTCACCTGCTTGAATATGGCCCACTTGATTCACTTGCAAGTACCAACCTGACTTACCAGACTGAATCATGGCTTTGGATGACCCCTTGTAAGCCATGCGAGCATTAAATTTAAAACAGGGCTCTCGAAGTTTGGTGACCTGCAGCTCTACTTCTCCGATTTTCCAAATATCACCGACCCAAACATCCGCTTCTGAAAAACCTTCTACACTTAAATTCTCACCAACGAAGCCAAAACCAATCGGTGCTGATCGCTTGGTTTCACGATCAAGCAGTTCATTCCAGAATGGATAGTGTTCTGAGGGATAAGCGTAAATGGCTTTCTCTAACCCACCATGCACACTAAAGTCAGCCTGCTCATCACCCACTAAACCTAATTTAGTGACCTTGATGGACTCTGGCTTTTCTAAAGTACTCACGGGGAGTTTCTTGATACCTGAATTAACGGTTTTGTAATCTGGGTGATCAATACCGAATAAGGGGGAAACAGTGGCTACTGAAATAGAAATGATGCGCATGACATAATTAAATCACTTTATTCAGAAACGAGTACAAATTCATGCCGCGCTTTTCCGCTAACCTTTCCTTACTTTACGCAGACTTGCCGTTTTTAGAACGGTTTCGTGCGGCCAAGGCAGACGGGTTTGAAGTGGTTGAGTGTCAGTTTCCTTATGAATCCATGACAGGCACTAAGCTTCACGCAATCAAAGCCGTCATGACTGAGTTAAATCTCAAGATGGATTTACACAATCTTCCGGGTGGCGATTGGGCAAGAGGTGATCGTGGTTTTGCTTGCGATCCTGCTCGTGGTGAAGAGTTCAAAATTGCTCTTCTAGAAGCTATTCAGTACGCCAAGATACTGGGTGTGCCACATCTGAATTGTTTAGCAGGCAAACTTCCAGAGGGTGTTTCATTTGAACAAGCGCAAAGTGCTTTTGTATCGAATCTAACTTTTGCAGCAGAAACACTCAAAAAAGAAAATATCAAATTACTGATTGAGCCGATCAACACCTTTGATATGCCTGGTTTCTTTTTGTCATCCAGTCAGCATGCTGTTAACACCATCATGGCGGTTCAATCTACCAACCTCTATCTCCAATACGATGCTTACCATATGCATCGTATGGGTGAAAACATCCTTGAGATCGAAGATCTCATGCCTTTTATTGATCATGTGCAAATAGCAGATCACCCCGGCAGGCATGAGCCAGGCACTGGCGAAATGCCTTATGCTGATTTCTTCATGATGTTAGATGACCAGGCTTATGAAGGTTGGGTGGGTTGTGAGTACCATCCTCTTCACCAAGCTAACTTTATGAAGCCTGAATAGTTTACTAACTGAATTAACCAATCAACTCAGCTAAAACCCATCAAGTGCGCCTTGAGCGCATAATCTATTTAATAGATTAATTTAATAAATATATTTTCTAATGACTCTCCGACCACCTTATTCAGAACTCTCAGAGTTAACTCAGCAAATCCAAAAAAACGGTTATTCAGTTTTAGTGCCCAATCACGTTTACCAATTGAGTCAGCACAATGAAGTTGAATGGCACCAGGCTGGTGATTCTTGGAACAACTTACCAGCTGATAAGTATTTAAAAGACGGCGGGCGATATCGCCAGCGCCGCCATTCTAGTTTTATTGTTAATCAGACCTCAGTCCATGTTGTGCCTCATCGCGCGCATTGGCAGCCTCTGTCATACAACGCATTGCATGGCGGGATTGATCGCTGGTTTGAACCTTGTGAACCCAGCTTTATGAACTCACCCGTGCTTCATGATTTCTTAATGCATTTGGGTGAGCAATTTGATCGACTACCCACTCAACAGATACACAAAGATAAACCTTGGTTCGTAGAAGTTCACCAATTTAGGATTGATACAACCGATGGTATTGGTAGACCCACACCTGAAGGTGCTCATCGTGATGGCGTTGATTACGTGGCCGTACTCATGCTCAAGCGTCAGCTCATCAAGGGTGGTGAAACAAGGGTATTTGAGTCAGTAGGGCCTCAAGGTCAGCGTTTCACACTGAATGAGCCCATGAGTCTTTTGGTATTGGATGATGCAAGGGTGATTCACGAAACCACTCCGATACAACCCATTGATCCAGAGGGTCACTCGAAAGCTTGGCGCGACACTCTAGTCGTTACTTTCCGCCGCGAAGCTTTCCAAGATAGTCCAGTAAGGAGCTAATTCTTTTAGGTAATTAATCTAGCTTGATCAAGCGATGCGACACATACTGCCCCTTTGGGGTGACCTGAACTAAAACCATTTGTCCTGAACCAACGCCTTCACCTGTGAAGGCTGAGATATTGACTTGGTGTGTCACCAACATCAGTGGCTTGTTATTTTTAGCAATTAATTCTGCTTGTATTTTCTTTTGAAGCGCTAAGGTTTGCTCTTTAGCATCACCACGGTTTTCAAAAAAGGAACCTAAAGAGTTTTCTGAACTAACTGGCCCAATATTTAAAAGTGTTGCTGTATCCATACAGCGACACCAAGGGCTACTTAAAACTCTTGCATCTGCGACACCACGAGCTTTGAGCCATTGACCGATCTCGCGAGCTTGTTTTTTACCCGTCTCACCCAAATTTCTTTGACTGGAACAATCTTTGACATTAAAGCCAGCTGGATCGCTATAGCCTGGAGCATCCGCATGACGCATCATCAGAACATGCTGATTGCCACTTAACAGATTGCTTAACTGATTTTTAGTATCAGGCGATGCAAAAACATCATGACTAAAAACACTTAAAAAAAGAACTGTGATGAAAGTAAAAATAGTTGTATTCAAGAAACGACTTTGATAAGTAGGAGATGACATCAGATACTTTCTTTTAAGTGATTCAGTTTATTTTTTCTTCTCAATGATTTTGACATGTTCTGGCTTTTTATTCTTATTCGGTAAAAGTGTCGCTGTATAAAGAATGTTATTCGGTTTCATGGTTAGTTGGATATAGCCTTGCTTTGACCAAGTATCAGCAAAGTTACTGTA
>CAMDUR010000035.1 GCA_945879115.1 Polynucleobacter meluiroseus
AAAGTATCTTCGATCGTACCGCCATAATCAAAAGTTGTCTTATCTGAAAAGTAGAATCTGTACCATGGTGTCAATGGCACTAACTGAATATGATCTTCAAGCTTCTCATTAAAGAGTTCAAATAACTCTTCGAGCAGAAATGGGGCTGTAATGACTGTTGGCCCTGCATCATGTTTGAACCCGTTCCTAACAAACACTTGAGCCCTACCACCCAGCATAGGACTTCTATCAATGATCTTTACTTGATAACCTTTGGCTCTTAATCTTAAAGCAGAAGCAATACCACCAAACCCGGACCCAATTACTACTGCCTGCCTAAGAATAATTGTCATTTTTTACTTGTATTTGAATCTTTTGGATCATTTTTAATAGGTGTATACACATGGAATCAGGCAGCATCTCTGCTGACTGCGCGGCTTCTACTAAATATTGTTCTGTTAACTTAATGGCGCTTTCAACAGGATCTAATGATCCTGCATCTTTTAGTAAATGCACCACATTAAGTGATTTTGATCGACTGTTGAGTGGGGCATCTTTTTCAATATCTTGTAGATCATCAGCCATTTGATAAGCAACTGAAAAAGCGCTGACACTTTTTCTAACGATCTCTAAGTACTGATTTTGCATTGATAGTACGATTGCAAGTTCCAGCGGCAAACCCAATAAAGCACCTGACTTTGCCTTTGCAATTTCTACGTAGGTCTCAATACATTGTATAGGGTTAGCTTTGCATTCAATATCATCGGCCTGCCCCTGGATAACTGAGGAAGTGCGACGACCTACTAGTGAAATAACAATAGGCAATAACTTTGTATTGCTGATACCTGCTAACAAGCTATAGGCACTCGAAAGTAAGAGATCTCCCGCACAGATAGCAATATTAGTGCCGTACTTTTTCCAAACTGTTATTTGGCCTCTGCGGATTTCATCCTTATCCTGAATATCGTCATGAATAAGCGATGCGTTATGTAGTAATTCTGAAACTGCTGAGATGATAAGCATATCGTCATGCTCAACATTTAATTCTAGACAGGCGCTGAGACAAAGCCTCATTCTTACTTTTTGACCTGGTACATCTAAATGGTACTTAACTGCCTGTAGCGCTAAGTTATTAATTGGTGATGATTCGGTGGCAGTGCCGAATATCTGCTCATTAATAAAAGCATCTACCTGACGAATTAATTCGTCCATAGATGAATCTAAACCTTTTGAGGATTTAGTTAACTTAATTAATGTTTGAGCTGTCATTGATTAATTTCAATAAAAATCGGGCACATCTTTTTAATTGTTAGTTACCAATTTAAAGATATGCCCGAATATGACTCTTTTAACTAATTACTTCTTTTCACTTTCAGACACAGCTACTGACCAAATGATCACACCAAATGCAATCTTGTTTAGAACGTCAGCAAGGTTGTAAATGATATTCAAAGCGTTAGCGCTAGCTTCAGGTGAAGCACCTGTTAGGTAACCGAAGAAATAGCCAATTGGGTAGATTGCCCAACCGATTGTCACAATCCAACGCATTAAGTTAAATGCTGACTGTACATTCGCTGGTGCTTGTTGTGCATTGATCTTGCTAGCTTCGCCAGCGAAGATTTCGTAAAGAATATATGCCCAACCAACCATACCGATGATGAATGCAGGCCATACAGCCATGTATCCAGCTTCGCCTAGGTATCCACCAACCAACATGACCAATGTGCCAACCATCAAACGCCAAAACACGCCTGTTGGAACTTTAGCAATTGCTGAGAGGATCAAGTAGAACTCAATCATCAATAGTGGTACTGTAATTAACCAGTCGATGTAACGGAAAACTGTTGGTGTTGCACCTGTTGAAACCCAAACATCGCGCATGTAGAAATAATGCACAGCTGCAATCAAAGTAACCATACCTGAAACAGTTAATGAAGTCTTCCACTTAGCATTAACACGGTCTCTCTCCAAGAAGAAAAACGCTGTTGATGCAACAAGTGCCATTGAAATCAACCAGAAGGAGATTCCAACAAAGTCAGTTGACTTGAGGACAAGAGTTTCTGCATAAGCAGGTGATGCAATTAAGCCTAGAGTAATTAAACCTAAGACTGACTTGCATCGGACTAAAGCTTTTTTTAATGTAATCATTTGCTTCTCCATAAAAAATTATTGTGTAACTGTATTAAAAACTTGTGGTTAAAAATACATAAATAACTAATTTGTCGTAGACAAGTAGCTAATGAATATTACTCTCATATCTCGATATTTGCTTAGCTCATTAAAAAAATTTTATTAAGGGTTTACACTTATTTTTAGATGTTTATTGCCCTTACAGCGTAAAGATATTCCTCATCAGTTAAATTATGTCGTGTTACAAAGTACTTTTTTATGACAAAAATAAAGATAAACAAACCCCTTGCTCTTGAAATCGTTACACCCGCCCCAGCGGGAAGTTTGCATGGTAATCGCGTGACGGCAATAAGGTGGCAAAGCTTTCTAAAAAAACTGGGTCATCAGGCTCAAATCTCTGAAAAGTACTCAGGTTCTGATGCAAATATTTTGGTGGCACTTCATGCCTACAGAAGTCATTTGTCCTTGGTTCATTTCAAAAAGTCTTACCCAGACAAACCAATAGTTTTAATAATGACAGGTACCGATTTATATCGTGACATGGCAATACATCATGAAGTCATTCAATCTATGCAAATGGCAGACGTCATAGTTTTACTGCAATCTGCTGCAATGTCTTTGATACCAGAAGATCTTCGGTCCAAAGTACACATCATCTATCAATCGACGAAGTCAGTTAAACGCAAGCCTCTTTTGAAGAAACAGTTTTTAGTTAGCGTTATTGGTCACCTAAGACCAGAAAAGGATCCTTTCTGTACTGCTCAAAGTCTTGAATATCTCCCCTCCGAAAGCAAGATACGAGTTTTACATCTTGGTGAAGCTATGAGCTCTGAAATGCGTCAATTAGCAAAATCTTATAGCGCAAAATTAGAGCGTTACCAGTGGCTCGATAAACTCAGTCACGCTGACACGATGCAACAACTCTCTCGCTGCCACCTGATGGTCATTTCAAGCCTGATGGAAGGTGGCGCACACGTCGTTACAGAAGCTATTGCGATAGGGGTTCCCGTTATCGCATCTGATATTCCAGGCAATCGGGGTATGCTAGGAGATGATTACCCTGGCTACTATCCAGCAGGAGATGACCAAGCCTTAGCAAAATTATTAACTAAAGCAGAAACAGTTCCTTCTTTTTATAAATCTCTAGAACAGCACCTCAAAAAGCGCAACAAATATGTACAACCCCAGTTTGAGATGAAGTCTATAAAAAATGTTATTGAAGGTTTAGTTTAGTAAACACTAAAGTTAGCTTTTTAGGCTTTGGCGTAACAAACTAAAAAATAGTTTTTAGGATCGGTCCAAGTTTCTATATTTTTAAAACCAGCATTATCTAAAAGATTCGTGAATGAGTCTTTTGTATATTTATAGCTATTTTCTGTATGAATCATTTCTCCAGACTTGAAATTTAAAGAATTATCTGGCCACGTCACTGATACATCACGCAATGCACGAAGATACATCTCAATCCTGGATTCTGATTCATTAAAAATAGCAAAGTGTTCCCAGTCAGTCAGGTCAAAGTTACTGCCCAATATGTGATTAATATGAAGCAGAGCATTTAAGTTAAATGCCGCTGTTACCCCAAGTGAATCATCGTATGCCTTTTGAAGAACTTGGCTATCTTTTACCAAATCAACACCAATTAATAAGCCACCAGAACCATTACAAATACTGGCTATATTTTTAAAGAAGCTACTAACCTGATTGGGATTAAAATTTCCGATCGACGACCCTGGGTAAAAAAATGTTTTTTTCTTATTTTCTAGATTTGGAAAGTGGAGAGTCTGACTTAAATCACAAACCTGAGCACGCATCTCAATATGAGGAAATCTTTTTTGTAAGTCAGCAATGGCTGACTCTAAAAAGTCTTTAGAGATATCAAGTGCAAGATATTGTTGAGGCTTAATCGAATCAAATAACTCGCTAGCCTTTGCACAATTACCAGCCCCTAAATCTAAAAGAACATCACAAGCGCCAATAGAGGTGGCTATTTGATGCTCGTACATTTGCATAATCGATTTTTCAACGCGTGTTGGATAGTATTCTTCGAGGTGAGTAATCACCTCGAATAAACGCGAACCAATATCGTCGTAAAAGAATTTAGGGGAGATGAAAGGAATGCTTGATTGGAGGCCAGCACTTATCTCATCTTTGAGAAGCTTATTCATGATCTTAAGCGACGGATAGTCCGCTACCTTCAGCAAAGTGACCAATTTTCTTAGCGCTCATAAAGTCACCAGCCTGCAATATAGCTAAAACCTCTTGCTCTACTTCTGGTGCACAAGAAATCAATAAACCGCCACTAGTTTGTGGGTCAGTTAGAAGATTTTGCTGCCACAAGCCTAATTTATCTCCCAACTTCACTTCATGACCATATCCCACCCAATTACGAGTCGATGCGCCAGTAAAGATATCTGCTTGTACTAGTTTAACGGCTTCTTGAACCACCGGAATCGCATCCCACTCTAATTTTGCCTCTAGCTTAGCGCCTCGTGCCAGCTCTAATAAGTGCCCTGCCAATCCAAATCCTGTTACGTCAGTCAAGGCATGAACACCATCTAACTGAGCCAAAGCAACCCCAGGTTTATTAAGTTTTGTAGTTAATGCAATCATCTCGCGATAACCAGCATCTGAGAGCTGCTCTTTTTTTAGTCCAGCCGAAAGAATACCGACACCTAGCGGCTTACTTAAAATAATACTGTCGCCTGCTTTGGCTCCATTATTACGTTTGAGTTTTTTAGGATCCACAATACCAATTGCTACCAATCCATAGATAGGCTCAACCGTATCAATTGAATGTCCGCCAGCAATCATGATGCCAGCATCATTACAAACGGATTCTCCACCTGCGGTGATTTGCTGAATAACTTCTAGAGGCAAAACATTAATCGGCATACCTAAAAGCGCTAAAGCAAATAGAGGTTGCGCGCCCATTGCGTAAATATCAGAAATAGCATTAGTTGCAGCAATCCTTCCAAACTCAAATGGATCATCAACTATTGGCATGAAAAAGTCGGTTGTAGCAACAATAGCTTGATGCTCATTAATTTGGTAAACAGCCGCGTCTTCATTGTTATCTGTGCCAGCCAATAAAGCAGTTGGGATATTTCTGATGGGTGAAGCCTTGAGAATATCGCTTAAGACACCAGGTGCAATTTTGCAACCACAACCACCACCATGCGAAAGAGAAGTAAGACGACCGTTATAAGACATAGATGCTCAATAAAAAGTGTAAAGGTTTAAATGAAAAAAACTGACAAACTCAGGAATAACGTAGCTTACTCAATTTAAAGTAAACACGTACGAAAGCCACAAAAATGATCGTTACGTTGAGGGGCATAAAAATTACGAAATGCTGATCGCCTCATCCGTTCCGGGGTATACAAGCTCCAGCCTTTCAAAACCTGATGTTGGCCATCAAACCAAGGTTTTGAATAATCTAGATAAAGGTCAGGTGAAAAACCTGGAAATGGCAGGAATGGGCTCGATGTCCATTCCCATAGATGTGATGCTTGCCACTGATCTTGGGGATGACTCATTAATACTGATAGCTCCTGCTCAGTTGGTAAACGTAAGCCTCGCCACTCGCAATATCTCTGCGCATCTATCAAATTAATGTGTCGAACAGGCTCGAAAGCATCAAGATGTTCCCATTGGTTAAAAAAGCGTTGATGCCAAATACCATCCTGTTTTTTCCAATGCTTGGGTATTGCAACTGGATTGAGATCTGCACGGTTCGCTTCAGATTCTATAAATTCTAAATATTCAGCATTACTTACTGCTCTATCTGATATGTCAAAGGCGGGTAGATTAAGTTCATGAGCCCATTTTTCGTTATCAAAAATAAAACCATTTTGTTTTTCTGAACCAATCCTGAATTTTGATTCTGCAAAGTTGATGTATTTCGATGTTTGTTTATTTGAGGCTGCTCTTGAAAATGCCGTGAACGGCTCTTTGTATCCCAGCGTTTGCCACATATAGGCAAAAGCTTCGTTGTGCATATCCTGGTGAAAGATTGATAGCTTAATGAAGTAAGCCG
>CAMDUR010000036.1 GCA_945879115.1 Polynucleobacter meluiroseus
GGTTTTAAAACTGTTGCTTCTGATGAGATTGATGATAATTTTGATCAGCTATTTTTTGATGAAGAATGCTTTATTCGACAACAAGATCAAGTGGGTCGCTTCAAAGTTGATAACTTAGCGCCGATTCTTGGCATGGGCGTGATTGTTAATACAGCAGATTCTAAAACCTTCAATTCGCCGAAGGTGAGCTTGTCAGATTTGATCAAGCGCGTAACGTTTCTTTAAAAATGAGTATTTGCCAAAGAAACTATCTGATTGATATTTCTGATGGTGTTGTATTAATAAAAAATCAAAATACAACTCTTGGGTACTGTCGATTTACTCCCTCCGGCGATATTGAGTATATCTTCGTCAACCCTGCCTATCGAAGGCAGGGTTATGGTTCAATACTTATCAATGAAGTAAAAAAAATCACCGGTGGAATTGGCAAGATTCAAGACCCTATTTCACCGCTTGGTACACAATTTTTTAAAGGTCTAGGCATCCAGTAATATGAATATCAATTCAGACTTTACTCAAAAAGTAGTTATTCAAACTTATGATGCAGAGTGGGCAACCTCCCCAGCGACGGGCGTTTCTAGAAAATATTTGGATCGTATTGGTGATGAACTAGCTCGAGCCAGCTCTATTGTGCTCTACGCACCAAACTCATCTTTTGAAACTCATAGCCATGATGGTGGCGAGGAAATCCTTGTTTTAGAGGGTATGTTTTCAGATGAGAATGGTGACTACCCTACTGGCACTTATATTCGAAATCCGCCCAATAGTTTGCATAGCCCCTACTCAAAAACGGGCTGTACTTTGTTTGTAAAGTTACGGCAGTTTCATCCAGGCGATGAGGCCATCGTAAGAGTAGATACACAAAATGCATCATGGCATCCTGGCCTTGTTCCAGGATTATCTGTTATGCCTTTACATAATTTTGATGGTGTTGGTACTGCTTTGGTTCATTGGGCTCCAAATACTATATTTAATCCTCATGTTCATCCTGGTGGTGAAGAGATCTATGTTCTCAAGGGCGTCTTTTATGATGAACACGGCTCATATCCTGAGGGGTCTTGGATACGCAGCCCAAGATATAGCAAGCATGCACCTTTTACAAAATCTGAAGGTGCGTTAATTTATGTAAAAACAGGACATCTTGATAATCAAATTATTTAATTAAAAAAACCACCCGAAGGTGGTTTTAGTATTTGTAACAAGCCAACTTACTTAATAAGACCACACGCAATTCTTGGACCAGAATTGCCGGCTGGTTGAGATTTGTAATCATCTGGATCGCGATGAACAACAACAGATCTTCCCAAGATTCCATTTGCACCATTATTAATAGCAAAGCCACTTAGCTTGGCTGAATAAGTTGCATTGCCATTGCCGTCTGATTTGATGTTTGGCATATCTCCAGCATGATGCGCCCCGCTTCCTGGCATTCCATGTGCCTTACCGTCGGGGTTAAAGTGGCCACCCGCGCTAACAGCGTCAGCAGAAGAACAATCCCCTTTTTCGTGAACATGAAAACCATGCTCTGAATTTGGCTTCAAACCAGAAAAGTTTGCAGTTACTAAAACATCCTGTCCTTGCCATACAAAATTAACTGTACCTTTAGTCATAGATCCTGATCGTGAGTCCATAGCTGCTGCCGCTTTTTGTCCTGACCCGCGCTCAGCAGATTGACATCCTACTAAAGAAAAAAGCGCTACCAAGCTTATTGATAAAGTAGATCGTTTCATATTAACTCTCCTGATTACGGCAAGATTATTGAGTAAATAATTCTCGCACTTTTAATCTGCCAATGCACATAAATTAGGGTTTCTACTAGCAACAATAAATTACCCAGGGCCTATTATGCAAACTCTATCTCCTGCAGTTTTTATAGCAGTGGCTGAATAAAAGCAAACCACCCGCCTATTAACAATAGAAACAAACTAATTAGATAAATACTCAGTGATACTTTACGAGTTTTTAAGCAGGCCTGTCTTAACGCAGGATCTATTGGGCATGGAGCATAACGATTTCGTAATTGGAAGACACCGCCCATAATCATTAATAAAGAACTTATAAGAAAAATAAATTCTTTATTCTCACTTACCCAAACAATCTGAGGAAATACTGCTACTAGTGACGCAAGTGTTGCACCTGCTCCCAAACTGACAAGCAAAGCAGGCAACGCACAACAGATTAAAGTGCTTGTACTTGCAAAAAGAGAAACAACCGAGCTTAAATACGGCTGTTTAATGATAGTCGAGTCATCTTGACTCATTTCTTACCTTTCATCTGCTCTCTAAATTGAGCCACTGTTTGTGGAATACTTTCAACACTGACAACGTCATAGCCCGAATCTATTATTTCCTGCCTAATTAATTTTTCATTAAGAGCCGTATTTTCTTTTGCCTCAATTACAACGACTTTATTTTTTAAATCTACCAATACCGCTTTGGTTTCATCGAGCTTCAGCAGGCACTTTTCTATACCCTGCGCACAAAATGAACAAACCATTCCATTAACGGTTACCTTCATACTTGCTAAAGCCGCTTGATTAAATCCTAATAAAGAGACTACCAATACAAAATTAATAAATTTCATTTTTATCATCCTAGTAGTTATACATAAAATTAAAACGTATTTGTCCAGATAAGCTGGCGCCTGCCTCAACAAAATAGCGGTTATGAATGACTCGAAGCATTGGGGTGTACTCATACTGCTTTGATACAAATGACATTCGCCTAGCTTCTATGACAATCCAAGGTTGTGGTTCGTCATAATCAACTTCATAAAATGATGCTCCAAGCCTTGCTGCTGTGATGTTGCTGGAGGCACCCTCGGTTACATAAACTCTCGTAGATGCCATAGAGTAAAAGCGTGTTGTTTCATAATCAATCTGGAGTCCGGGTGAGGCCACAGTCTTTGATCCTTCAGATGTATTTCCGTTTAATGAACCTAGGCCACCAATAAACCAAATATTTGCTTGGGCATTGGGTAAATTCCATCGGGCAAGCTTTCGGGTATAAACCGCTTCAGCACTTTGTTGCTTCAGCCGAGAGTCCTCTGTTTGCATAGCGCTAACGGAAATACCGAATGCATCATTTGCTGTAGTGGAATAATTGACCGATAACTCCTGAAATGTTTTGCTCAGATCGCTCATTACCATCCAGCTATTTTTATAACCTAAAGGTGCGGCATTTACCTGTGTCGCACCAATCATCATTATAAAAAAAATGGCTTTGGCGGATAAAGTCAGCTTCATTTCAACTTCTCAATAGTTGTGATGTTAAGCGCACCATCTTCTACTTTAAATTGAAACCGTACTTTATCTCCCGGACGATACATTTCTAAATTCAACTCTTTAGTTGTACCGAACGGCATTGTCATGGCCTGCATTTTGATACTGGGAATATATTCGTGCTTAAGCACAATTCGATCGCGGGACGGATCAATCCTAATAATTTCGCCATTTATCCATTCCGGATTTGCAAAGGCATAAGACGAGATCAAGCAAAATAAAGCAATAATAAATTTTTTCATAAAACTCTCCAAAGAAATTGATGCCCAGTTTTTGGGCGGACTTATCCTAGGGAGTTAAAGAATCGGCGGCTTATTTGGCGCAGGCGTTTGATGGCTTACAAAAAAAGTCTTGCCACCACTAAAAGTTAATACATAAGAGATTGGTGATTCAGGTAATTGGCATGAGAAGTGCGCAAAACTCATGCAAAGCACACAAGAATTGCACTCCGTTCCTACGGTTTGATTATGATCTTGAGGACTATCTGTGGATGATGTTTTAGCTTCTTGGTGACAAGGGTGGAGGGACGTATTACCCTCAGCACTAGCTGCAACAGCTGTATGCTTGAATGACATGTCAACGACGGCCCAAGCTTGCAGGGGTGCAAGAAGAATAAGAAAGATAAGAATGAGTTTTCTTAACATAAGTTAAATTTACCACTTTTCAAGTAAGCCTGCTCAACGCCCAGAATCCTCTAAATTAAACTCACTAAAATAAATCGTTTTAAATAACATCCATATAATTAACAGACTACACCCTCTTAAGGCTGACATGACTTGGATTATTACCAAATACTTATTAACTGCCGGAATAGTTGTATTTGTTTCTGAAGTTGCTAAGCGAAGCGATAAGTTGGGTGGTTTTATTGCAGCCCTTCCATTAATGGCGGTCTTGACCCTTTTCTGGCTGTATGTGGAAAATCAACCGGAAGAAAAAATGGCCAATCATGCCTATTACACATTTTGGTATGTGATTCCTACATTACCAATGTTTTTGCTTTTTCCTTACCTACTACCAAAGTTAGGATTTGGAATGGCATTAGGTATATGTCTGGTGATGACAGTCATTTTATTTTGGCTATTTGCACTACTATTAAAAGGCTTTGGAATTGAATTGTTATAAATAAAAAACCATCTGAAGCTTGTTTTATATTTCATAAGATCAAGAGTTAACACTTATACCCACCCCTTTGTTTGGGTATAAGTGCTCTTCAAATAAATTTAGTTCTTAGCTGAAGTTCCACAGGCTGAAGTGGATGTTTTCTGCGCACTATTACAACAATCCATTGCATTTTTTGAATGCTCTTTCGCCTCAGTCGCTTGATTTTTATCATGATGCTCTGCAGCTTTAACATGATGTTTAGCCGCAACCTCATGGTCGCTCGCAGCTTGTTTATGAAGACGGCTTGCCTCTTGGTGAATATCGCTCATAGTATTTCTCCTAGTTGTTAATTCATAAAGTAGGAATCTAAATCTGATGTGCTTATTTTCTTAAAAATATGTAGGGAGCAATATCTAAATTCCTTTTTTCATACTAAGTTAAGAAATTTCAACTCAATGTGCGGAGCAACACCTAGTTCAGCTCTGGTGAAAAAAAATGATTAAAACAAGCAAAGCTTTACTCAAATTTTTTGGGTCGGGGCCAAATCGAGCCAAGCTAAGAATTCTAAATCCTGTCTTATTTAAGAGTTTTCAAGATTTCAGCTATCTTTGTGTCATAAGCTAGAGTTAAGATTGCCTAATTACTATTACATTTTCTTGATATGCTAATTAATTGCGCCTCTTACCAACATGGTAAAAAAATCGCCGATATAAAGATTGAGCACATTAGCGACCATCTTGCTAATAAAGATTCTTTTGTTTGGGTGGCATTACTTGATCCAACTGTAGATGAAATTGCCAAGATGAAAGAGGAGTTTGATCTTCATCCACTAGCCGTAGAAGATGCTCTGCTTGGTCATCAAAGACCCAAGATTGAAGAATATGGCAACAGCCTGTTCGCAGTCATTCAGGTATTGAAGTATGAGGACGATATTTCGGTAGGAGAATTAGATATTTTTGCGGCATCTGACTATGTTCTCTCAGTTCGCAATCGATCTAATGTCCAGTTTTTAGGAGTTAGAGAACGTTGCGAGCAAGAGCCCGAGCTTCTTAGTCAAGGCTCAGGTTTTGTCCTCTATGCACTTATTGATGCTGTTGTAGATCAATACTTCCCTATCATTGAAAAACTTGAAGATGAACTTGATGATATTGAGGAATCTCTTTTTGATCAACGGTCTACTAAAACTAATATTGAAAGATTGTTTGAACTTAAAAGAAAGGTGATGGTTGTAAAACATGCCGTCTCTCCCCTAATGGAAGCAGTTGGCAAATTATCTAGTGGAAGAGTACCTCCAGTTTGCGCCAATAGTACTGAATACTTTAGAGATATCTTGGACCACTTAACTCGCATTAATTCTGTAATCGAGAGTATTCGAGATGCCATTGGAACAGCAATTCAAGTCAGCATATCTGCGATTGCTCTTGAGCAAAATAACATTCAAAAACGTCTTGCGTCTTGGGCGGCCATATTCGGTGTGGCAACAGCCTTTGCTGGGATCTGGGGAATGAATTTTGAACAGATGCCGGAATTAAAATGGGATTTAGGTTATCCAATAGCAGTCGGCATTATTGTATTTGCTTGTTCATTCCTTTTTTGGCGCTTTAAGCGATCGGGCTGGCTGTAAGCTTGTCCTTTAAAACGACATACCCCCAAACGAAAAAACCACCCGAAGGTGGTTTATAGAATCTTGGTGGCCCGGGGCGGAATCGAACCACCGACACAAGGATTTTCAA
>CAMDUR010000037.1 GCA_945879115.1 Polynucleobacter meluiroseus
TATTACAATCAGCTCCCCCTAGAGTGATTCGCTTTTATTCAACATCGGATGCAGATGCACTGGTTGCGCTGGCTAAACAATTGATACCCACCGCTTTAGAACAACACTCGATTGAAACATCGACTGTGTTTATTTCTTAATTGAAGTGATGAATAAAGATAGGTTCAATTCTCTGAAGTCAATGATCCAAGCTATGGGCTTGCAATCACAGGTCCTTGTTTTAGTGATCGCTTTACATGTTCTATTACTGGTAGGAGTTCAGCTAAGCCCCCAAAGAGCCACATCAGCGAACAGCATGGGTAATCTTGTGATGGCCAGCTTGCTCGACCCTAATCCGCAACTTGAGAAGAAAACTACACCTGCCCCCAAGCCAGAGAAAAAGGTTGAGCCTAAATTTGAAAATACCAAAAGTGCTGCAATAACTACTACTTCTGCTTCGCCACTTTTTGAGTCAGCTAGTACAGCACTGCCGAGTAGCTCTGGGGGCAGCAGTTCTGGAGAATTAAAAAATGTCTCCATCAGTCAAGCACAATGCAGTGTTCCTGAACCGTTTTATCCAAGCCTTGCCAGAAGAATGGGTGAAGAAGGTAAAACCATGGTTCGATTATTTATCAATGAAAGTGGTGCCGTTGAAAAAGTGTCACTCTCTCAAAGTAGTGGCATCCAAAGACTCGATCAAGCGGCTTTAGATGCTGCTATGAAAGTTCGTTGTCGACCTTTTGTAGAATTTGGAAAGACCATTAAAGTAACAGCTATACAACCTTATATTTTTAGACTGGAATAATTCATGAATCAAGCTTTTGGTTTAGGCAATATGTGGGCTCAAGGTGATGCGGTCACCCGAACTGTGGCCGTCATTCTTTTAGTGATGTCGATCATCACGTGGGTGATCATTTTGACTAAAGCTATCAGTCTTTATAAAACTAAGAGCATCGCCAAAGAAGTGGAATGCTTTTGGTACGCCCCTGCTTTTGATGTGGCCTTGAGTCAAATGAGTCCTGACAACAATCCGTATTGTGAGCTAGCTAAGAGCGCTCAAGAAGCCATGAAACACCATGACCAACAATCAGGTACTCGCGGTGAGCTCCATCAAACCATCAGCCCCTCAGACTGGTTAACACGCTGCCTTAAGGTCAGTATCGATAAATCAGTGGGTCAACTCCAGCAAGGTTTAACATTTTTAGCTTCCACAGGCGCCACAGCACCCTTTATTGGTTTGTTTGGAACGGTTTGGGGCATCTATCACGCTTTGATTGGGATTGGCACCACAGGTACAGCAACCATTGATCAAGTAGCTGGCCCCATTGGTGAGGCACTCATCATGACGGCTCTCGGTTTAGCTGTCGCTATTCCAGCGGTTCTTGGGTATAACGCGATCAGTCGCACCAATAAGGTTTTAATCGCGGAACTCAATCGATTTGGTAATGACTTGTACGCTTTCTTTATCACTGGCGCTCGTGTTGGCCAAACAGATAAAACTAAATAAGGCTTTTTATGTCATTTGGTAACGAACCTCTAGGAGATGATGACAGCCCACCGATGGCTGAAATCAATATGACGCCTTTAGTGGATGTGATGTTAGTTTTGTTGATTGTGTTCATGATCACCATCCCAGTCATGCAACACGCTGTCAAAGTGGAATTGCCACAGGCCAGCAGTCAAAAGAATGATGTGAAACCAGAATCCATCAATATCAACATCACTGCCAATGGTCAGATTTTCTGGAACAGTTCTGCGATTAATCTAGATGCTTTAGGTATCTATGCCCAAACAGCTGCAAAAAAATCTCCTCAGCCTGAAGTTCAGCTACGCGCTGATAAGAATGTGCGTTATGAAATAGTTGCTCAAGTTTTATCAACGACAAAAAGAGCAGGCTTAACGAAAATTGGTTTTGTAACAGAACCTTGATGCATTAAAGATTCTGCTGGTGTTGGATGGTTGGGAGAACGACTATCTCGCCGCTTTTAAGAACTGTTTAGGCACCAAGCCACCGATCAACATACCGATGATGCTGGCACACAAACCTGCCAGCTGTGGCGGCATGGTGCCATCAGGCCAGAGCAGTTCGCAGGTGATCCAGGTGATCAAACCAAACAAGACCGCTAGCAAGCCTCCTAAAGTATTCGCTTTAGACCAATAGACCCCAAATGCCAAAGGTACAAAAGCTGCAACTAAAGTGACCTTATAGGCACTCTCTACCATTTCGAAAATAGAGAGCTCTGAGTTAAGTGCAAACAAAGTAACCAGGACGGTGAAAACCAGAACAGTCACTCGCATGATTTTTAATAGATGTTGATCCGTTAAATGCTTGAAGAAACCTTTAACGATATTTTCTGCAAAAGTGACTGAAGGTGCCAATAAGGTGGCGCTGGCGCAACTCTTAATAGCTGAGAGCAATGCTCCAAAGAATAAGACTTGAGCGAACAAAGGTGCGTGATTAAGAATCAGATTAGGCAATATGAGTTGAGAATCCGTGTTGAGATATTTTTCAACTAACTGCGGATCAATCAAGGTAGCGGAATAAGCCAAGAAGATCGGAATGAACGCGAATAAGAAATACAAGACGCCACCGAGGATCGAAGCTTTGACCGCAATGTCGGCATTTTTAGAAGATGTGATTCTCTGAAATACGTCTTGCTGGGGTATGGACCCCAGCATCATGGTCAGCAGGGCCGCCAGGAATCCCAGCACTGCTGCGGTATTCCAATCGGGCAAGATGTTGAGCTTGTCGGCTGCAGCTGCGTGTGCGATCACCACATCAACACCACCAGTCATGCCCGCTACTTCATATCCAATGTAGAGCATGCCAATCACAATGATGATCATTTGTACGAAGTCTGTAATCGCTACTGACCACATACCGCCAAATAATGTGTAGATCAATACGCTAGCGGCACCAATGATCATGCCCCACTCTTGCGTGATGCCACCATTAGAGACCACATTAAATACCAAGCCGAGGGCTTTAATTTGGGCAGATACCCAACCCAAATAAGAAACCACAATACAAAGAGTAATGAGAACTTCAACCGTACGACCATATTTTTCTTTAAAGAAGTCACCAATGGTGAGGTACTTCTTACTGTAGAGATGACGGGCAAAGAAAAGACCGACCAGGATCAAGCACATGGATGATCCGAATGGATCAGAAACAATGCCACCCATACCCTCTTTTAAGAAGGTGGCAGGTATACCGAGGACAGCCTCAGAGCCAAACCATGTGGCAAAGACGGTCGCTGTCACGATGTACATAGGAAGGCTATGACCGGCTGCAGCAAAGTCGGCGGTGTTCTTGACTCGCAAAGCAGCCCAAAGGCCTATGCCTATCGAAATAACCCAGTAGATGATGACAAACCAAAGAAGCATCGCAAGCTCTATTAATTAAACTTGCGAGATTATATGTCTAGCTGACAAATCTATCAAAAGTGCTAAATCTGATAGGTTAGTTTGGGGAAGATGTTATTTGGGCTTGTATTGCGTTGGGCAATAGGCGCGCTTGACCTCATCAGGGCGACGAGAGGCATGCTTAGTACCCCGCCCGGTGACCCTTTTGCGCCACATCCTAAATGAACTGGGCTTCATCTCCGAGCGCATCAAGTCAATCACACGAGACTCATTAAGATCGTAGCTCGCCTCAATCGCATCAAAGGGCGTGCGATCCTCCCAAGCCATCTCAACGATGCGAGAAATATCAGCGGGATCCAGTACGGGCTTTTTCAAAGGCTAGCTTCCTGTTTTGCAGAGCGTTGGCTACGGCAACGGTCTGAACAATATTTAACTTCATTCCAGACTTTTTCCCATTTTTTACGCCATGTGAAAGGTCGCTTGCAGACCTCACACATTTTGGTGGGTAAATCTGATTTTTTACGCATGCCCATTGACCAAGCTCTAGCTTATAAGAATTGGAATGCGAGGATGGTGATGATGGTGGGCGGTAAGGCAGCTAAGAATAAATACAAAGCTGAAACGCTTCCGTCAGGAAAGTGCTCTTTCAAAATCGCCATACCTGCAGGGTTTGGTGCGTTAGCAATCACCGTTAAGCCACCACCAGTTAGTGCACCTGCTACTAGAGCGTATTTAAATTCATCACTTGTACCCTGCACCAATGAACCTAGATAAGTTAGAGCTGCGTTATCAGTCACAGCCGTTAATGCTGTTGCTCCGAAATACACCCAGGTTGTGTTCATACCCTCAAGTACGGGTTGAAGCCACCATTGTTGTAGACCACCCAACACCACCAGGCCAGCTAAGAAGAAAGCCACCATGAGTGATTCTTTTAAAAGTAATGGATTTTGATATCTGGCATAAGCTGTTGTGTAGCCCATGAAAAATAACAATAAGCTGATGAACACCACTGGGTGATGAGCAAATATAACAACACCCGCTAAAAACAATAAGTGAATCACCTGAACATAAGCAGGCATTAATTGGTTAGACTTTTTAAGGCTAAAGCTTGGGATATCTTTATGCAATAACAAAGTGACTAATGCTGCGTTAACAAACACAGCCACAATGGCCTTAGAGCCCAAGAGCTTGAATACAGTTAAGCTATCCCATCCCCATGCTTGAGCCACCATCAAAATTGGCGGCGCCGCAAAACTAGTCAAGGCACCACCAATAGAAATATTGACGAACAAAGCACCAATCGTCCAGTACATCAGTTTGACATTTTTGGTATTAGTAAAAACTTTATCTTTTAAAAGTAATGCTGCTAAGGTCATCGCAGCAGGCTCAGTAATGAAAGAACCTAACAATGGAACAATACTCAAAGTAACAAAGTAATTAACAACTTGATGCGGCAGTCTAAATAATTGACTCACAAACAAAGTGATGTAGTGAACCAAGGTTTCTGCAAAAACCAATACTGGTTTACTAGCTGCCACCACCATAATGGCAAAAACAAATAAAGGCTCTGTGTAGTTACGACCCTCTAAATATTCAACTGAAGCTGTGCCACCTACCATGAATGCAATGGCTAAAACTAATATCAAGGCCCAAAATCCAAATACTGCCTCTACCTCACCTAATAAGTGAAGGAGCCCAGAATGGTTAGGATGCTTGTGTGCGAGCTTTTGAAAATATGGCGTTGCAAAGGTATGCACAACCGCAATAGCAAATAGGATCGACGCAATTAATTGGATAGTGGTTGGGTTCATGTTGGGTCTCTAAATATGAATCAATGACTGCCTGCGTGCATTTATCGAAATGAACTCACACAAACTGAAGATGGCGTTATTTTACTTGAAGAATATCTTCATTCTTTTATTAACGTTGCTTTTTGGAGGGCTTTTCAGAAACCTCTTCACCATGCCCCCAGTGAGCGACCCAGTTATCAGCGTAACGTTTGGCGGCATAAGCAGATTTAAGAATAATGATATTTTCAGCATTACGAACTTCCGCTGACTTGGTGAAGTTATAACTGCCCGTGATGACGATGTCATCATCCAAGAGCATCACTTTATTGTGTTGAATGGCATGCTTACCATCACTGCGAACTTCAATACCTGCTGCAATCAGTTGATTAACAGCGTCACTGTTATTGCCTGCACTTTTTTCATCTTGTAAGAGTTGCACTTTAACGCCACGACGGTGTGCTTTGATGAGTGCATCACTCAGAGGCATTGCGGTAAAACCGTAAGCCATGACTTTGATGGTTTTTTTGGATGCGTCAATGTGCTTGATCAAACCACCAGCTCCTCCTGCAGGTGGCGTGAAATAAATCGCCAGAATTTCTGCAGGCTGAGGCTCAGCACTGACGCTTTGCCACCAAGTAATCCCCAATAAAACTGATACGCATAAGAGAGAGGTTAGCCTCCGGCGAGTTTTAACGGAAATTGAATTTATTTGTGTTGTCATCAAAATCACCTAGCGGTTAAAAATGGAATTTATCTGAAAATAAGAACCCAACCACAGGAATATAGTACTTTTTGTTCATGCCTTCAGTTTTTTTACTTTTCCCATTTTTGTTAGGTTTATACAAGTCCAACATACCTTTTTAAAGACAATAAAAAAACCCAGCTCAAAGAGCTGGGTTTTTATTCACAGTTAACTAAAAGTTAATTAGTCTTTTGCATAGAT
>CAMDUR010000038.1 GCA_945879115.1 Polynucleobacter meluiroseus
ATCTCCCCCACTAAGGTCTAAGCCATTGACTTGCATCTGACCTTTGATCAAATGGAGGTAAGCTTTGCGCTTCGGGTTTAAAGGAAAGTTAAATGGCACACCACCATCAAAGATACCTGCGTAGATGTTAGCGTTCGCATGAACTTTGACAGCACCATTTTCTCCAGTCGGTGAAGCAATCAAACAAATTTTCTGTAGCTTATCCGTTTCAGGGACTGTTTTTTGTTCATAGCTTGGAGGAATCTCTTGGACATTGGGCTCAATCCATATTTGTAATAGGTGGGTCTCTTGGTCTTTGGCGTGATTGAATTCGCTATGGGTGATACCTGTGCCAGCACTCATCCTCTGAACATCTCCTGGCGGTATACCCACCACATTACCCATGCTGTCTTCGTGGGCCAGTTGACCAGCAAGTACGTAAGTAACAATTTCCATATTTTTATGGCTGTGCTTACCAAAGCCTGAGCCTGCAGAGATGCGATCATCATTGATGACTCTTAGGTTGCCCCACCCCATGTGATCAGGATCGTAATAACCGGCAAATGAGAATGAATGATAGCTTTCTAACCAACCATGATGAGCGTAGCCACGCTCATCTGATTTTCTTAACTTGATCATGTGTTTCCTTATTTTTTATTCTTTGTTTTTATGAGTTGTTTTATGCAATGGCATTACTTTATCAAGTTATCGTCTTTTTAGTTGAAGTCACAATCCTTTAAAAAAGATAAACTATCTGTATAGGCTTCAATAACCATACTAATAAAAAAATCAATGACAAAAGCATTTAATACTGAAGACTTGATTGCGGCAGCAAAATCCATTATCAAAGATGAGAAATGTCCTAATTGCACTGACTTAGCCTGCCCAGGCTGGGAAACGATGCCAAGCTCTTTCAATCAAGATCAGTTGAATCTAATAGGTACATTGAAGTCTGAGAATGAAGAGTCTTGGAATGAGTATCACCCTAAGAGCACTCAAATCTGGTCAGCAGATGCTCCAATTGCACCTAATTTCCACCCCTACAATAAATGTGATGTGTATCAGTGCCAGAACTGTACTCAGATGTATTTAAGATATACAGAGTATGGTGGCTATTACGTAGACCAAAGAATACGTCTAGTTACACCAGAACTGATTGATGGTGCGATTAACGCTTAAGAGGCTTACCAGCCACCTCTAATACCAAAACCAAATCTCATACGAGTGTCTAAATTGCGACGCTCTTCTTCACGTAAAGAGCGCACTAGAAAATGAGTGATTTCGTCTTTTTTAGTCGAGCAATCTAGTTTTGTTTGAGCAACCTTCTCTTTGGCAGCTGTCACGATCAAAGGATCAAGCTCAAAGGTTTGTTTATCCATACCCGCCTCAACTGCTAAACAAAGTTCGAATTCGTTCATAGCCTCTAAGCGCTGTGTGACTTTTTGTGGAGTCAATGTGGCGCAACCTGCAAAGGTCACGGAGAGAAGTGCTAAAACTATTAGTTTGGTGAGTTGAGTTTTTTTCATGGGTGAACTGCGGCGTATATCAATTAGTAGTTAAGGTCATTATTAACTAATACTCCAATTAAATGCCTCATCAATGATTTTAGAAGCTTCTTCGGATAAGAATTTTGGGGATGGGATGATGCCTACCCTGCCAAGGTCAAGACGATCAATGTCAAACCTTAAGCTGCGAAATAAGTTATTCACTACGAAACGAGCACCATCAATGTAAGTGAAGTTACGCATACCACCTCCAAAATGAATGTTTAATAGTTCATTTTGATGGTTCAGTAGCTCATAGAGTGAGCTCACAAAACTGAAATCGAATCTCTCATTAAATCTCCATAGTATTATTAATATACCTAATTTATTATTAGTAATAAATTACCAATAATCCATTGTTTTATATACAATTAATTCTTAATATTGATACACAAAAATATGACTCCAATGTCATATGTTTGTGTATAATAGGTGACGTAATTAAGAAAGGAGGCCACGATGGCTAAAGCAACAAGTAAAGACCGCATCTTGGCCAGCCTGAGAGCGTCAAATAGTAAGGTTTTCTTACGTGAAGAATTCAATCGCTTTGGTAACTATCGCCAAGTGTGTCGCGTGGTCAAAGAGCTGTTAGATGAAGGACGCATTCTTCGCCTTGGTTATGGAACTTATGTAAAAGCACGCCCTTCTACTATTTCAGGTAAGCCAGTGCCAGACGATAGCCTCGTGAATATCGGCATGGAAGCAATGAAAAAGCTTGGCATTAAGGTTAATGCCGGTAAAGATATGCAAGCTCTTATAAGCGGGGAAAGCACCCAAGTTCCAATGCTTCCCATTGTTAACATTGGCAAAGCCAGAATCTGCCGCAAGCTATCACTAGGTACTCGAAGTTTAGTTTATGAAAAAAATTAACGAGTTACAGAAGCGTCAAATTATCGATGTTATCAATGAGCTAGATCTTGGCATCTCGGAGTTCGCGCTCGAGAAAGACTATATGGTGACCGATGCTCTAGTCGCTATTACTAAGATTAATAATCTAGACTTTGAACTGGTGTTCTGTGGTGGCACCTGCCTTTCTAAGGCCTATGGCCTTCTTGATAGGGTATCTGAAGATGTTGATATCAAGGCAAATCCAAAAGCTAAAGGGCCATTCACTAAGAGTCTCATAAAATCAAAGATGAGCCTTCTAAAGAAGGATAACGAATTAGCTTTAAATGAGGCTGGGTTTAAATCCACCTTCATTACAAAAGATGGCAAAGATGGTAATCAATTTATTGGGTTCGAGATTCAATACGACGCCCACTTTGAAGTTAGCCAAGGTATGAGGGCACACCTAAAACTAGAAGTTAGCTATAGCCCCTTGCGCCTGCCCAAACAAGATAAAAACATCACCCTACTTTTTGATTCTCTTGCCAAGACAAGTACAGGAGCAAGCATTAGTATTGGTTGCGTAGATTTAAAAGAAGCATTAGCTGAGAAATTAATTACTTTCCCACGCAGGCTTGCCCTATCACTGCGTAAAACAGATGAAAAGCCTGATAGTGCTTTAGTTCGTCATTTATATGACGTTTACCAAATTACCTTAAAGAACCCAGATATCCTCAATAGTCATTTGCCGATATTAACAAGTCCATTTAACCAAGTGATTGAACAAGATAGCAAGGACTTTACATATCAACATCCAGCATTTGTTAATGACGCATTTGGTGAGATCAATAAAGCCATGCAGTTCGCTTTAAGCAGTAGCGACACAAAGGGCACTTACGATAAATTTATCGAGATGATGGTGTATGAGAAGAATGCACCTTCATTTGAAGTTGCATTCTCAAGATTCTCAGAAATACTCAAAAAAGTATTACCAAGTTTATCTTAATGACTTCTACTTCTTCTTCTTAGATAATTTCTTGGTTAAATCTCTTGCCTCAAGGGGCTATGCTCAGCGAGATCATCGCGGTAATCGGAGATACCTTGGCGTTCACGCTCTAGGAAGCGTTGGACAGCATCTGCAAATCTAGGGTCAGTGAGGTAGTGATAAGAGCAAACGGTTTGTGGCATGAAGCCTCTGGCCATTTTATGTTCTCCTTGAGCCCCACCCTCCAGCGTTTGAATATTATTCGCAATGCAGTATTCAATGGATTGATAGAAGGTAGTTTCAAAATGAAGGCATGGATGGTGCTCTAGCGCACCCCAGTAACGACCATAAGCTTTTTGCTGATCCTTATCCACTACTAGTAAGGCAGCCGCAATCGGCTGATTGTCTTTTTGGGCAATGATGAAGTGCAAATGTTCAGGCATGGCCTGAACCCATTTTTGGAAAAACAGTTGATTAAGATAAGGTGATGAGCGGCGCTCATAGTAAGTAGCAGAGTAACAACGATAGAAAAATAGTATTTGCTCTTCAGTCATCTCTTGACCAGGCACGTTCAAGAAAGTAATGCCCGCATCTTGTACTTGCTGACGCTCTCGTTTGATGTTTTTGCGCCGCTTCATGTTGAGACTAGCTAAGAATTGATCAAAGTTACTAAATTGTTGATTCTGCCAATGGAACTGAACAGCTTCTCTTCTTTGGAATTGAGCCTTCTCTAGCAAGCTTGCATCTTCTGCTTGTGGAAAGAGGATGTGCGCTGATGAGATGTTGAATTGATTTAAAAACTGCAATAGTCCATTGATTAAGTATTCTTGATGTTCAGCAGACTTAGCCAGTAAGCGAGAACCTGTTGCTGGGGTAAAGGGTATCGCTGATAAAGCCTTGGGGTAGTAGCTTAGACCATTCACGGCATAGGCTTCTGCCCAAGACCAATCAAAGACATACTCGCCATAAGAATGGGTTTTTAAGTACAGCGGTATGACGCCTAAGAGCTGATCATCTTCTGTTGAATAGAGTGCTATGTGGGATGGATCCCAACCAGCTTCAAGAGAAACACAATCCGTTTCTTCTAAAAGAGATAAGAAGGCATGTTGCAGAAATGGGCCAGCATCTTTTGGTAGGATCCGACCCCAGTCTTCTCCTGAGATTGCCTTGATACTTTTAATGACTCGTATCTCAAGATTAGGCTGCTGGCTCATTTAAATTAGGTTGCTATTAAAAATGGTTTTCGATGACCATTTCTGATTTTTTAATAAAGCCTGGCTTAGGCCATGCGGGTTGAGTGGCTTTGCCCACTACCAACATGGCGGCCAATGCATAACCACTTGGTAATTTTATTAGTTCTGATACTTTGTTGAAGTCAAAGCCAACCATTGGACAAGAGTCATAGCCCATTGCTTTAGCTGAGAGCATCATGGTTTGCAAGATGATGCCTGCAGAACGCATGGCTTCGTCTCTTTGTAACTGCTCATTACCTGAGTAGAAAGGAGTGATCCAAGGTATTACGATGTCTTGTGCAGCTTTAGGAGCATTGACCCAATAACGCATAGGATCTTTTTCCCAAGCTTTGATGTCAACTGTAATCGCCAACAGTAAAGATCCATCGGTGACTTGTGCTTGATCAAAAGCTGCTTCACGTAATTTTGTTCTTAGAGCTTTATCAGTCACATTAACTAAGCGCCAGTGTTGAATATTGAATGAAGAAGGTGACAACATCGCTAAATCTATCAATTGATCAAATTCTTGTTGGGTGAATTGATGAGCGGGATCATAGTGTTTGATCGATCGGCGTTCACGGATAGCGTCAAATGTGTTCATGGTCTTCCTTTTTTGTCTGAAAAGAGACATATTAATGCTTTAATGAAATTTCGGTAGTGACTGCCTTGAAAGGCTTATGTCATTGGGGTTGATATGCACTTAAACTCCAAGCATTAGAATGTTCTCATGAAACCATTGATAAAAATCGATTTTGTGTCTGATGTCGCCTGCCCTTGGTGCGCAGTCGGCTT
>CAMDUR010000039.1 GCA_945879115.1 Polynucleobacter meluiroseus
CATAGATATCAACATCTTTAGTTTCACGGACAAACAACATACCGATCACGAAAGTCATTGCTGCGATGGCGATTGGGTACCATAAACCGTAATAAATATTACCGTTCTGAGCAACCAAGGCGAAAGCAATCGTTGGCATCAAGCCACCAAACCAACCGTTACCGATATGGTAAGGAAGTGACATCGATGTGTAACGAATACGTGTTGGGAACATCTCAACGAGCATCGCTGCGATAGGACCATAAACCATCGTTACATAAATCACTAAAACGACTAATAACGCAAGAACTGCTGGAATGTTAACTTCTGCAGGATTCGCTTTAGCTGGGTAACCCGCAGCATTTAAAGCGTCACGAACAGATTTCTTAAATTCAGCATCTTTTGCTTTAGCTTCAGCAGGTGGTAAACCTTTTGATGAATAGCCTTCAATAATTGTTTCACCAATCTTGATGGTCGCAATTGTGCCAACTGGACCAGGGATTGTTGTGTAACTAGCGGAGTTACTTGCCATCACTTGTTTTGCAATATCGCATGAACTTGTGAACTTAGCAGTACCCGTTGGGTTGAATTGGAATGAACATTCAGCTTCATCAACCGTAACAGATGCTGGAGCCTCATTCATAGCCTTTTCTAAAGCTGGGTTCGCAAAGTGTGTCATAGCATTGAAGATTGACACGGGTGTATTAGGAATATAAGTGATGATGGCTAATAACAAACCAGCCATGATGATTACTTTTCTTCCGATTCTGTCTGACAAGGCACCAAAGACGATGAAGAACGGTGTACCAATAACTAATGAACCCGCAATCATCAAATTAGCTGTCTTAGCATCTACTTTCAACACTTGAGTCAAGTAGAACAATGCGTAGAACTGACCTGTGTACCAAACTACAGCTTGACCAGCTACTAGGCCAAAAAGAGCCAAAATAACGATCTTCAAGTTTTTCCACTCACCAAATGATTCTTTTAAGGGTGATTTTGAAAGCTTGTTCTCATTCTTCATCTTCGTGAAAGCTGGTGATTCGTTCATAGACAAACGAATATAAACAGATACCGCTAATAAGAAGATGGATAGAAGGAACGGAATACGCCAGCCCCAAACTTCAAAGTTGGGACCTGTGAATTCACGTGTAAACAAGATAACTAACAAAGATAAGAAAAGACCTAATGTTGCTGTTGTCTGAATCCATGCTGTGTAAGCACCACGACGACCATGAGGAGCGTGCTCAGCAACATAAGTTGCTGCACCACCGTACTCACCACCGAGCGCTAAACCTTGTAACATACGCAAGATAATTAAGATCACTGGAGCAGCAACACCAATCGTTTCATAAGTCGGCAAGATACCCACAATGAACGTTGCGCCACCCATCAATAAGATGGTGACCAAGAAAGTGTATTTACGGCCAATCAAGTCACCTAAGCGACCAAATACCAATGCGCCAAAAGGACGCACAATGAAACCGGCTGCAAAAGCTAAAAGAGCGAAAATAAAAGCAGAGCCAGCATCTAAGCCAGAGAAGAACTGCTTAGCGATAATGGCTGCCAATGAGCCATATAAGTAAAAGTCATACCATTCAAATACCGTTCCAAGTGAAGATGCAAAAATAACCTTGCGCTCTTCAGCTGTCATCGGTGCGGCTTTAGTTGTTGCCATGATGATTCCTTATTGTTATAGAAAAATGAACTGCAGCGCGACTTTAATTATGTAAAGCACTCACTTTCCTTACAAAAGGCAATTAGTCGGGGTAAACACTTACAAAATAACCTTCATATTTTTAAAGTCATTGAAGCTCTTGAAAAAAATGTTAGAAATAATGCAATTAAATTTCAGTTTTATTAATTGATAGCTTGGCGTAAGCCCCGCAAGTTAAACTGATTGACTGTTTAAATGACTGAAAAGCACAATATGATTATTCTTTTAGGCATCCTTGCTATAGTTTTGCCGGTAGTTGCTGGTGTTTTTGTTTGGAAACGCTTTGACCAGATTTTTCTTAAGACAGCCGAAGTCAAAAGTAATGAAGATCTTCCTATTTACTTGAAGAAATTAGCTGCAGTTTCTCTGACAACTGGGTTCCTATTGTTTGTTTGCTTTCAACTGCTATTTATTTTTGGTGATCAGTTATGAACGCCATTAAGAAGTTTCTTCCCAATTTACTCATCCTATCTAGCATTGTGATGATGTTCGTTTTTGCTAAGGTAACGAATAATCAAGAATTGCAAGATATCTTCCGCTTGATTGATGACTTGGCCACTAATTTAATTTTGGTGATTGTGGCAATTACCTTAGGTCTATTGGTTAAACAATATCTTTATGTTCTAGTGGGCTTAGTGGGCGCGATGGTGGTTGTTGTCGCAGTTCCTGGTATTGATAGTCTTCTGAATCTAAGCGCTGAATATGTACTAGCCTGTGGTTTAGTGAGCCTAGGGTTTTCTGCAGTTTCAAATATTTATGCCAATTACAGAAGTACCAATTAATTAAATTTTATTAATAGTCAACTTGAGGGAGTATGAAAAATGAGTAATCGCGCAATCGCAATCATGGTTTTTGTTTTAATTGCCGCAACTGGATATTTACTTGTCATGGGTGATGGCGATATTGATATGGGTGGCGAGAAGCATGGTGCTGAAGCCCTTCACGTAGACGATAAAAAGCCTGCAGCCCCTGCTCCAACAGCATCACCAACTGCTGAAGCAGTCAAGAAATAATAACTCGCTTTAAAAGACAAAACCCCTGGTGGATTGAATCTACCAGGGGTTTTTTAATTCTAAAAAGAATTCTACTCACTTGATTGGTGGTGCCCGAGGCCGGAATCGAACCGGCACGGCTGTTTAAGCCGAGGGATTTTAAATCCCTTACGTCTACCTATTTCGTCACTCGGGCAGTAGAACTTTCAACATTGTAGTCGTAAATAGGTGTATTTCTTAATTCTTAGTTACATCTAACTACTTCTAGGTGCTGCTAATTCACATCTGATAGATTCGTTGTTTTGTAACGAAGTGAGCATTTTACATATAAAAAAACAAACCCCGCAAAAAGCGGGGTTTGATATTTGTAACGTTGTACTTCGGTTACTTATAAAGCACGCTTGGTAACCACATACCAATAGCTGGGAACGCGTACAAGATAACCAAGGCAAACACCTGAATAGCCATGAATGGCATCATTCCGGCGAAGATCTGATTGAGTGTGACGTGTGGTGGCGCTACACCTTTGAGGTAGAACGCAGCCATCGCTACTGGTGGTGATAAGAAAGCTGTTTGCAAGTTCAATGCGACCAATAAACCGAAGAATAGTGGATCAACGTTGTAGTGTGCTAACAAAGGAATAAAGATGGGCATGAAGATCACAATGATCTCAGTCCACTCTAGAGGCCAGCCCAATAAGAAAATAATCACTTGAGATAGCACTAGGAACTGGAATGTTGTTAGGCCAAGACTTAATACCCAATTTTCAATTAACTGTTGACCACCTAAAAGAGCAAAGGCCGCTGAGAAGATCGATGAGCCAACAAACAACCAGCAAACCATGGCACTGGTCTTAGCAGTCAAGAAGACTGATTCGCGCACCACGTCCATATTCAGTTGTTTATAAGCCCAAGCTAGTATGAATCCACCCAAAGAGCCTACTGCGGCAGCTTCAGTTGGCGTTGCCAAGCCGAACACAATCGTTCCCAATACAAACAAGATCAAGACTGCTAACGGAAAGAATGAACCCAACAACATCTTGAAAATCTCAAGGCGTGCCATGGTGAGTGAGTAGTAAAAGATGGCACCAATTGCCAAGCCAATGCCCAACATGATCCAGAACCACATCGGAGTTGGCTGTCTCTCATCTGGCGCTTGATCTTGCTGAACAGCAGCAGCTGGAGCATTTACAGCAGCTTTAGGGGCTGGCGCCTCATCTGCACCAGGAGGTGGGGCTAAGCCACCCTCTTGTGATGGGGCAGCAACTTCCTCAAGACTCATCATGCCGCCATCACTTTCCATCGTAACAAGGGCAGCCTGATCCAATGGGGTTGTTGCTGTACGATGAATCGCTGTCATAAACACCACAAATAACAATAGTGGTCCGACAATGATGGCTAATTGCTTGAGTAGTTCTTTAGTGCTAATACCTGCAGCAGCGCGACCTTTAGCAGCAGCAAGAACTGCTGGTAAAGCCAATTTGCCAAAGGTTGCCAGCTTCTGAGATGCTGGCGTTAAATCAACGTGACGATCATTCTCTGACAATGGAGGAGCCCAGTCAGGCTTCAACTTTGCAACGATGATCACATAGCCGATGTACAAACCAGCCAACATCAAGCCAGGGAAAAATGCACCTGCGTAAAGTTTGACAACGGATACACCTGCGGTAGCGCCATACACAATCAACATCACTGATGGAGGAATCAAAATACCTAAACAACCACCAGCTGTAATCACACCAGCAGATAACTTCACGTTATAGCCAGCTTTTAACATGGCAGGCAATGCCAACAAGCCCATCAATGTAACAACTGCACCAACAATACCGGTTGCTGTAGCAAAAATGGCGCAAGTAACTAATGTGGCAACTGCGAGAGCTCCAGGAACCCTGGCTAATGATAGGTGCAAACTTTTGAATAACTTCTCAATTAAGTTGGCACGTTCAACTAGGTAGCCCATGAAAACAAACAACGGAATAGATACCAATACGTCATTGGTCATCACCGAGAATGTTCTTTGAACCATCAAATCAAGTGTTCGCTTGATCGCTTGTGCATCACCTTCACCTTGGTTATGGAAAGCCATGAACGCAAAGATCATGCCCATACCCATCAAAGTAAATGCTGTTGGGAAACCTAACATGATGGTGACAACTACTAAACTCAACATCAACAAGCCTAAGTGGCCATTGGTCATGTCTGAGAAAGAAGGCATGTAGAACAAAGTGCCGACGACAATCGCCGCCATAATACTAAAACCGAAATAGAGTTCTCTACGCATGATTAAGCGCCCTTCTTTTCATCATCATGGCTTACCATGGCTTTTAATTTATCAACGTCTACTTCTTCAACGTCCTGTTCGCGCTTTGGCCATTCGCCAGTTTTAAGACACAACACACAACGGATAATTTCTGCAAATCCTTGCAGGAGCAACAAAGATCCAGCAATCGGAATAATGAATTTAAACGGCCAAATCGGTGGGCCGTTAGCAGTTTGAGTTGTATGCTCATTAATCGCTAGAGATATCGACGCAAATGAGATACCGGCATAGATCAAGGCAACAATGCCTGGAATGAAGAATATGAAATAAAGCATTAAATCGAGAGCGGCTTG
>CAMDUR010000040.1 GCA_945879115.1 Polynucleobacter meluiroseus
TATTTGACAAATTTTATGTATACTGTACATATATACAGTACTTTTATGAGTCATCTAACTTCAACTCCCCTAGTTCAAAAGACTCTCCAACTAGAGCCAGTAGGCTTTACGAGAGAATGTAAGGCATTTGAAATCAAGTTGCTATCGCATCGTATTTCGGCTGGATTTCCAAGTCCGGCAGGGGACTACGCTGAAGACGGCTTAGATCTTAATAATTACTTAGTACAGAATAAGCCAGCCACTTTCATGTTTACTGTGAGAGGTGAATCAATGATTGTGGCTGGCATCCATGATGGCGATAAGGTAGTCGTAGATCGTGCCTTAAAAGCTAAACATAAAGATATTGTGGTCGCCGTGGTTGATGGGGAGTACACCATCAAGCGGCTCTACAAATACAGGGGGCGTATTGAGCTTCGCCCTGAAAATCCAGACTACCCAGCTATTACTTTTGAAGAAGGCTCTGAATTACAAATTTGGGGTGTGGTGGTTGGTGTTGTTCGTCGCTACTCTAGTCATTCAGCGAGAGACTAAAAATGTCATCTCATTTATTCGCTTTAGTTGATGTTAATAATTTTTATGTTTCTTGCGAAAGAGTCTTTGCACCCAAATTAGAGAATGTACCCATGGTGGTCTTATCTAATAATGATGGTTGTACTGTTGCTAGAAGTGCAGAGGTTAAAGCGCTCGGCGTGAAGATGGGAACACCTTGGTTTCAGATCAAAGACCTAGCCAAAACGCATGGCGTTTTAGCTTACTCATCTAATTACACGCTCTATGGTGATATGAGCAACCGAGTCGTTGAAGTGTTACGTCAATTCACACCCAATCTAGAGGTCTACAGCATTGATGAAAGTTTCTTGCAAATAGATGCTGTCATGAAACACTACACAGACCCTACGCACTTGGGTTTGACTGTCAAAAATCGCGTTAAAGATTGGACTGGCCTACCAGTTTGTGTGGGGATTGCACCCACTAAGACATTAGCTAAATTTGCTAATCACCTCGCAAAAAAACATCCGCAATGGCAAGGGGTGTGTGATCTCAGCACCATGACCAAACAAGATCTTCATCAATGGATGACTGAGGTATCAGTTGACGAAGTTTGGGGCGTAGGGCAAAAAATTGCTAAACGTTTACAGCTGATGGGTATTAAAACGGTATTTGATTTATTGCAAATATCGCCTCAAGTCATGAGATTGCAATTTGGTGTGGTGATGGAGCGCCTTTGTTATGAGCTGCGGGGGGTTTCTTGTTTAAAGTTAGAAGAAGTATCGCCCCCTAAGCAACAAATTATTGCTTCTCGCAGTTTTGGTAAATTAGTTACTAGCTTTAATGAGTTATCAGAATCTGTTGCAACCCATATCGCTAGAGCAGCTGAAAAATTACGACTTCAAAACTCCGTGACGGGTGCCATCACTGTATTTATTCAAACTAATGGGTTTATGAGAGGCGAGCCTCAATATGCTCAAAGTATTGTGGTGCCATTGCCTGACCCAACAGATGATTCTTTAGAGCTGACAGCTGCGGCCATGAGTGGCTTGAGTAAGATATTTAGAGGAGGCTTTAGATACAAAAAGGCAGGGGTTGTTCTGAATCTTTTATCAGATAAGCCTGTTGTCCAACAATCTTTGTTTGAGGATATGGAAGCTAAGGGTCAATCAGCCGAGCTCATGAAAACCATCGATGAGATCAATACCCGTTTTGGCAGCAATCTGATTAAGTCTGCTGCCATGGGAACTAAGCAAGCTTGGGTAATGCGCTCAGACAACAGATCACCTAGTTATACAACCAACTGGAACCAGTTGCCGATTGCTTACTAAGAATCAATCAAAGTTATTCAGAGACACTTCGCAGTTATTTGAGGTAACTATTTAAAGGATTTAGTCAATCTTAAGATCCAACGACTATCTTCTATGAAGCCATTCTTAGTACTGAGTTCTTGCCCGTACTGCAAAGAGATGCGACCAAAAGGAAAGGTACCTATCCCACTGAGTTGATAGCGGTGGCTTTGAGCTCTATCTCCTTGGCTGGCACCATTGATACTGGTTTCTCCGCCTACACTATAGAAGTATCCAACTGCAGTGCTATAGGTTGGATTGAACTTATAGATAAAGGCAGTTTGAGCGCTGTATAGAGCTTTCTGTTTGAGTGTTCCGTGAGTAATGGCTTTATCGTCGTTTTCACCATACCAAAGAACATCAACGGCTGACATCCAATTGACTCGCTTACTGATGGACTGTTCATAGCCTGTTTGAAGAGCCCATCGATAACGATTTTCACCAGCGTTGAAATTCTTTTGGCTATCGTAACTTCCTGTGGGAACAGTTAAATATCCTGCAACACCCATATATTTCCCGGCATCACGATTGACGTAAGGCCAAAGTGCAAAAGCAAAAGAGGTATCACCAGCACCAGAGTTGGCAGTAAAAGTTGATGAGCTCCCTGATGTAGAAATCTCAGTTATTGGTGCTTGAATATAAAAGAAAGCCGGCATGGTATTTAGTTCAAAAGAGCGACCGTATTTAAGTTGCATTTGGGTGTTAACTATTTCACCACCAGTGAGAGCTTTATTTCCCTTGCTATAAAAATCACCCCGCTCAACGCGCTGGTAATTGATCTGAATCGCTTGGATACCAGGGGGTGGGGCAATGCCGTCATTAGGATGAAGGTCAATAGCCATAGCGAGACTAGGAAGCATCGCTAAGGTAAAACTGACTTTTTTTAGATGAAACAGCATCGAAATACCCGATATATATGATTTGTGCTCATTATCTACTAGATAGGCAGGGGTAGCTCATTTGAAGAGATCCCCTTAATAAAGGGTATCTTAGGAGTTTCAAATTGTAAAAAAAACCAGCTAGGAAAATCCTAGCTGGCGGGTAAAAACTAATCTTTTAAATTAAATTAAATTACGTTTTCTTTTTCTTTTTGTCCTTGTTTTTAGACTTTTTCTCTAATTTTTCTTTATTACCATTAGAGTAAACACACCATTTTTTGATTTCCTCAAGAAGCTCTTCAAGTTCTTCATAAGATAATTCTTTAAAATTGATCAAACTGATTGAACCAGTTTCTTGCAATTGTTTAACTGCATCTTCATACGTATACATAATCACTCCCTTTTACGTAGACGGTAGTTTCAAGGATGTCATCAACTAAAACAACATAAATAAGACAAGTCACAAAAGGTTCACATAAGAGGGTACAAATCTTAGGCGTGTCATCCAACTGTCACATAATTCCATTATCATGGAATTATGAAAAATACAGATGCCGTACAGTCCCTCTTAGCCCTTGGTCAAGAATCAAGGTTAAACATCTTCCGCCTGATCGTTCAGAGGGGCTCGGAGGGGGTTACGCCCTCAGATATTAAGGAAAGCCTTGGTATTCCGGCTGCAACGCTCTCATTTCACTTAAAAGAGCTTTATCAAGCCAATTTGGTCTTAGTCGAGCGCCAAAGTAGAAATCTCATCTATCGACCTCATGCCAAACAAGTTGAATCGCTGATGGAATTTCTTCTCTTTAATTGTTGCGGTGGTCAATCATGTGCTCCAGAACTGCCCACTAAGAAAAAAATAACAAAGGAAATTATATGAAACGTATGCATATTCACGTAGCGGTAAAAGGAATTGAAGAAAGCGTTGCCTTTTATACAAAGATGTTTGGTACTGAGCCAACAGTTCATAAGCAAGATTACGCTAAATGGCAATTGGAAGACCCTAAGGTCAACTTTGCAATTTCTGCAAGAGGCGCAGCAGTAGGACTTAACCATCTTGGTATTCAAGTGGATGCTGCTGAAGGTTTAGTTGAAATGAAAACCAGATTAGATCAATTGCAAACAGAACTCGTCGAAGAAGAGGGTGCTGCTTGTTGTTATGCAAAATCTGACAAATATTGGGTGAACGATCCATCAGGTATTCCTTGGGAAACATTCCATACCTTGGACAGTATTCCTGTCTTTAACGAAGCTCCCCTTGAGAGCGCGGAAGCCGCGAATGCATGCTGCACCCCTACATCTATGGGAAGTGTATCGACAGTTTCGATTGGCTCCATAAGCACCAAAAATAAGTGTGGTTAACACATGCTTTAAAAAAATTACTCAAGCTATTTCCCTAAAAAACTAAAAAAATATAAATCATGAAAACATACAACATCCTTTTTCTTTGTACCCACAATTCAGCCCGAAGTGTCGTAGGCGAGGTTCTAGCAACCCAAACCTCAAATGGTAAATTTATTGGCTACTCAGCCGGTTCAACACCAGGCGGTAAGGTCAATCCCTTTGCAGTTGAGATCGCTGAAAAGTACAACTATGACTTGAGTAAGTTGAGATCTAAAAGCTGGGATGAGTACGCCCAAGCGGATGCTCCTCAAATGGATTTCATCATCACTGTTTGTGATAACGCAGCTGGTGAAGTTTGTCCATTCTGGCCAGGTAAGCCAGCAACAGCTCATTGGGGTTACCCTGATCCTTCATCAGTTGATGGCGATGATGAGGCTAAACGACAAGCATTTAAAGCAGTTGAGTTAGGTTTAAAGAAACGTCTTGAGATCCTACTGAACTTACCTCTTGAAAAATTAGACGCCATGTCATTAAGTACAGAACTTAAAAACATAGCTGCAAATAACTAAAAATCTGGCATAAATCACATGAATATTTTTGAACGTTATCTAACGGTATGGGTTTTTATTTGTATCGTCGTTGGTATTGCCTTAGGTCAATTTTTCCCAGCTGCATTCCAGTTACTAGGAAGCATGGAGTTTGCTAATGTCAATATCCCAGTAGGTTTTTTAATTTGGGTCATGATCATCCCCATGCTAGTCAGAGTTGACTTTGGTGCCTTGAATCAAGTGCGTCAGCACATCAAGGGTATCGGCGTTACCTTGTTCATCAATTGGTTAGTAAAACCTTTCTCAATGGCATTCTTAGCGTGGTTATTTATTCGTCAGATATTTGCGCCTTATTTGCCAGCCGACCAAATTGACAGCTATATAGCTGGTTTAATTTTATTAGCTGCGGCACCTTGTACCGCGATGGTATTTGTATGGAG
>CAMDUR010000041.1 GCA_945879115.1 Polynucleobacter meluiroseus
TCAGTTTATTTTTTCTTCTCAATGATTTTGACATGTTCTGGCTTTTTATTCTTATTCGGTAAAAGTGTCGCTGTATAAAGAATGTTATTCGGTTTCATGGTTAGTTGGATATAGCCTTGCTTTGACCAAGTATCAGCAAAGTTACTGTAATAACGACTATTCACCCAACCGGATTGTCCTGTTTGATAAATGAACTGGGATTTATCCAAATCTGAAAGATCAAAAATCGTTCTTAAGCTAGCAGCCTTTGTCACTTTAAATGGATTGCTTGAGTTACCTAAGTCCATAAAGCCAACATTGATCGTAAAACCATCACCAGGTGTTGGGCGACTGATTTCAAAGCGGTTCTTCAAAAGGCCAACTTGGCTAAATGGGCGATGTTCTGAAGTGGCAATGTGAACTTTGCCCCATAGCCAAGAAGAGGGCTTGCCACCAAGGCGTTTTGATAATTGAGTAAGAGCCTCAGCATAAGCAATATTGATTAATTCTTCACAGGTTTCAACGGCAGCAGTACTCGATACATCACACCAGTAATCCGCCTCAGATTTATCATTGGCATAAAGATTCAGAATGTGATGAAGACCTGCTCGAAAATCACGTTTGCCATATTCAACGGCAAAACTTTCACCTAACTTCTCTGAGAACATCAACCTTGTTAACTGATGAGCCCATTCGTTGTAAATAGTTGCTCCTGCACTATTCAAAGCCATATGGGTATCGAAGCGATCTAAGATTTTTTTTGCTTCAGCATCCAAAGGGTGTTCTGATTTGGCATTTAACAAAAGTGGCAAAAGATCTTTAGCGGATAGTGAGAGCACATCCGTTTGGATGGCTTTCATACTATTCACATCGTGTTTCTCTTGTGCTCCCAAAAGAGATGCAATTCGATCATGACGATAGGGCATATGCCAATCGTCTGTCAGAGGATTGGGATCATTGGCAGCATGAACCCGTTGATTAGCTGTAGCAATCCAGCCTTTGGCCGGATTATTTTCTTTTGGCAGCACATCTGGATTGAGATAAGGTCCCCAGTCGTATTGGCGGTCCCATCCTAAATTTGGAACAGATCCAAACAAACCTTGCCCTCTGGTTCTTTTAGGGGCTACTCCAGCGGCGCGATAAGCAATCTGACCCTCTTGGTCTGCCATCACAATATTTTGCATCGGCGCGTAATAGTGTTTCAGCGCATCCTTGAACTGATCAATCGTTTGAGCGTAGTTCATCTTAAAACCAGCCACTAAGGTTTGGTTAGCTGCGTCGAGTGCTGTCCATCGCATGGAGATGGCAAAGCGTTTTGTATCAATCAGATTTTGAGCGCGCTCATAAGCATCTGAGATCACTGGACCATGTCTTGTTTCTCTTGCGATAAAACGAATGGGCGCTTGCCCTTTAACGGCAATGATTTCTTCACGAAGAATAAATTTCTTATAGCCATCCGGCGTTTTATAGCTATTCGATCGATCTGTATCTAAAGCCTCGATGTACAGATCCTGAACATCAGGATCTGTATTGGTAAATCCCCACGCCAGTTGTTTGGTGCGACCAATCACCACCCCAGGTATACCGGGCATGGTGGCCCCCATGACATTGAACTCCGGGGATTCAATGTGAGCCATGTACCAAATGGCTGGTGCGGTAAGTCCTAAATGAGGATCATTGGCTAATAGCGGTTTACCGCTGACGGTTTTTTCACCTGCTACAACCCAATTGTTGGAGCCCAAACCATCGACACCACCGGGTAGTAATTGAGCAAATTCTTGCAGTTGCAAAACACTTGCTGAACTCTTTGCTGGTTCTTTATTGAATAATCCAAGCTCTTGGTACATTTTTGAAAAATTGACCGAGGTGGGTGGGGTTTCACCAGGGTAAGGGGGAAGTACTTCCCAGATACGTTGAGTTTCTAGATTTTTAGCCAGTTCTAAGCGAATAAACTCTTTATGCCAGTTACCACCTAGATCAAGGGCCATCATCAATGACCAAGCCACTGAGTCAGCAGGGTTCCAGGCAACAGGCTTGGTGCCTAAAATCATAAATTCAGCGGGTAGGGCCCAGCCTAGTCGACTGAAGCCATCATTGACACCCTCTACATAAGATTGAAGCTGTCGCTTGTACTCAATGGGGTAATTTTCCAACTGCTTTTCAGCAGCTCTTCTGATGCCCAGCGTACGAATAAATTTATCCAAGCCAACTGTCTTTGGACCCAAGATTTCAGAGAGTTTGCCAGACGCCAAACGACGGTTGAATTCCATTTGCCAAGGTCGTTCCGTGGCATGCAATAGACCTAGGCTATACCAAGCATCTTCGGTACTTTTAGCATTTATGTGAGGGATGGCATTTTCATCAAATTTAATGATGACTGAAGAGCTTAGGCCGTGAGCCAGCACTTCTCCATCTAATTGATTTTTAGTGGATAAAAAGTAAATACTGAGCAAAGTCAGTATTAATACTAGGACGCCACTTAAAAAGATAAAAAGCCATTTACCGACGCGCATCAGATTTTGATACTTCTTATTCATTCGTACTGATACCCATATTAGGTAAAACCCCTAGCAAAAAACACGTTTATGTAGATGCGTATTTTTTCACAGAGTGATAAATTAGTCTTAACTTATGGAAACTATTTTCCGGGGTTGTAATTTTTGTAAATAACAGAGGAGACTTTAATGTCAGAGAACAAAGTTCAATCGCGTCGTAAGTTTATTGCGACCACAACAGCTGCTGCAGCTGGCGCCGGTACGCTAGGCTTCCCAATGATTGCAAAAGCGCAAACAGTTAATTTGCGTTTCCAAAGCACATGGCCTACAAAAGATATTTTCCATGAGTACGCACAAGATTTCTGCGACAAGGTCAATAGAATGTCTTCAGGACGTCTAAAGATTGATTTGTTGCCAGCCGGTTCAGTAGTTCCAGCTTTTGGCTTACTAGATGCAGTAAGCGCAGGTACATTAGACGGTGGCCACGGTGTGGTTGCTTACTGGTACGGTAAGAGCCCAGCGTTAGCGCTATGGGGATCAGGTCCAGCTTTCGGTATGGATGCCAACATGGTTTTGGCATGGCATGAGCATGGAGGCGGTAAAGCCATGTTGGAGAGCATTTATAAGTCATTGAACATCAATGTCACTTCATTCCTATATGGTCCTATGCCTACACAGCCTTTGGGTTGGTTCAAGAAGCCAGTTGTTAAGGCTGAGGACATGAAGGGTCTTAAGTACCGTACTGTTGGTCTTTCAATTGATATTTTCAAAGACATGGGTGTTTCAGTTAACGCGCTTCCAGGCGGCGAAATCGTTCCTGCGATGGATCGTGGTCTATTGGATGCTGCTGAGTTCAACAATGCTTCTTCAGATCGTCTATTAGGTTTCCCAGACGTATCAAAAGTATGTATGTTGCAATCATTCCACCAGTCTTCAGAGCAGTTCGAGATTCTTTTCAACAAAGCAAAGCTAGATTCAATGCCTGCTGAACTACGTGCCATGATTAACGTTGCTGTTCAAGCGTCTTCAGCTGAGATGAGCTGGAAGGCTATTGACCGTTACTCAAAAGACTACGCGGAAATGCAAACTAAGCAGAACGTTAAGTTCTACAAGACGCCAGATCCAATCTTGCGTGCTCAGTTGGCAGCTTGGGACAAGATCATCGCTGCTAAGTCAACAGAAAATGCTGACTTTAAGCGTGTACTTGAGTCTATGCGTACTTTTGCTCAGCGCGCTTGCCGCTGGCAGAACGATACGAACGTTGATTACAAGATGGCTTATAACCATTACTTCGGCCGCAAAGCTCCAGCAGCGAAGTCTTAATCTCGTTTGAAGTAGTACAAACACCCACCTAGTTATACTAGGTGGGTGTTATTTATTTAAAACTATAAAAATATTCTGGAAGATATATGCAAAAACTTCTTTTAACTGTTGATAAGATCTCGACGATGCTCGGTCAATTTTCAGCCTGGTCAATTGCCATTTTGACGGCTGTTATTTGCTGGGAAGTGGCATCTCGTTACTTCTTTAACAACCCGCATGATTGGGTTTTTGATACAACTTACATGCTTTACGGCGTGCTGTTCATGATGGCAGGAGCTTACACCTTGTCAAAAAATGGCCACGTGCGTGGTGACGTGCTTTACGGATTCTTTACTCCTCGCACACAAGCCGCTCTCGATTTAATGCTTTATTTCATATTCTTCATTCCAGGCATTGTTGCCTTGATCTATGCCGGTATCTCATTTGCGTCGATATCTCTAGCGATTAATGAGCATACAACTCAAACTGCTAACGGCCCACCGATTTGGCCGTT